>JBGTAR010000119.1:0-6407 GCA_041749815.1 Terrimicrobiaceae bacterium
TGGGCGTGCAAAGGATATCCACAGACTCCCAGACGGTCTCTGCTTGTCGCCTGAGGTCAGCCAAACGGTATTGGGCCTCAAAGGCCATCACCGCTGATCCCTCCCTGCCTTTCTGAATGATCTCACGCGTCACGGGATGAAGAGCCAGAGGATTTGTTTCCAACAATTCCCTGGTCGCCAAATATCGCTCGGTGAGCCAGGGACCTTCATAGAGCAGGCGCGCGGCATCAAGGAATGGTTGAAAATCGATTTCGATGACCTCAAGACCCAGCGCCAGAATCTCTACAATCTTTGATTCCCAAAGAGCAGCGTAATCAACGTCGCCAAAAAATTCCAATTGGCCGGCCCGAGGAATCCCAACACGCCTCACATGTCTTTCCGGATAAAATTCCGCTTTCCGGGAATACGAGTCCGCAGGATCAAATCCCGCGATGATGTTTGAGATGATCGGAATGTCTTCCGCGGAGGTTGCAAAAACCGAAACACAATCAAGCGTTCGACAGGCTGGCACGACCCCCTGGGTGCTGACAATTCCCCGCGTCGGTTTCCAACCATACAAATTGTTAAATGCGGCAGGAATACGCCCGGATCCTGCCGTGTCGGTTCCCAGAGAAAAGGCCGCAAGTCCTCTCGCAACGGCCACGGCCGAGCCGCAACTCGAGCCACCGGGAACAAAATCTTTGCCATAAGGATTTTCCGGCACGCCATGCGGCGACCTCGTCCCCACAAGACCGGTGGCAAATTGATCCAAGTTGGTTTTACCAAGGCAGATGGCCCCGGCTTCCAGAAGAAGCCTGACGACTGTCGCATCTGCTTTGGGGTCATAGGCAAATGCAGGGCAGGCCGCTGTGGTGGGCAAGCCTGCCACATCAATGTTGTCCTTCGCCGCAAATGGAATGCCGTAGAGCGGGAGACCAGCTGGGCCGCACTCCTGAAGGCTGCGGGCTTTGGCCAAAAGAACGTCATCAGAAAATCGGCTGATCCAGACCCCGGGATACACATCAATTTCTTCAAGAACTTTGGAAATGATTTGCTCAGGAGTCGTATTCCCGGATCGATATGCACTGAGAAGAGAGTTAATATTCATGCGCTTGGTTTGATGGCGAGCAGAGGCTGCCCATGCGAAAGAGACTGCCCCTCTTTGGATAAAACAACCTCCACGGTTCCCGATTCCGGCGCATGACAGGCAATCTCCATTTTCATGCTTTCCACAATCGCCAGGGTCTCCCCGGCGGTGACGGGTTGGCCCGTGGTCACCAGTAGCTTCCACAGATTGCCGGCTGTCGGACTGGCCACCGCAAGACACCCCTCAGGAATGTCGTCCTCCCGCGCCTCAAGAATTTCCAAGACTTCTTCTGTCACAACATTCTGCCCCGCCACATTCCAGCGCTCGCGCTCGGCAGCGAATGCGGAACGCTGCTTTGCACGGAAGGCAGCGATCGATCCGGCCTCAGCTTCCAGGAAGCGATCATAGTCAGCCAGCCGAAATTCCTGCTCCTCGATCTTAGGATCAAAGCGGCCGGTCAACATATCCCGCCTCATCTCCATCAACTCGGAGTGTTCCACGGGATAAAAGCGGATCTGATCAAAAAACCGGAGAAGCCATGGCCGATCCTTCACAAAGCTCGTTGTCTGGCGGTAGCGATTCCAAACAGGAACCGTCCTTCCCACAAATTGATAACCTCCCGGGCCTTCCATGCCGTAAATGCAGAGGTAGGCGCCACCGATGCCCACGGCATTTTCCGGCGTCCATGTTCTGGCCGGGTTGTATTTGGTGGTGACAAGACGATGACGCGGATCCAGAGGCGTTGCCACGGGTGCTCCAAGATACACATCCCCCAGCCCCATGACCAAGTAGCTTGCGGAAAAAACAATCTCGCGGACAGCTTCCTGGGATTCCAAACCGTTGATCCGGCGGATAAATTCAATGTTGCTGGGACACCACGGCGCATCTTTGCGCACCGACTGGGAATACTTCTCAATGGCCAGGCGCGTGGACTCATCATCCCACGAAAGCGGCAGGTGAACAATCCGTGTGGGAACCACCATGCTCGCTATTGACGGAAGATCCGCTTCAATCTTCGAAACCTCAGCAAGTAAAACGCCGTGGGAAATCTTTGCCGGGTCGTAACGAACTTGCAGGGAGCGAATCCCGGGCGTGAGATCGAGCAACCCCACAATCCCCGCGCTCTTCAAGGCCTCGTACAAGGCTTGAACCCGGAAGCGCAAATGCAGATCCAAGACCATCTCTCCAAACTCCACAAGGATGGCAGTGTCACCCTGACGCCGATACACCACCGATGTTTCCTTCTTGAGATCCTGATGGGCGATCACAGGGTCAAGTGTTGCAGGAAAGCTTTCAATTGATGAAGAGGAGGCCGAGGCCTCCAGCGCCACCGGATGAAACCGCACCATGTCTCCGGGCCGCAGTTGTCCGACCTTCCAAAATTCGCGACTCAAGATCGTCGCCGGACAAACAAATCCGCCCAGACTGGGGCCATCGGGGCCAAGGATAA
Source organism: Terrimicrobiaceae bacterium (assembly GCA_041749815.1). Lineage (GTDB taxonomy): Bacteria > Verrucomicrobiota > Verrucomicrobiia > Chthoniobacterales > Terrimicrobiaceae > JAJTZA01. The sequence goes on from JBGTAR010000119.1 coordinate 2,517, forward strand.
TTGGCATGTCTCCGGTGAAATCAATGGCGCCAACCTGATAAGCATTGTCATGGATATTGGAGGGATGAAGACCGGCCTCCCCGCCATCCGGGCGCGCCCACGTCGGCTTTGGTCCTATCAAACGAACTCCCGTGCGGGATGAGTTATAATGAACCTCCCATGAGGTCTGAAAAAATGTTTCGATATCACGGTCCGTAAAAAAGTCGGGAGCCCCGTGCGGGCCGTAAGAGACTCCAATTTTCCAAGTGGTCCCGAGGGTTGGCAACTCCACGGATTCCCAATCGATTCCTTCTTCGTTGTCAGATGTCTCAAACAAGCGCAAGGCATCCCCTGCCCTAAGCGCCCGTCCGCCATGACCGCCAAATTTGCCCAGGCGGAATGTCGTGCGGCTGCCAAGGTAATGGGCTTCATCAAAGCCCCCCTTCACACACAGATATCCCCGCAACCCAGGTCCTTTGGCTTCCCCAATCCTTAGAGTCTGACCCGAAAGAACCCGAACCGGCTTGCCCAATCCCAGAGGAACTCCATCGATGGTGCTTCCCATCTCTGCCCCCGTGAGGCAGATCCAGGCCGCTTTTTGAAATTTGAGCGTGGGCCCCCTAACTGTGATCTCCAATCCGGCTGATGATTCGTCATTTCCCAAAAGACGGTTTGCCAGACGAAAACTTCGATCATCGAAAGGACCGGAAGGAGGCACGCCGACATCCCAATATCCGACCCGTCCCGGCCAATCCACCACGAGGGTTTCGATACCTCCGTCCAGCACATCGACAACCGATGACTGGAACGCAAAGCGATTTAAAAATGAGGTGGTGAGGCCTCCTTCCTCAAAGTCCGGAGAAGCAAGGATGGCAAGAAGGTACTCAAGATTTGTCTCAACCCCATAAACCTGCATTTCTTTCAACGCCAACCGCAACACAGTCAAAGCCTCCGCACGGGTCCTGCCGCGCGAAATCACCTTGGCGAGCATGGGATCATAAAATCCCGAGACCTCGGTGCCAGTATCTATCCATGTCTCGACCCTGACATTGGTGGGGAGGTGAACATGCGTGATTGTCCCCGTGCTGGGTTGGAAATTCCTTGCCGGCATCTCGGCATATATACGCGCTTCAATGGCAACACCCGCGGGTTTGTCTGAAAACTCTGCAAAAAAATCCGAATCCCCGAGAGCCAATCGCAACATCCACCCGACAAGGTCCACGCCGAAGACTTCCTCCGTGACCCCGTGCTCGACCTGAAGCCTTGTGTTGACCTCCAGAAAATAAAAGGAGCCCGCTTTCGCATCATACAGAAATTCGACCGTGCCCGCAGAGCGATACGAAACCGCTTTCCCCAAGGAAATGGCTGCTTCGCAAAGCGCAGCACGAATTTCCGGCGGAAGTCCCGGAGCTGGTGTTTCTTCAAGAACTTTTTGATTCCGCCGTTGTGCCGAGCAATCCCGTTCTCCCAGCGCGATCACATGTCCTTTGCCATCTCCAAAAATCTGAACTTCAACATGCCGGGCCTGTTCGACAAATTTTTCTAAAAACAACCCGCCGTTTCGGAAGTTGGCTTCACCCAAACGCCGAACGCTTTCATAAGCGCCACGCAGGTCTCCTTCGTGATGACAAACCTGCATCCCAATTCCTCCCCCACCCGCTGTGCTTTTAAGCATCACTGGAAAACCAATCGCAGCGGCAGCCGCCTCGGCTTCCTCCAGGCTTTCCAGCACATCAGTTCCAGGCAGCAGCGGAACGCCGCACGACTTGGCCACATCCCTCGCTGCATTTTTTAAGCCGAACTGACGGATCTGATCCGCCGTGGGACCCGCAAAGGCAACACCCTCCCGCTCGCAAGCCTCGGCAAAATCGGCGTTTTCACTCAGAAATCCATAGCCGGGGTGAATGACCGAGGCTCCTGTGTGCTTGGCCACATTAAGGATTTTGGCTGCATCCAAATAGCTGGAAGCCGGAGCAGATTCCCCAATGGCAACGGCCTCTTCCGCATTTCTCACATGCAACGAATCTGCATCCGCCTCGGAATAAACCGCGACGGAGGCGAGGCCCATCTCGCGAACCGTCCGCTCGATCCGGCACGCAATGGCTCCCCGGTTGGCAATGAGGATCTTGGTCATTGGGTCGCAGCGGAATTCCAGATCAAAACTTCGATCGGAGTCGGGTTATACGCGTTGCAGGGATTATTAAGCTGGGGGCAATTTGAAATCAGACAGAACACATTCATCCTCGCCTGCATCTCGACGTATTTTCCCGGCTCGGAAACTCCATCCTCGAACTTGAGTCCGCCCTCGGGAGTGACAGGAACGTTCATAAAAAAGTTGATATTATGGGCCAGATCCCGCTTGTTAAGCGGCAGGCCGGAGCGCGCCATTTGTAGGAGGAAGGTATCCCGGCAGTTATGCATGAACCGCTTCTCGAGTGCATAACGAACCATGTTGCTCTCCGCCGCACAGGCCCCTCCAATGGTGTCATGTCGCCCACACGTGTCCGCTGTGATCTCCAACATTTCACGGCAAAGATTTGAAAGAAGCCGTGTGCCCGTCGTCAGATAAATCGCCCCTTGCTCGCGGATGGTGTCCTGCGCGCTGTAACGCTCACTGAGGTCATCCGCATTAAAAAAGAACGTGTCAGCAGCCTGGTTTCCCTCCAGATCCACAATGCGCAAGGTTTGACCGGCCTCAACCCGGTGAAGCCACCCTTCCCCTGCCGGGATCACTTTTGAAAAAGTGGCTGACTCTTTATCAAGTGAACTTTCGTGGTAGTTGAGTGTGCTCATGCTTGGAGAAATTGTTGACGCTCTGACAGCGCCATGGCACGCCCGCACTCCGGACGAAAGTTTCGACAGAAATCATCCGCTCCAGGAGGTGACCCTTTTGAAATCTGAAGGGCAATGGGCACCCTCGGATAAACGCCCGAGGTTTGCATGGGATGCGGACAATTGGCGAATACCGCCAGAATGGGAATTTCTGTTCTTAGCGTGAATGTCCCACCCGCCGGACAATGATCGGGCTCCAAGCTCAGCCGACCACTGTCATCTGCCACCACTTTGCTGAAAAAATTCACGTTGGCCACAATGTCCCTCAAGCCCAGCCCATGCTTCGTGAGTTCGACCAGAAAATTGTCATGGGCATTCCGAAAAAAATCATTCCGGAAATCCTGATAGCTCTGCTCACCAAAAGCCTGACGTATATGATCCGCCGTGGAGTGACCGCCAAGGGGATCGTGCCAACCCATCGAATCGCCGGTGATGGAAACCATGGCAAGCCCCATGTCACTCATCAGCACATGACCCCGTGTGAGCTTCGCCGTGTGTAGCGCCTTCAGCGTGTCAGGGACATTCAAACGGTCCATAGGATTTTCCGCATGATAAAACAACGCGGACACATTCGCCCCTGACTCCAACGCGGTGACTCGGACTTCGAAACCCCGCGGAATCCGCATGGACCACATCGCGCCTCCGGGCAGGGTTTCTTGATAGTTGGAAAGACTCATAAACTCGTCAGCTCTTTGTGAGGGGATGAAGTGGCGGGATCAGCGTGCTGGTCAGAGTGAGCTTGCCCACTTTTACCCCCTTGCACGCGAGAAGTTCATCAGTGATCGCCTGCAGGATTTTTACAGGACCCTGAACCAAAATCACATCCATCACGTGGTTGTCCTCCAATTGAACCTGCAAGGACCCAATCACTTCATCAATATGACGCCGCTTCAGTGTTGCCAACTCCACCAGAATATTGTTCCGGGTCTGATTGTAAAAAAGCGTGATGGTCCCGGTCATGATCCCCTCTCCTGTCTCCCGGCGATGCTCGATGAGCCGCTCATTGATCATCGAGGTCACCCCCTGCGACCGACTCTCAAACCCCCTCTCCTCAACCCAGACATCGAGCTCCCGGGAAAC
>JBGTAR010000120.1:0-11928 GCA_041749815.1 Terrimicrobiaceae bacterium
GGCCCCCGGCACGAACCGCGGCCACCGCCTGGTTTGCGCCTTTTCCTCCAAAGGTCTGTGCAAATGTGCTGGCTGCCACCGTCTCTCCGCGGCTGGGTAAGTGACCGACACGCATGATAAAATCCACGTTGGCGCTACCAATGATGAGAAATGGTTTCATGTGGGCCGTGTTACGAGGGAGTTCAGGTTATCAATCCATTTTCGCATAAATAGAGGCTATTTCGCCAGGAGGTCCTTGGCGTGGGCGATGGCAGTGGCGGATTTACCGCCGAGCATGCGGGCAATCTCGGCAACGCGAGAGTCGTCTTTTGTGGAGTGCAAAGACGTTTTTGTCCGTCCATCGCGAACTTCTTTGGAGACCACGAAGTGGTGGTGGGCGTAGGCGGCGACTTGGGGGAGATGGGTGATGCAAAGGACCTGACGATTGGCGGAAAGGTCCCTCATTCGTTCGGCAACCCGGGTGGCGATTTCGCCGCCGACGTTGGAGTCAATTTCGTCAAAGACCAGAAGCGGCACCTCGTCCTGTTCGGCGAGAGCGCCCTTCAGGGCGAGCATGACCCTTGAAATTTCGCCGCTGGAGGCGATGGCACGGAGTGGGCGAGCGTCTTCGCCCGGGTTGGGGGAAAACACAAACTCGGCAACTTCCATGCCTTGGGGGCCGGGCTCGGGTAGTTTTTCGAGAGAGATCGAGAACTCGCACTTTGCAAACCCAAGGTCCTTCAATCCGGAGGTGACCTTTTTTTCTAGACCTCGTGCGGCTTCCTGCCGTTTGCCTGTGAGTCGCGCACCCTTGGATTTGAGAGCCGCTGCGGCTTTCTGGATTTCGGCATCAAGTTTGTCAGAGCGTGCGGCACGGCCTTGGAGTTCATTCAGGCGGGAGGTGGCCTGTTGACCGAACTCAAGAATTTCCGGGATGGAGGCTCCATACTTGCGCTTGAGGGTTTGGATCAGATCCAGGCGGGCTTCAACGGCGGAGAGAGCCGCGGGATCAGCGTCCACATCCCCTGCATAATTCTGGAGGGCGGAGTCCAGCTCTGCCAGGGCCTCGGAGGCGGTCTCTGAAAGCGAAACCAAGGCCTCGGCGGCAGGATCCAGTTTGGAGAGTTCGCGGGTCGAGCGGACAGCGTCGGCAATCCCATTAAGTAGTGAAAATTCTTCGCCGGATAACTTTGCGGAGAGTCCGCCGCAAAGCTGCAGGATTCTTGTGGCATTGGCAGCCGCCCGGTGTTTGGAAACAAGGGCCTCTTCCTCCTCGGCGATGAGATCAGCGGAAGAAATTTCTGCGGTCTGGTGGGTGAGAAGATCGATCTCCCGAAGAGCGGCTTGTTCATTCTCATGGATTTCGCGGTGTTCGCGTTCCAGCACTGTGAGATGGCGGCGCGCTTCAGAAACCTCCGATCTCAACGTGTCCGCACCTGCAAAGCTATCAAGCAGCCGAGTTTGTTGGTCTCGGGAGAAGAGGCTCTGATGGTCATGCGGTCCATGAAGATCCACCAACTGGACGCCCAGGGATCTCAGAAGGGCGAGGGTGCAGGGGGATCCATTCACAAATTGTCGGCCCGAGCCTTCTGTTGCCAGCGAGCGTTTGAGCAGGAGTCGCCCTTCCTCGCAGGGTTCGGCGCCAGCTTCCTCCAAAACGGAAAAGAGCCGATGGTCGGCCACTCCGTCAAAAACAGCTTCCACCGTGCAAGTCTCTGCCCCTGAGCGGATGAGCGATTTGTCGGCCCGTTCGCCGATCAGCAAATTCAGGGCGCCAAGAATGACACTTTTGCCTGCGCCCGTTTCGCCGGTGATGGCCGTGAATCCCGGCCCCGGCTCCCAGACAAGATCTTCAACAAGCGCCAGATTGCGGATGCGGAGGGAAGTCAGCGTGGCGGGCATGGCGGGCGGTCTGCCTGGGTGATTCGACACAGGGAAATTTATTGGGGGAGCCAGCCGAGTGAGAGGCGGAGGCCGCTGATGCCCCCACGCTGGGGTTTGAGCGGAAGTTTAAGGAATTCAGGTTCTCGGGCGGTGAGGGCCGCCGCTTCGGCGGCAAATTCGGTATCGAGCTCCGTGACTTGGGCTTGCACTTTTTCCAGCGATTGACCTGCGGTGGCGGCTTCCGAACCCTCCTTCATGGATCGGCTCACGCCACGAGCTGCCGTGGTCACTCGTCCAAGATTGGTGGCGCTGATGGCTTTTTTTCCAAGGAAGGCTCCGAGCAGACTGGAACCCACGGAGATCACGGTCTGCATGGTGGCTGCGGAAGCCTGCTGCTTCTGGCGTTCCAGCGCAGCGTACGCCCGTTCCAGCCGGGCTTGGAGGGCCGCTTGGCGTGGGGCAAATTTTCTGCGGAGCGCCTCAACGGCCTCATCCCGGGATTCCCGGATTTGCATGGCGAGCCGGGTGCGGAATTCACCCTCGGTTTCCTGCGGTTCCGAAACGGCTTTGGGGTCTGTGCAGGTCAGAACTTCCAACGTTCGTGAGCTTGCCAGCCATGCCCGGAACTCTTTTTCCCATGCTGAATAACTCTTCGCTTGGGAGGCGAGGGTGGGCAGGGCCTCATAAGTTGCCCCGGCAGCCGGTTCGTGCGTTAAGGCCGACAACGAGATTTCGAGAGCTTCGGCCGAGCCCCAATCGACGGATGTCATCGCTGAGGGGAGTTCGGCAGCAAGGAGAACGCTCTCGGTGGTTTCGAAGCCGGTCTTGGTGTCTTTGTAGGTCAAGTCCGCCGCACCGATCAGCACCGGCCGATACTGCGGTGAAGGATTATTCGAAGGCACAAAAACTTGAGGAATCGCAGGAGGAAGCGGGGGCCTGCTGCCGCCAGATTCTGTGGAAGCGGAGGATTCTGACACAGCCGCCATCGACAATGGCGCAGGCTGGCCACGGCCTTCCATGAGCTTGCGGATTTGGTCGCGTGTGAGCGGGCCACGCAAATAACTCATGACCCATCGGGTCTCAAAGACCGTGGGTGCATCGTCATTCACGTTATTCATCAGGAAGACCCGATTGCCAAGACTGGCAAGGAGGGTTTCGGTTTTCTGGCGGTCAAACTTTCCTCCCGAGGATGCGCCCTGCAATCCATCAAGCACCCGGGCCTTGTCGCGCTCGGTCTGCAAGCGGCCGATAAACCATGTGCCGGCATTTGAGAGCGCTTTGTAATCGAGGTCCACGGGGTTTTGTGTGGCAAGGACAACGCCCACGCCAAAGGCCCTCGCCTGCTTGAGCATGGTGAGCATGGGCCGTTTGGAAGGTGGGTTTGCCGAGGGGGGCAGGTACCCGAAGATTTCGTCCATGTAGAGGATCGCGCGCAGGCTGGACGTGCCGCTTTGGGCGCGTGTCCAGGAAAGCACTTCGTTCAGCAGGAGGGAGACAAAAAACATCCGCTCCTCATCTCCCAAATGCGCAATGGAAAAAATGGCGAGCCGGGGTTTCCCCTCGGGAGTATAAAGTGTCTTTGCAATGTCGAGGGGGGCCCCTTCTCTCCACGTGGCAAATGCCGGGGAGGCGAGGATGTTGTTGAGTGCCATCACCAGAGCAAAACGATCCTTTGAGGGATAAAAAACCTCCAAATCCAGAACACCCACCTTAGAGAAGGGAGGGTGTTGGATGCGCTCAATGATGCTTTCCAGCGAGAGATCCTCGCCCGCTTGCCAGGCGTTGGTGAAGAGGGTCGAAAGAAAAATTCCCTCCCGGCTTTGGATCGGATCGGCGGCGATTTTGAGGAGGCCCAACAGGCTGGCAGCGGAGGTCTGAGCACGTTCGCTGAGTTCTTCGGGGTCGCGGGTTTCCGGGGCATCGAATGAGGCCAGGACGTTGACCGGAATTCCCGCCGTGCTTCCCGGGGTGTAAATCGCGACCTCGGCTTTTTCTTTGAGCTGTCGGATGCGGTCAGGTCCTTCTCCCCAGCTCGCGAGTCCGTCGCGCCAAAGGTTGGCTTGGCCAGCGGCAAATTCTTCGGGGGTTTGATTTTTTCGTGCCGCATCCTCGGGATTAATCCATGGCAGAAAATCTTCCGGCCTGAGGTCGGGAAAAGTCAGCATCAGATTCCCGAGGTCTCCCTTGGGATCAATAATGATCGCCGGGATTCCATCAATGGCGGCTTCTTCCAACAGGGCGAGACACAAACCCGTTTTGCCGCTGCCGGTCATTCCCACACACACGGCATGGGTGACCAAATCACGGGAGTTGTAGAGGAGGGGGGCATCGGCTCCGGTTTGGGATTCCAAGTCGTATGGTCGCCCGAGATAGAAGGCGCCCAGCTTTTCAAACGAGTCGGTGTCGAAGGCCATGGGGAATTCTCTACATGAGTGGAGAACCGAACTCAAGGACTCAGGACGGGATAGTCAATTGTGACAGGATTGTTTCAATCAGGTCCTTCCCTTGTTTTTGGCGCAACCTGTATCTTATGACCCCCGAAGGCCTGAGTTATGGAATTAGAAGACGCTTTAAAACTGACGGAGAGGTATGAGATCCGCCGTCACTTGGGGTCGGGTGGGAGCGGTGATGCCTATCTCGCATGGGACTCCAGCTTGCGCAGGGAGGTTGTGATCAAAAGGGTTCGCACGGATTCTGCGAGTTCCAACGCCGTCAGGTTTATTCTGGATGAGGCCGCCAAAATGGCTGCACTCAAGCATCCGAACATTGTGTCCGTGTATGATGTGACATTGAGCGAGGGGGCTCCTTGCATCGTGATGGAGCATGTGATTGGCTTGAATTTGGACGAGCATATTGCTCAGAAAGGCCCCCTTCCTCTTGAGGAATTTGTGGATCTGGCCCGGCAAACCCTGGATGCCCTCTTCACGGCTCACCAAACCGGGATGATTCACCGGGATATCAAACCCTCAAACATCATGATCTCGGAACTTCCGAGTGGAGTGTTTCAAGCAAAAATTCTGGATTTCGGGCTGGCGAAATTTTTGGATCATTCGGCCCCCTCTCCGCAGACTGTCCTCATTGATGGTTCAATCCATGGGACGATCCATTACATTTCCCCCGAGCAATTGAACCATGAGCCGGTGGATGTGCGGAGCGATCTCTATTCTCTGGGGTGTTCCTTGTATTTTGCGGTCACAGGCCAACACCCATTCCATGGTGTGAGCGTGGCCGAGGTGATCACCGCGCACCTCGTACACCGGGTTAGCGAGCCTCATGAAATCCGGGTGGATATCACACCTGCCGTGGCCACGTGGTTGATGCGGCTGATTCAGCGGTCTCCCTCGGACCGTTACCAGAACGCACTCTCGGCTTTGAATGATTTGAAGGATGCCGCACAGGCCGATGGGATACTTTCTGCAACCACCTCGTCCATTCGGATACAGGATGACATGCTGACTGTTCCTGTGTCCGATGAACCTGTTGGACCCCCCAAGCGTGAGCGCGTTCCTCGGTTCCTGCCATGGCTGTTTGCAGGGCTGGGCTTTTTATTGCTTCTGGCTGGCTTGGGATTTGCGGGGCCGTTCTTTTTTCACAGCGCCAAGACAAAGGCCGCCGCGACGGCCCAAGAGTTGGAAGTCGCCGAATCGAAGCCCGATAAAATGGCCGAGGCAGCGCCCCAGTCCGTGGAAATTGCTGAGGAGACCCCGCCTGTTGCCCCGGCTTTGCCAGCGACAGCAGTGGCCATCGATGCCTCAAACACAGCGCCACCCATCAGCTCTCCGCTGCCTCCGGGTTTACCTGTGGATACGCCGACCGCTTCCGCGAGCGCCGGGGAGGTCGCGCCTGTTCCGGCACCTGCCGTTATTTTCCAGGTCGTTGGCTCCAACACAATAGGCGCGGCGCTTATGCCTTCGCTGATGGAAGCCTTTTTGCTTCAGATGAAGGCCACGGACGTGAAGAGCGAAGCCGAAAATGAGGAAGAAACCCTGCTCTCGTTCCTCATGCCGGGGGCCAGCAAGCGTGAGGGCATCCGCATCAAAGCGCATGGATCTTCCACCTCTTTCAAGGCCCTGAAAGCCGGAACCACGGAGCTGGGCATGTCGTCGCGACCGATCAAACCCACCGAGGCCGAGGAACTTTCGTCTCTTGGAGACATGCGTTCCCCGGCGTCCGAACACGTGGTCGGCTTGGATGGGTTGGCTGTCATCGTAAACCAATCCAACCCCATCTCCTCCCTCACGCTCCCCCAAGTGGCAAAAATCTTTTCAGGAGAAATCAAGGACTGGTCGGAGGTTGGGGGGGATCCAGGTCCGATTGACATTTACGCCAGGGATAACAAGTCGGGAACTTACGACAGTTTTAAATCCATTGTGCTTGCTGATCGAGAATTGCGATCCGATGCCACACGCTTCGAAGATTCCAATGCCTTGTCCGATTCCGTGGCCAAGGACAAGTCTGGAATTGGCTTTATCGGGCTCCCCTATGTCAGAAATTCAAAAGCTCTGGCACTTTCCGATGAAGGCACGGATGTGATGTTGCCAAGCCCATTCACCGTGGCCACTGAAGACTATGTGATTTCGCGCCGGTTGTTTCTTTACACGCCTGCGATACCAACCCATCCATGGATCATGCCGTTTGTGGAATTTGCCCTTTCCAATGAGGGACAGCAGATTGTGGAGGAGGTGGGTTTTATTTCCCAATACGTGGAGATTGAACCGATGAGGGTCACTCAAACCATGCCGGAGGAATATGTGAAGGTCGTCGGGAATGCCGCAGGTCGCTTGAGCCTCAATTTTCGTTTTCGTCATGGCGACGCCCAATTGGATGCCAAAGCCACCCGGGATTTGGATCGTGTGGTCCGGTTCCTTGCCAAATCGGAAAATCGGCACAAAAGCGTCTTTCTGCTCGGGTTTTCTGACAGTTCCGGCTCTGCTGCTGCAAACGCCTCCCTCTCCAAGGAGCGCGCAGATGAGGTGTCCCGTCAGTTAACTCTTCGTGGAGTGCCTGTTGAAGCCGTCCTGGGCCTTGGTTCGACGATGCCTGTCGCCTCAAATTCGACCCTGACCGGCCAGGAAAAAAACCGTCGCGTTGAAGTGTGGCTCAAATAGCTGGGTCACTGCCGGCCCACAGTGAAAGGTTGCAGTCTTTGTTTGATGTCAGGCCCTGGCGACGGCTTCCGAAAGCTTGTCATCCTCATCAAGGAGGTCCTGCCACATTTTTTTGAACTCCGGTTCGTAGCGCTGGTCCTGAAAATCGAACATGTGCTCCCGGTGGCTGACCAGGGTTGAGATTTCCGGAGTCATCTCCTGCCAGACCTCGCGAAGGATTCGCAGGGCCCCTGATTCGCGATCCCAGAGAACGGCGTAGGAGTCCGTGAACTCCGAGGCGTAGTTGGGCTCTGCGCGGTCATTCGGAAGCCACAAGACCCGTGACGGGCTGGCTTCCTCAAGGAGCATGGGAGCGATATAAAGGTTTTTCAAAATGCCTTCGCGGTATTTTTTGCGCGCTCCCGCTTCGTCGCCCTGCAGGGAGTGACAAAGTGCCCAACCAAAAAGCAGGGATGGCTCGGGGTAATCTTTCGAATACGATTTTTCGTAATCAGCAAAGGCCTCAGAGGCTGACTCCAGGTCTTCGGCCAGCAGATACAGCAAGGGTATAAAAAAGCGGACACCTTGATTGTCCTTGGGGTTGAGGCTGAGGAGGGCCTGCAGTTGGTCGGCGGTTTCGGCATGACGCCCGCGGTGCCAGAGGGTCATCGAACGGCCATAAATGGCACGCAGATAGGGCCGCGTGCTGCGGTCCTCCCACCATGAGGGATTCCGGTCCTGCCACCGGCGTCCTTCGGATTCAATGACCTCCTCATACGCCGTCATGCAGGCCTTCCAATTGCCTTTTTGAAACTCCGAGTCGGCAAGTTCCACACGGGCCAGAGCGCAATCCGCGTCCCGCTCGATGGCCATTCGCAGCAGGGCTTCCTTTTTGCGGGGGGACCTCACGCGCATGGCGGTATTTAACAGACCCCGGGCGATCTCTTTGGATCCTGGAAGGACCATGCCTTCCGTGCCGGAAAACCGTTGAACAACGGAAAGCGCCAGCGCTTTCATTTCTTCGGGGCCGCTGTCCACGATTTTCTGAAACCGAATTTCCACATTTTGCTCTTCAGAAAAGGCGCGCCAGGCTTCCTGATCCCAGTCATCGCTGACACTGACGTGCAGGCGGTCTGGCGCTCCCAGAGTGTCAAAAAGCCTGAGCAACAAATTTTCCACCCGCGTTTGATCCAGTTCTTCCAGCAGGGTGGGGGAAGAAACCGGCAGGCCGGTGCTGTCACAAATAATGAGCAGCGTTGGCAGAATGAAGTCAGGACCTGTGGGCACCGGTTGGTCGAGGTCGAGCCAGTGCAATGTCCATGTGGTGCGCGAGGATTTGAGGGGCTGAATCATCGTTTCCAATCCACCGCCACTTCCTGCTTCTGCCCAAAACGATCGAGATAATGCACCACCCCATTGGCGACCCCGTATTCGTGGACGAGTTTGGTGACTTTCACGTCATAACAACAATACTCGGCGATCTCCATGAAGCGCCCCTCGCGGAACCACCGGATGGCATCCAAACCATCGGCGACTTTTCCAACACCCAGACTGCCTTGTGCCACGTCCTCCAGTTTGAGCCGGCGACCGAGGACTTTTTCAATCTCCACGAGAAGATCGAGGGATGGCAGCATGTGGGCCAGGTCGAGGGCGACATAACCCATCAGAACCTCATAATCGAAGCTGATGGTATTGTATCCGACGACGAGGTCGGCTTTTTGAAGTCTGGCCACCAAGGCGTCGGTGCGGGCTTCTGGAAAAATTTCGTAGGCCCCGTCTGCGGTGCTGTAGATGACTCCGATGGACATGCCCATCGCGCCTTTTTTGTCATATCCCCCGACATCGTTGAAGGTGCGCTTTGTCTCCAGATCGAAATACACAATATCCATCGCAACTAAAACCGGATCGGAGGGGGCGTGGGAGCGGCGAGAACGGGCACTTCGAAGCGTTGCAGTTGGGGTTGTTCTGCAGCTTCGGCCCGGCGAACAGGGAGTCCATCTTCTCCGGGGCGGCCAATTTCGGTGGGCGAAGCCAGTTCATTGGGCAGGGTGAGCGGAGGAAGCGCTCCAGGCCCATACGGTGACGGGGAGTCCGGAGTTATCACGTCCGAGGGGCTATCCACCGCAATGGCTTTGGCCACAGGGACGGAATCATCAAAACCCTGTCCTCCCGGCCTGATCGATGCATAAACATCTGTGAGCCCGAGCAATGTGGGTGAGTTCACCGCGATGGGTCGGATGCGGCTGAGGTCAATGGCGGCCTCCGCCCGAGGCCAATCGGCTTCCGCGTACTCCCTTGTGTAGGTACGGATTCCCGAGCCATGGACATCGCAGGGAATTTTTGGCATCTGAGCTTCGGTGGCGTACTCCACGTAAAGCGTGGAGACTTCCTTGTTTGTTCCTGTTTTTGGATCAAAAACCTCATGGTAGCAGCGTGGAGTGGCCAGCAATCCGGAGCTGCGGCAAACCTCCACCTCTTTCAACGTTTCGGGGCGAATGATCTTAACCGCAGGAAACTCCTTGGCTGCAGCATTCATGACATCCGTCCAGACAGGCAGGGCCAGGTCCTTGCCGAAGGCTCCTCGAAAGATGCGGGTTGGTTTGTCAAAACCCACCCAGACCCCGGTGGTCACCGAACTGTTATAACCCACAAAATACGTATCGGTGAAATTGTAGGCGGTTCCGGTTTTGCCAGCGGCAGGAAAGTCACCCAGTCCATAGGAGGCGGAGATCGAGCCGGTTCCGATCCTTAGAGCGTCTTCAAGTCCGGCGTGCACCTGATAGGCGGCTTCCCGGCTGATTGCCGGCACCTTGGAGAGAGTTTCCTGAAAGACCACATGCCCCGCCGCGTCGGTGATTTTATTAATGATAAAGGGCTTCTCAGGCCGCATGCCAGCGCCACCAAAAATCGTGTAGCCCATCGTGAGCTCTTCGAGGGTGACTTCACTGCTGCCAAGGAAGGTGTTTGCAAAAGAGCGCAGCGGCGATTTGATCCCGGCTGCTGAGGCGACCTTTTTGACTTCGTCCAGACCCGCACGGAAACCCACTCTCACTGCCGATGCGTTTTTGCCTTTGGCGAGGGCTTCCCGCATGGGAATGTTGCCTTCATAATCATTGTCAGGGCGCTCCACGCCCCATTCTCCGAGGATGCCGGACTCCCCACCCACCATCACAAAGCGGTTATCAATGCAGGCATCCTCCACCAACTCCCCGGGGAAAATTCCCTGCTCGTAGGCTGCAGCATAAACAAATGGGGTGAAGGCCGTGCCAACCGGTCTTCGGGCTTGGTTGGCACGGTTGTATTCACTGTGTTTGAAATCCCGGCCCCCAACCAGGGTGAGGATTCCGCCTGTGGCGGTATCAAGCGCCAGGACCGCTGCCTGGAGGTATTTGGGTTCCGGGAGTTTCACACTCATGATCCCGCGATTGATTTGGTCCTCAATCGTATGAACCCGCTTGCGATAGGCCTCAAACGTCTCATGGTTGTAGCCGGACATGGCTTCCACTTTGGCCAGATTTTTCTTCACGGACTCTTCAGCAGCTTTTTGCATCACCGAATCCATGGTTGTGTGGATTTGGAAACCTCCATTCATGGCCCGGTCATACCCGAGCGAGGCAATCGCCTGCTGTCGGATCATGTCGACAGCGTAGGAGACTTTGAACGGGTTGGTTCTTTTTGTCACAAGGAGCGGGGCGTCCACTTCCGCACGGTATTCATCCCGTGTGATGAAGCCTTGCTCGCGCATCCGGCGGAGAACAAAATTTCTGGCTTCGGTGGCGGCCTCAAGGTTGTTCCATGGGGAAAGGGCCTGGGGGCTTTTTAGCAAGCCAGCGAGCACGGCGCTTTCTCCCACTTTCAGGTTGGCCGCACTTTTGCCAAAGTATCCGCGGGCCGCAGCCTCCACCCCATAGAAGCCGCTGCCGAAATACACGCGGTTGAGATAGAGGCGCATGATGTCATCTTTGCTCAACGAGTCTTCGATGCGTTGCGCCAAAAAGATCTCAACCAGTTTGCGCTGATACGTGCGCTCCCGCATCTCAAAGGAATTGCGGGCGAGTTGTTGAGTGACCGTGCTCGCGCCCTGACTAATTCTTCCCTTTCGGTAGTTTGTGATGGCGGCCCGGGCGATGCCGGCCCAGTCCACGCCATTGTGTTTTTCGAAGCGGTTGTCTTCCGCCGCTATGACGGCTTTCACCATCGTGGGAGAAATTCGATCCAGGGGAACCGGGTTTCGATTCTGAATGAAAATTTTGCCCATCTCCTTGCCATTTCGATCGTAGATGATCGAGGCAGCTTCCATATTTTCGAGTTGGTTGAGGTCAAACCTTTTGGCCTCTTTGCTGTAATGCGCGCTGAGCATTTCCCAACCAATCCACGCCGTGAGTGCACCCACCAACACGAGGGCCAGTGGCAGGAGCACAAGCCATTTGATCACGAAACGCCGTCTTCGGGTGTCCCGTGCTTTCTGTTCCCAACTGTAATAACCTTTTGCGATAGCCTCTTATTGTTGCCTCAAGCGGCGATTCACGCAAATCCGAAAAATCGGGTTCAAACGAATTCGATGTGGGGGTTGGTTGGAATCAGGCCTTGCCCGGCGGCCTCTGAGAGGAATTTTTCCACCGCCTGACGGCCAATCGCGCCATAATCGAGCGTCAACTCATTCACGTACATATCAATAAATCGGTCGGCCAGGGGGATGTCCATCCCTCGGGCGTGCTCCATGCTGTGCTGCACGGCAGGCAGGCGGTGTTCCAGGCCATACGCAATGCTCTCATGCAAAATGTCCCGGATTTCTTCGCGGACAGTGAGGGGGAGGTCCTTGCGAATCACATTTCCTCCGAGCGGCAGTGGCAGTCCACGTGTCCGTTTCCACCACTCGCCAAGGTCCAGGACTTTGTGAAAGCCTTCATCTTCATAGGTGAGTTGGCCTTCATGAATCAACAGTCCCACATCAGCGCGGCCTGCTTTGACCGCGTCG
>JBGTAR010000121.1:0-25167 GCA_041749815.1 Terrimicrobiaceae bacterium
TGAAATTTGGGTCTGGGGAGGCCAGCACTGGAAACGAATGATCCCCTATTACGGCCCGTTCGCCAAAGTCCAGACATCCAAAGTGATTTTTGGGAGCAATGGCCTGGTAAAAGATTTTCGTCTCACAGATCGAGGTGACGCCATGAGCTCCATTGAAGGCTATTCTGGAGGCTTTAATTCGTGGTGAGAATGCGCCACGGTTCGCAAGCCCTGAGATGCTCTTCGCGGCATGACTGGCTGGCAAAGCCGACTCGGTTCATGTTCCACATGAATGCAACAGGTGACAAAACCCTTCTGATGGCTGGATTCGGCAACATCTAGATCTCCCATGGAAATCAAAAGCCTGCCACCAATCGTAAGCCTGATCGTCGCAGGCGCTCTTCTGTGTCTATGCAACTCTGCATTCGCACTTTCCAATGGTGATAATATCCGCGTTGCGTCGTCAAACGGAGTATCTGTCCGACAATCGGCCGGTGGAGCAAAATACTCGGCGGGTCAAGCCAACGGGGCGACAGGGAGAATCATCAGCAATTCAGTGACCGCGGTGATTGCTGGCTCAGGATCTTCAACCACGTACACTTGGTGGAATATTAACTTTAATTCGGGGCAAGATGGTTGGGTTGCAAGTGATGGTGGTGCAATTGTCGCTGTGGTCGCAGATACCACGAGTCCCAATGTAACAAGCTTTTCAGTGAATCCAACCAGCCTCACTCAAGGCGGAAACGTGGCAATTTCCTATACTGTCACAGACAGCGGTGGCTCAGGCCTGAAAGAGGTGAAGCTTTACCGGGCGCCCGGCTCTGGAAGCAGTCCCCCGACTTCTGGATGGACTCAGATCGGCTCCCCACAAACTCAAACCGGCAACGGTCCAAGGACCGGAAATTTCTTAGATACGCCCCCATCTGGAAGTTTTTGGTATGGAGTAACGGTTTGGGACACTGCCGGAAACGAGGGACAGGTCTCCCCGAAAATAGTTACAGTAAGTTCTGCTCCCGCGGCCCCATACATCAGCAGCATAAACCCTTCCACGGTGACCGGAGTTCCGCCTCCCCAGCGGGTTTCGCTCTCCATCAATGGATCTAACTTTCAGTCCGGTCTCTCCGTTAAAGCCTCATGGACCGGGGGCTCAGCCACCATCCCCACCCAGCATGTCACGGTCGTTCCCCCATCGCGAATCGACATTACTGTGGCGACAGACGTCGATGCGGATATTTGGTCGTTACAAGTCATCAACCCGGGCAATAGCGCCTCAAACATCAGAAACTTTACCGTCAACGCGCCGACGCTTGGTGCCCCGACCGGAGTTGCGGCCACTGATGGGACCTATACAGACAAGGTGCGAGTGACGTGGAATCTGGTGTCCGGAGCCGGCGCGTATTACATATACAGGAACACCAGCAACAACTCGGGATCCGCCACGCAATTTCCCATCACTCAAGCTTCGTCACCGTACGACGACGTAACGGCGGTTGCTGGTACTACGTATTATTACTGGGTTAGGGCTGTAAGTTCGGGCGGACAAATCAGCGGGTTTAGCAATTCGGATACCGGATACCGGCAATCAGCTCCGTCCGAAACGATCAAACCGGTTGTTAACAGCTTCGATATTCAACCGCGAATGGTCACTTCAGCAGTTTCCGTCTCGGGAACTTACACCGTAAGCGATGCGGGAGGGTCAGGGTTAAATCGTGTCGAGCTTTGGAGGACAGGTGATATTAGCGGCAGCCCGGATAATAGCGCTTGGGAAGAAGTGAAAAGAACCCTGCACGAGGGGAATGGTCCAGAAATTGGCACCTTGACCGACATTCCACCTGCTACCGGCTTCTTCTGGTATGGCCTACATGTTGTAGATTCGGCCGGGAATGTCGGAACGGAGACGACTTCTGGAAAATCCCTTATCCGCATAGAGCGCCGAGCGTCTCAGAGTGGGCTTCCCAATCGCGATCTTAATCTTCTGTTTCCAGCCAACCCGTATAATCTCGTTGATTTAGATCCAGATTTCGCCCCAGCAGGGAGTTTGGCATATTGCAAATTTGGAAATTTGATGTCGGATGGGAATGGTATCGGTGCATATCTCTTGCTTCCGTTTACAAAGTTGACCCGAGGTCCTTTTCGGAATTCGACTTATACTGGTCTGAATCCAGAGCTCCTTTTACTAAAGAGTAAGACCGATTTGGTGCCAATCGCTTTTCCAGACGATTCTCTATGGGATCCTGAAGGCGCCGATCAAACAGCGGGCAAAGTCACGGTCCGTTCTCGCGAAGCGGGACCGGGCTCGAATGCAGCCTTAATTCGTAAGCTCCATTTCCAAAATAAACTGACGGATGTAAAGGCAAACAAGCAGGCCATTGACTCAGTTCAACCAGACATCAAGAAAGCGGTAATTATTGTACATGGGTGGAACCCGACGAGTAAAGGCAACGCCTACGAAGATGATGCCGAATTTGGCTCTCTCATTAATGAATTAGAGAGAAAAATGCAGGATAACACTTGGAAATTACTACTGTATCGCTGGGAAGCGGATGCGGATACAGGTGTAGTTGGGAACTTCATGACAAGTGCACCGGCGGCAGCCCAAATAGGCTATCAGCATGGCCAGCATCTAGGCGAGTTGCTGGATAAGATAACTCCAAATATAGAGAAAGTGCATTTTATCGTCCACAGTGCTGGTGCGTGGGTGGCGCGTGCTGCCGTTCGTTATATTCTTAAGTATCGTCCGAACACTATCATTCAAGTCACCCTGCTTGATCCATTTATGGCAACCATGGTAAATCCCGACAGTTTGCTTGGCGAGCAGACGATGGGCTACCTTGACAATTTGGCAACCAAGCCATCCCAATTGTTTCTGCTGGAGAACTACTACGCGGTTGATCCTCTAACGGATGGGCTGGTTGCTGGGGCATTATCGTCCATCTATTTTCCAGGGACAAGCGGTGCAACCTCACGTGAATTCAACTGGAGAGAGGGAGACGTTCAAAAGCAGATCGATTGGTCAAACTATGGATTGCCTGGAGGAATAGTAATAGCGGGTTCTGCCTATCAGACGCATTCAGGTCCGATTCAGTTCTACACGGATACGGTTTCGGCCAGCGATGGCTCAGCCCCGTCCGACCGTTTGGCTCCGTATGTCGCGACCTCGCAGCTTAATCAGATCGGGTGGAAGCGCAGCATGTATTACAAGGAGCAGCATTCGACTCCAGACCCAAATCCTAGCCCAACTCCATCGCCCACACCTGCGCCCCCAAACGCTCCTATTATCACCGAACCGGGAACCCCGACGGAAACGGCATACACCGTTTCCAGCCTCACTCCGACTTTCAAATGGAGCGCGGTGGTCGGAACAACCAAATACACCCTGACCATCAGCAAGCAACCGTATGGAGAGGATAATATTATATACCAGAACAACAATTTACCTGTAACGGAAACCTCGTTTTTGCTCCCGTCTGGGGTTTTAACTAGCGGTGCGAACTACCGTTGGAACATGACAGCGGTAAGCGGTAGCGGAGAGAGCCCAAACAGCAATACTCTTTACTTTAGGACTCCGGGCACTTCTCAGCCTACCCCGACACCGACGGCGACCCCAACACCGACGGCTACCCCAACACCCACGGCAACGCCAACACCCACGGCAACGCCAACACCCACGGCAACGCCAACACCCACGGCAACACCAACACCCACGGCAACACCAACACCCACGGCAACACCAACACCCACAGCAACACCAGCCAATGCAACTTTGAGAGCGGTTGGCGCGGGCCATGCGCACAGCTTATTTGTCAAGTTCGACGGTTCACTATGGACCATGGGTGACAATGGGACGAGTCAGCTCGGGGATGGAACGACGACCAATCGATTGACTCCCGTTGAAGTGGCGTCGACGGATGTAGTCGGAGTGATTGCCGGCAGCGCGGGCTCTCATAGTCTTTTCGGAAAGTCAGACAACAGCCTTTGGGCGATGGGCAACAACTTGCTTGGGCAGCTTGCCGATGGGACGACAACGAATCGCTTAACGCCTAATCAATCAATGTCCGATGTGAATTTCGCCACGATGGGTGGAGGCTTTAGCTTGGTGGTGAAAAGCGACGGAAGGTTGCTGGCGGCAGGTTTGAATAGCAATGGTCAGCTTGGCGATGGGTCCCGGACGGAACGGACGACCCCGGTTCAGGTTGCGACCGGGGTAGCGGCCACCGCTGCCGGCAACGAACACAGCTTGACGCTGAAAACGGACGGCAGCTTGTGGGCCACCGGTCAAAACAGTGAGGGGGAACTCGGAGATGGCACCACCACGGAAAGAATCTCACCGGTTTGGATTGCGAATAATGTGATCAGCGTCGCCGCAGGCGCTCATCACAGTCTGTTCGTTAAATCGGACCACACGCTGTGGAGCATGGGACGAAACAATTCGGGGCAGTTGGGAGTCAATTCCATTACTGGAAAAAACAGCCCGGTTTTTGTGGCATCCGATGTCCTCAAGGTCGCGGGTGGTTACAATCATTCCTATTTCATCAAAACCGATGGATCTTTGTGGGCCTTCGGCAAAAACGCCTATGGCCAGTTGGGCGACGGTTCGCTGGTCAATCGGCTGACCCCGGTGCAGATTGCGACCGACGTTTCAGAGATTGCGGCGGGAGCCGATCACGGTATCTTCCTCAAGACGGACGGAAGCATTTGGACAGTGGGTCGAAACCATAAGGGCCAACTCGGTGACGGCACCACGATTGACCGCACACCGCCCGTGCAGATCATGGGCACTCCGCCACCTCCCGGTCCCTCGGCGATTTCGCTTAGCGGTAGTCTGGCATTTGGAAATGTTGCAGTTGGTTCCTCCAAGCAGTTGACGCTGACGATCACAAACGCGGGAGGGATGCCCTTGGATGTAACAGGCATCAGTCACTCCCCAAGCGTGTTCACAGGCGATTTCAGCGGCACAATCGAACCAGGTGCGTCCCAAAATATCACGGTCACCTTCACGCCAACTTCGGAGGAGAGTTACAACGGTCTTTTGTCGGTGCTTTCGAACGCGACCAGTGGGGAATACAGCAAGACGGAAACCGGCACTGGGACCGTCGCCCCATCACCCACACCGACGCCGAGCCCGTCGCCTGCTCCGTCAAGTTTTGATGAAGTCCTTAATTTCGACAATAACCAGACCCCTGCGGGCTGGAGCATTGACGTGCATCCCGACAAAGCAACCAAGGCCATTGTCGCCAACCAGCGATTCGAAGCGCGGCAAGTAGATACTTATGCCGCATTGGAGCGGGAAAAGGTGCCGCCAGCAGGCACTGCCGCCGTAGAATTCAGCTACATGGGTAACGTTGCCAATAATTACTGGGGCATGGGAACCGAGATTCATCTTGTTCTGGCCGATTCAACGATGCGTTACGTAGGCTTTAAAAAGGCGGGTAGTGGTGGAAACCAGATGATGGTTAATGCAGGCACCGGTGGAGCGCCTCAGCTCTCGGAGACATTTGCGCCAGACTATGGCACCTATCTGATAAATGCCAAATTCGAGAGCGGCAAAATCACGTTTAGCGCAACGAAGCAGGGAGCTGCTTCGCCCCTCTTTGTGCGGACTATCTTGATTCCCGGTTTCACGGTCAATCAGATTCGGAAGGTGCGTCTTTATGCCTACACGACGAGTGGGGAGACCGCCTGGATTGACGACGTATCTATCAAGGCGATAGGGGCGGGAGGTACAGCAATTCTTTTCCAAGACGATTTCGAAGACAACATGATCGATGCAGCTAAATGGACGACTGCGGGAAACTCTGTTTCAGAGAGCGGGCAATTGATGCAGGTTCGGACCACAAAAACGGACGTGGGGGGAAATCTCACCAGCGCATCGTTTGGACTGGCGGGTCGAGGGCAGGTTACGATCACCCGTCGGGTTAAAATTACATACGGAACAGTGAGCCCGAATTTCATGGGGAAATTCAAGTTTACCATTGGATCCTTGCCTGAGATAGGAATCAACTACACTCGAATGTCGTATAATACTCCGCCCTATATGGCGAGGACGGGGTTTTTCATATCGAGGAACAGATCCAATCCTTACATGCTGGATAGCCAGGAAGACATAAGTGAAGGTGTTGCACCTGTTTGGAATACGTGGTTCGACGAAAAAATCACCTACGACCCGGCGACGGGAAATCTCGAATACTTCATCGATGGAATATCCAAGATCGTTTACAACGTTGGAACCCTGCCAGAGTCGAGCCCTCTGACAATGAGCGTCACGGCGGACGCATGGGGTTGGTACACCGGCCATGAGCATGATTTCGATAACTTGGTTATCAAACAGGAAGCCCCAACCACAGGATTGGAGAAGTGGAGGCAGCAATGGTATGGCACAACCGAGAATATTGGTGATGCCGCAAACGATTCCGACCCGCATGGCACTGGTGTTCCCAACCTGCTAGTCTTTGCTTTCCTAGGGCCAGATCAAGATCCTGCCCTAGCCCACGCCTCCCTTCTGCCTCAAATGCAATTTGATGGTTTAAGCCTCTCCTATTCTTTCACAGAACCAGCAGGGGTCAGCGGCATCAACTACAGCGCGGAATGGAGCACAACCTTGGCTACAGGAAGTTGGAGACCAGTCAGTGACTCGGGAACTCCGCCCAACCACCTCTTCATCATTCCTCTGGATGGCAACAGTAAGATATTTATGAGGCTACGGGTTGTTACTCCCACCCCTTAAAGGACCTTTTGGAGCCCAGTTAAATGAGATATGAATGAGCTTTTTTCCGGTATTGCAGGCATCATGTTGGGTGTTGGGTTTTTGGTTGCACTGCTTATTTTTGTAGGTAATTGGGCTCGCAAGCAGGCTGGTGTCAATCTGGTTATTTCGCGGTGGTATGCGAATAATCAGCCCGATTTTGAAGGTCGGTTCATTTCAATCGAGGGTCGCTCGGGAGGGTTGATTATGTGGATTTTATCGAAAATGGGGGTGGATGCTGAAAGTGGGATTTCTCTTTCAGATTCAAAAGTTGTGTTTAAGGAGGTTTCGCTTGCAGGATCAAGAATGCGCATTATTCCTTTATCGAGCATCAGTGCGGTCCTGTTCGAATATCACAAACCATGGATTGCATCTCTCGTTGTTTTTGCGGTCATTAGTAGAATTGGATGGCTTATAAATTGGTTGCAGACGGTTTCTGGAGGCGCGCCGCGTGAAATGCCTTTCTACTATTGGCTGGGTTGGATTCTTGGTGTTTTTACGGCTGTACTCTATTATTTTTTAAACAGGAAGTTAACCCTTGGTTTCGCAGAGCATAGCGGGGCGACGAGCAAAATTCAGTTTCGACGCTCGATTATTGAGAATCAGGAAATAAACCCGGAACAAGCCATTTATGTTTGTTCTCTGGCTGAAGCCTTGATTGAAAACTCACGATCAATTGGGAATGCATGATCTTTTGAAATGGCAAAAAAACCTCTACCCAGCCCGCCTCTTTCAAAGAAGTTCAGAACCCCGTCAGTAGGAAAAGGAACGCGGAATGTTGACCTCCCAGTTCATCATACTGGCATAATCCAACGTCAGCAAGTATCCAGAGACTCCAGGTGGTGGTTAATTGCCGCAACGCTTGTTGTTATCACTATCCTGGTCCTCATCCTTTTTGTATGGAACCTAAAAAAGACCAACATGGTGAATGTCCCTATGCCCATTAAAGCGGAACAAAGCGCATCCGCGAATACTGTCGGCCTGCCTTCTGTCGCTGAAGAGTCGATAGATACCGCTGCTTCTTCTACGAGGGGTTTGAGACAAAACGCTGAAAGCAAGAATCAGGAAGTACCAGAGCACCTTATCTCCGACGCTCCAGCAGAGACCATGAGTTATGAAATTGGGGGACAAGAAATACCCGCGGATATTCCCCAATCACTCATGGAGGAAGCTGAAAAAGTTATTGGTAAATCATACGCAGGCGAGGTTCACCCTGAAACACGATTGCGCCTACTTTCACCCCAGGAGATAGGAAGCTGGTCACTTGAGCAAATCCGATATGCGATCAACGAAATTTATGCGCGGCATGGAGCTGATTTTGAAAAAGCTGAGGTGAAACAGGTCTTTCTGAAATTTGATTGGTATCGGCCGGAACCCGGGAAAGATTATAATTCTGCTGAGACAGATTTTTCACGGATTGAAATGGTGAATGTGAAGTTGCTTGCTGAAATGCGAGCTAAACTAATGCAGGAGTCATCTAGTCATGATAAACGGCCTCCCGAAACCCGAGCGAAGCCTCAAACCCGGCCAAAAGAGGGCTCGCTTAGAGATAGAACTCTCAATTTGGACAACTTGTAGAACAGCCTTGGAACAAACAAATGAAGAACGAATTCAAAATTATCGCTGTGATTCTAGCAACTGGCCTTTTGGTCTCATGTGCCGTCTCCGATCCAGTTTTTCTGAAAAACTCAGGGAAAATATCAGATACAAACTATCCAGCGAACAAGATTGTCGGAACCTGGGCACATGTGTGGGTTAGCCCTGTTCACACTTCCTCAAGTGCGAATGAAAGAAAACTTTACTTGAACATTCTCCCGAATGGAAATGGCCGGGTGAGGGATGTTTCTAGAAATCTTGCCAATGGTGGCCACCTTTCTGCTGAGGCCCCTTTGACTTGGAGGTATGAAGGCAAAAACTGGTGGCGCATCACGCTTCCTGCTTTGAGTGCATATCGTGTTACAGATAGCTATCGCATGAGTTTGGCCCCAGGTCTCGACAAAAAGGCCAGTGACGTTCGAGTCAGGTATTTCGAAGGCAACCTCTACGATTTCAGGACCAAACAAGTTTTCGTCCCGGCCAACGCCCAAAGCGTTTCGGAGCTGGCCAACAGAATGCGACGTGAAACTCCGATTATAAAGATTGATGCATCTCGTTAAAACGATACTTCACTGAGTAATTCGACAATTGATGACGACGGGAGCGGCACTGATTGGCTCTCCGCCCTATCATCGTTTGTATCATGAGTGACTTGACAACTCTCTCCGCGTCAACCATCTGAGCGGTTCACGATCTTTTTGCCCCACGTATAGCAAATCGCGATAACAACGACGCAGATTGTGCATAATCGTCAGATCGTTTCGAACTGACGTGCACAAACAAATTTAACCTGCCGTGGTGCACTCCTCAATTTTCAAGGCATCGTAAAGGGACGAAACTGTGAGGGTTCCCTTCGGAGAGGACCCAGATTTTATCGCATGACGAATTGCATCTCCCACAAACTTTTGAACTGTCTTTTTCATGGGTCGGGCTCCCAGAACCTTGTGAGTTCCTCGTCTTACAAGAAATTCCAATGCAGCCTCAGAAACAGCAAGTTCGAAACCCTGCCTGCTGAATCGTTCAATTTCCTCGGAAATGGCGAGTTGCCCGATTTCCCGCTGGGTTTCGGGGGAGAGGGGTTTGAAGACAATTTTTTCGTCGAACCTTCCGATGAGTTCCGGTCGGAAGAACCGGTGAAGTTCGGAAACAATCGCTCGTTCCAAGGTGGCGAAGGGGAGTCGTGTTGGGCGTAAAAGCTGCTGAGAGCCGATATTGCTGGTGCAGACTATGTAGAACCCTGAAAGGTCGTAGGTGCGATGATCCGCCAGCGTGATTCGGGCAGCATCGAGCATCTGCAGAAACAAATCCCATATCAGGCGATGGGCCTTTTCGATTTCATCGAAGAGGAGAATGCCTTGCCGGTGTTCGGAGAGGATTTTACCCAAGCGGCCTGGTGCGCCAGATTCGTCACCCATGAAAAGCTTTACCGCGTCCAAATGGAGAAATTCGGACATATCGAATCGAAAAACGCCATCGCTCCCGAAGAGATAGCGAGCGCACTCCAGGGTCAATTCGGTTTTGCCTACGCCTGTCGGCCCAAGAAATAGCAACGATCCAAGCGGTTTGCCGGGCGGTTGCAAACCAAGCTGGCCGCGTTCCAATACAGAACAGACGCGGGAAATGACATGGTTTTGGCCTTTGATTGTGGAGGCAAGATGGGGTTCCAAGCCTGTGAGTTTTTCGATGAGGGAGGAATTCATAATTCAAGTTTGAGTTGAGCTTTTCCTTTGAAGAACTGGCGGATGGCGTAGTCGGGCCGGAGAGATAGGAACCAGCGGGGGAAAGTTCCGTCGGGGTTGATGGGTGGAATGAGGCGTTTCCGGAATCGCTTTTCACAGTGCCGGATGATGGCAGTAAATTTCGGCAGTTCCCGGAGTTCGTAAGTCTGAAAATATGGCTGAATCTTTTTTTGGTAGTTGTAGGTTTTGCGTCCGGCTGCGAATCCCCACGTTTTCTCGACGACCTGACGTTCCCCGACATTTTTGGACGCGATGACGGCGGAATCGTTGTTGGCGACGGTAAAGATCAACTCATTGCTCAAATTGAGCATGAGCACATCGGCGTAGCGTTTATCGAGTGATCCGTGAATGGACGTATAGGCTTGGGTGGCAAGGACAAGGGTCGCTCTGGCTTCCCGGATGACGCCTGCGGCTCGGTGGTCGGCAAAAGCGGATTCCGCCCCGGTTATTATCTCCTGGCCTTCATCAGCGAACAGAATCAAGAGATTGTCCTTCTCACGCTCCTCCGCCGGTTTATCGAACCGACTGAGAGCATGGAAATAGTAGGAGAGCTTGAGGATGGTGTTAATGTAGAGGCGTTCGGATTGAAATTTCTGCGGCATGGCGATGCAGACGATTTTCCCCTGGTCGATCTGGCTGATGGAAAACGTCGGCTCATTGGCGCAAAAAACTTCTGCAATCTCCGGGTTGAGAAAATACTCCAGATATGTGCTGATCGTGCCTTGAACGCCTCCAAGTTGCTCGGGCGGCTGGCCGAGATAGCCGTCGCGAAATGCCACGAGTAATTCCTCGGCGCGTTGGCAGTCCATTTTCATGAGGTCTTCCATCGCCGCCTCGCCGTCTTCATTTCGCAACAGAAGTCGGTGGATGTTTGGAATCGTCACGTAGGCCCCGAGCAGGCGGAGGATTTCAAACGCGGTCTGAATGGCGAGTTGGGCCTTAATGGGGAAAAACGGATTGCCGCTCTTTCCGCCGCTCAATGAAATCGCCGTGTCCACGATCACTTTGGCATAAGTGGAGGCCGGAACATGGGGATTCCCGGTGATGTTGATCGAAAATGGTGGACGCCAGAGCATGTCCTTGCCTTGTGGGCAGGTTTGCAAGAGCACAAGGTCGGAACTGCGACCGAAATGAGCGGCCATTTTGACGAGGATTTCCCAATAGAGGCCCTTTTGATCGAGACAGATGCCACCCCAGTTCGGCACGTTCTGAAAAATCTGGAAGGTGATGGCATTGATAGCGCATTGCGTTTTCCCCGAACCGGTGCGCCCGGTGATGAGCCAGCCGCGCACGAAGTCTTCCATTGACCAGGAAAGTCCACCGAGTCGTAGAATGGTTTTCCCGGAATTGTCCGCCGCCAGCAAACTCCAAGCACCAAAAAGGGCGCAAAGCCCAATGACGACAAACGATAAGGGCGGTGCGAGCAGGAAGTATCCGGCCAATGCGCCGACCACGCACAACAGGAAGAGGACAGAATCAAAGATTTTCATCAACGGGTTTTGGTTTGAGTGTTGCGGTCAGGAAATTGAACAGACGCCGTTCAGGGTCGGGAACGTTCTGCGTGTAGGATTTGAAATTGACCGTGGTGATGCCCGGCTGATCTGCCGGAAAAGATTGGTGCAGAAATCCGTCCACGGTGGAGAGCCGGAAGACGAAATTCTGGCACAGTATGAAGTCAGAGTGAGTTTTGCTGCCGATGGGCGTGCTGGATGGTGTTTCGATGGGCATAGGAAGTGAAGCCGTGGAGACGGCAGTAACGTTTGTGGAGGGCGCGGTATTGGGTTTTGGTCTGGAAAAGGAGTTTTTGCATTTCGCAAAGTGAATGGCGTTCGACGGCTTGGCTGGCCTTGGAGACCACCTGCGCAATTTTAGGAACCCGACGACGGGCAAGCCGGGAGAGAAAGCGGAGATTCTTTTCCTCGGAGAACTGCTTTCGCTTTGCGGCAATGGCCCCTTCAAGATGTCGGATGCTGTCGTAAAGCTGGTGGAGGCGGATGGCTTCGAAGGTTTGCGTGTGTCGCACCGCCTCCATCTGCTGCTGATTGAGGCGAGGAGAAAAGACCAGCTTGTCGCAGTCCACCCGCTGCGAAAGGTGTTGCTGCATTTTTTCAGGCGAGGACAAGAGTTCACCCCAGCGTTGATTCTCGGTGACGAAACATTTCCGCAGATACGTCATTTGGTTTTTGTTCCCGGAAACTTTGGTTTGCGACATGCTGCAACCGACGTATTTGCCTTTCAAGGTGCGCGGGCAGAGGGCGACATGCACATGGAGATTGTCCGTGTCGTGATGAATGCCGTAGGCGTAGCCAATCGCGTCGTTGCGGTGAAAGCGGTCTGCAAATTTCCCCATGATTTTTTTCGTGGTGGAATGCAAGACGCGGTCGGGACTGATGCCCGATTCCACCAATCGGTCGTGCAACTCGCGCGACATGGAAAAAATGAGGCGATGTTGAATGACGGGATTTTCTGAAGATGTCGGAAATTTGCGGATGTGTTGGAACCACGAATCGGCGATCCGTTCCTTGCGTTCCGCGTTGCTGAGCTTGGATGGCGCTGTGCGGGAACCG
Organism: Terrimicrobiaceae bacterium; assembly: GCA_041749815.1. Classification (GTDB taxonomy): domain Bacteria; phylum Verrucomicrobiota; class Verrucomicrobiia; order Chthoniobacterales; family Terrimicrobiaceae; genus JAJTZA01. Next base: position 12,624 of record JBGTAR010000121.1, read on the forward strand.
TCTGCATTGATGAGCATCATTTGATGCAGAAATCCGCCGCCGTGAACCTGACCGAGTGTTTCCTTTGAAGCGTAGTCGGTGAACTGTTTCAACTTTTGGCCAGTGGTCGTGCACTCTGCCGGATCGCCTTGATTCATGCGCATCGAGGTTTTTCGTTCGGACGTTTCGTCGAGATAGTCGAGATCGAGGCGGGAACGCCATGTCCGCTTGCGCGGAAAGATCATCGCATTTTTCATATCATGCTGTCGTAACGTTCGAGAGCGCGGTCGAGTTTGTGCTCCAGTCGTTCCAGCAAATGCGGGTCGAGGGTATCTGCCGCCGTTGTGGAATAGATAATGGCGGCAAATGTTTCGGCTTTGGTTTTGAAACTCATGGCGTCATGGAGCCGGTTGAAACGGTTTTTGGTTTCGAGGGTGCAGTCCACATGGAACTGCGTGGCGGGAGCTTTTTTGGGTGTTGGCATAGGACTTGTGTTGATGGAGTGAGCAGAAATCCGCGAATTCGCGAAACGAAAGCCGAATGGCAGATGAAACAAATCCCGAACCGCGCCTGACGCGGGGAGGGCACGAGGAAAAAGGGACTTTTTTCCGAATCGTGATTTTCCTACGAAAATCACTATCCCGTATTACCTCTGAGCAACGAGCTTGGTCGGCAGGGTGAGCATCTGCCGGGTGAAAAACTGTCACCTGACGATTGAACGCGGGTCGGAGAAGTGCTGTCGCACCTTGATATGCCAGTTTCGTGGAATCAGTTTCAGGAACGAGGGTTTCCGCTCGATGGATACGCGAAGGACATCCCTCTTGGTCAATACGAGGTGATTGTTGATGGGGTGTGCTATGCGAAAAGTTCCTCCCGAATCGGGACAGGTCTCCATGTGTTCGCACGAGTGCGAGACACAAACGAGAAGCACTGGTTCTTCGTGTATTATCTGCCGCGTGAGTCGTCTTATTTGCGGGCGAAGGAGTTGAAGGAGGGAGATCGGGTTTGCCTGATCGTGGAAGCTGGTCGCAATGGTCGAGGGTTGGTAAAGGATGTGATCCCCCTGATGGCGACAGAATGAATCCGCCGATTCGTTGCGCCCGGAGCATGGGGTGAGGGAGGAGCGAGGACGGAACGAATGGGCGGATCGGTCCCGAGGATTCGGGAAAGCTGCGTTGGATTGCGGCGTCTGCAATGGCGGACGGGCCAAGGACTCGCAGTGCCCTCCGTCCAGAGCAGTGGCCGCGATTCAACGCGTTCGGGGCCATGTTTGGCGCAAGTGCATGAATGAAAGCGGGTCGGTTTCCGGTGGAGTCGCCGATTGAAGTATGGCGGGGAGCGAAGCGGGCGCCTCTCTTCAATGGGCGACCGGGGCGAAAGTCGTCTTCCCAAGTGGGCTGATTTGCGGGGTTGGCGATGGCGGCCAGAGCGAGGCGCAAGTCGTCCTGAAAAGTGAGCTGATGGGACGGAGACGGTAGGCACGTGGGGCAAGCCTGCGCCGCCCCCGGTGCCGTCAGCGGCTCCGACCCATGAGCGGGAGACAAACGCGGGTGCGTCGGTGAGAACAAAGAAGATCTCATAGTCGAATCCCGCTCTTTCGCGGGACATGACCGCTTGTTTGCAACGCCGTGAAGTGACTGGAAATACGAGCGACGGCCTCCGGTTCTTTCATTGCGACGCTCGGCACTTCCTCGGTCGCCGTCTGCGACTCGTGCAGACTTTCCTTCTGCTCGATCCCCAGAATAAAGTCGGCCCCACGCTGCGCTTGAGAGGCGGCGTGGACGATCAGCTTCGGATCATTTTCGAGGTTTTTGATCCAAGAACTGAGATAGGCAGCTGAGTTGTCGAATTGGACTTGATTGAGAATGCCAGCCTCATTGGATAAGAATGCGGCCCCCAATTCCGCAATCAGCTCTTCACGAGAGTATCGCTCCGAGCCAAACTTGATCGGCTGGGTGATGCCTTCCCGGTTGAGGCGGGACTCGTGTCCTGTCGAATGAATGGCCTCGTGATAGAGCGTCGAAAAATAGCTCTCGGGGCTGCGGAAATTCGATTGAGCAGGGATCCGAATCACATCGTCTTCCGGCGAGTAGGTCGCTGAAAATCCCGCATGTCGAATGGGGCAAATTCGAGCGTTGGCGATGATGGCAGCAGCCTTTTCGAGTGGTTGGCTGTTGGTCTGTGCAGTCGAAATCTGCGGGGCTTCGATGCCCTCGGTCTGATCGAGGTTGAAAACGTTGGCCCACCGGACAAAGGGAATCCGGGCCGCTTTGCCGTCCGAACGAACCACTACGTTCCCGGCCTCGTCCGTTTTCTCGATAATTTTGTAATAGATGACGGGCGTAGATTTCTCGCCCTTTTTGACGTGGCCTCCGAGGTCACTGGCCTGTTTATAGGTGAGCCAAAACGGCGAGGTACGTTCCGACATGCCCAGCGTGAAGGCATTGATTCCGCGGTAGAATTTACGGGAAACAATGTTTTGCACGCCGCTGGTCCACGGTTGCTGCCACGGCACGGTTCCCCTTTTCAACTGCTCAAGGAACCGGTCGGTGATGCTCTGATAGATATCCCGGCTCACAACCAAACCTCCTGCCGCGCTGATTCGATGGCTGCTCCTGCCTCGCCGGGCAGGATCTGAAAAGTTTCCGCAATGACTTCAACCAGCGGTCTGCCTTCGAGGGTTTGCGTGAAAAGCGGAGTTGCGTCCGCGCCGATGCCACGGTCGATGTAGGCGAAAAAGTAGGATTCCAGAATGATAATGTGGGGGGCGGATTTCATAGGTTTGGCGACGAAAGTTTTTGAGATTTGGTGAGGTGGACGGCTTGAACGGAGACCAGTAAATCTGCGTTCCAGTCTTTGAGTTGCGGGCAGTGGGAGGAAATTTGAAACCCCGTCCAGTCGGCAGCCTCATCCCACGCCTTTTGCCAGCCGCGCTCTCCGGCTGCGTCGTTGTCGAGGCCGACAATGAGCCGCTGACGGTGTTCGTAGGAACTCCACAACAGTTCATGAGGGACGGTCGATCCGCTGCAACTGACGACGGCAAGGCCGTCATTTTTTCCGCCAAACAAGGTGTGGTAACTCAACGCATCAATCGGAGATTCGACCGCAACCACCAAATGCGCCTCCCGGACATTGCCTGTCGCAAACCACGCAGTGAGCTTGTTTCCGAGAGTCGGACGGAAGGAGGATTCGTGCCGGGTGTCGCGCAACGTCGCGCCAACAGCCTTCCCGCAGTCGGTGCGATGCAGGAAAACAAGGCCGGGATTTGGGCGATGATCGTTTGCGTAAATCGAGCCCGTGGCGTGGAGATCGTCCACAATGGCCGGTTCGATCTTTCGGGTTTCAATGAGATAGGCGCGGGCAATCGGCCAGTTGCCATCGTCCCGCACGGCGTATTTCGCCATTAATTGTGAGAACGGCATCCGCTCGGACTCGTTCGGTTTTCCGGGGGGAAATACGATGCCTGGCCGTGCGACTGCCGAAGGCCGGAATTCATTGGTGAGGGACTGACAGGCGGTGGAAAAGTCCACGCCAGTCAGGTGCATTTCCAAATCAATGGCCCCGGCCCCGCCCGTTCCGGTCATATTGTCATACCAGCGGCTGCCAGTCACAACGATGTTGTGGCGGTCGGTTTTCGCCCGGACGCTCAACCCTTCGGGTTTGGGATCGAGTCCATGCCATACCAGCAGGGCTCTCAGGGAAATGGCCCGGAGTTCGGCGGTGGCTGGCGAATTTCCACCGCCGTTCTCCACTTTTGGAGCTGGCGATTTCATTTCCAGCCGATGGTGTGGCAGAAATCCGCCACAAGATTTTCAACGGCGGGTTGTGGAAACCCGGCCATTGCGCCAAGCTCTTCGAGCGTGTCCGTGCCAATCAAGTCGGCCCGGACACAATAGAGAACCACGGAAGCGCGAAGTCCTTTTTGCTCAACCGTGCCACCTTCGGCCACCCAACCGAACGTGCGGCTGAGCACTTCGCAGATGCGTTGAAGTCCATCGTCCGCATTCGCGAGGGGTTCAAGAAAGTCAACCGGATGGCGGCGGTCGGCGTGGCGAATGTCGTTTTCGGGAAGCGTGTTTGTTTTCATCGCCGCCAAATATGACGGCTAAAAAACGCTCAACTGCTCCCGTTTGGGAGCAACTTGATTGAAGACCCAACGGAGGCAGAGCACGCCCGAGTTGGGGGGGGCCTTTAACGACTCAATTCCACATTTGGCGATTCTATCGGGCCAACGTGATCTTTGCACCGCGCTTATCCTGCAGGCAACCTGCCTTGCCGAACAGAACCCGCCCTGATAAGAAGGAAACTGTTGTCTTACAAAGAATGAGCCCGATTGACGCCGTCATGGCTTTTGCCACCATAACGCAATTCCTTGGTCTGTTCATGGATGAACGGAAGGAGCAGAAGAATCTGCGGAAAGAGCAATTTTTGGACTGGCTGCAAACGCACCGACATGAAGAACTCAAAGAATTGATCTGCAACACGCATCATCTCTCCGAGCAAATCGACTCTATCCTACAATCGAATCACCTCCAAGTTTTGCAGGAACTCAAAACGGCGAATCAGACCCTTGCGCAAGTGATGTCTCGATTGAACGGTTTTGGGCGCATCGTTGAAATAATGCTCCCCGAAGGCAAGTTACCCGACTTCGCAATGATCGCATTGCGCAACTTCGAGCAAAGTGGCGAAACCGATATGATCGCCATAGATGACCATGGTGTTCAATTTGGGAACAGCGGTTCAATTGCGCACGAGGATGCGAGGTTTTTGTCTGATGACATGGATGCGCTCGAAGCTTGTGGTTTCATCAAGCCCGTCGCGCACCATGTGGGATACTCCGTGTATAATTTGACACGTCAAGGTGCCGCCTACGTCCGTACCATTAACTTGCAAGAAACAGAATCGGCGTGTGACAAGACGCCCACCGATTTGAAGTAGAGGGTATCTGCCGCTATTACTTTGAACACCCATATGCGCCCCCCCAGCGGCTGGATTTTAGCGATGTAACCGGACATCCACAATCTCGTTGGGATCGAATTCAACATCTGACTGGCACTCTTCCCCATTAACCACAGTCAGACCCGCTAGGATTCGTCCGCTCCGAAATTCCACGTCAATCAACTGGTAACCCATGCCGGACTCGGGCATTTGAGCCAGAATCTCTTTCCACCTATCGTTGAGATGCACCGTTTTCACTATCGTTCTGGGATTTCTACTGGGCCGGTGACAGTATTATCCGGACTTCCGTCAACAAAGATAACTTCAATCCCGCCTCCCGTCTCTCCATAGGCAGGCTGGGCAATACCCCGCTGCAATGGCGTGCTCTCAGGGGGGGCTATAGAAAATCGTTGGTTCGCCGGACGCTTGTCTGGCAATGCGTAGCGATGAACTGCATCCATTCCCGTCTTTACGTGAATGGCATCGACTCCCGTAGTGGCAAAAGTTCCCGCTGAGAGCCCCCTGCTTGAAGTCACTCGAAAGTCGTTTTTGAAATGTGAGAATCGTCTGAAAATTTCGTTCCTCTCAGTCGAGGTGATTGGAGCATCTTTGGCCGCCCCAGTCCGGCCTGCCAGAACCTCCTCTAAACGGGCCGAAAAGTTCCTTAATTCAGCTGACTTTACAGTCCTGACGCCTTTGAGAGAACTGACCGGACGCCTTTCCAGTTCGATCACATCCGCTTTTTCGGTCTCTCGAACAGATTTGAGGGCGACATTCAATTCCGCACTAATCAGCCCAAGCCCTAGAAGTAGCCTGACATTCGTGTCCTGCTTGGCCTGCTCCACATCGGAAATCGAAACAAAAATGGAGGAGTTCAAGATGTAGCCGCGAACTATTCTCCCGGAAGGAATTTTGGCACGTCCAATTTGGTAGCCCATTGCATATTCAGGTTCGAGGCTCAACTCCTGCCTCAATTCCAGAGGGACGGTGAGAACCTTCATGGCATTTCAGGTGTGCGAACTACTTGAGGATTGCTCGTCTTTTTCCAAGTGGATTCTTGAAATTGGGTGAAAGGTTCAGCTCTACGCATGAATACTGTTATACCGCGACCATGCCACATTGACAATTTGAACTACATAGCGCGGTCACCCACCCTTCATTACAGTGAAATCCGGGTGTCAGTGGGTGTCCGGGAAATCAGCTTTTTCCAGCACTTCCCATACCTGTGACTTTTGGAGTCAAAAATCCGCAGAGCTTTTATTCATGCGGCTCGGCGGGCGAAAAAGGGGCTTGGAAAAATGGTGCGCGATACAGGGTTCGAACCTGTGACCCCTGCCGTGTCAAGGCAGTGCTCTACCACTGAGCTAACCGCGCATTTCAAGCCGACTTCGAGGAGTTGGCTGGGTGGAGGGTGAAGTTAAGCTTCAACGCTTGGGGACTGCAACTATTTTTCAGGAATTTTCTCGTTTACAGGCGGCTTGATTGCAGCGAAATTACCCCCTCTCGCTCACGTGGCGGAACTGGCAGACGCGTGCGCCTCAGGAGCGCATGGGGTAACCCTTGGAGGTTCGAATCCTCTCGTGAGCAAAATTTTACGCCGCCACAGCCACGGGCGAACCTTCAGCTTTGAGGGATCGCAGTTTTTTTACCACAGCCGGGACAATTTCGCAGGCATCCTGGAGATCCTGCTCGCTGTTCAGTCGTCCGAAGGAAAACCTCAGGCTGGCGCGGGCACGGTCATTCGAGAATCCCATCGCGCGGAGCACATGGGAGGGATGGACGGAACCGCTTGTGCAAGCAGACCCTGCAGAGCAGCAGATACCCTTTTCTCCCAAAAGGATGAGAGCTCCTTCACTTTCGAGACCTTCAAAGGCGAGGTTGGAGGTGTTGGGCAGGCGGTGCTCGCGGTCGCCATTGATTTCGACGCCTTCCACATTCTGGAGCAAGTGGTCTTCGAATCTATCTCGCAAAGATTTGACCAAGGAGTGATCGCTGTGTTGATGCGCGAGCTCGGCAGCTTTTCCAAAACCGACGATGCTGGCCACGTTTTGGGTGCCGCCTCGGCGAGTTTCCTCCTGGCTCCCGCGGAGTAGGGGGGTGAAGCGAAGGCGACGGCTGACGGCCAGCGCGCCCACACCTTTGGGGGAATGAATTTTGTGACCCGAAAAGGAGACAAATTGAGCACCCAGGGTTGTGAGGTTCATGGGGATCTTGCCTGCGGCCTGCACAGCATCCACATGGAGTGGAACTTTTTTTGAGGAGGTGATGGCTGCGATTTCCTCCACAGGAAAAAGCACACCCGTCTCATTGTTTGCCCAGAGCAATGAAACCACCGCTGTGTCCTCACGAATCGCGGCTTCGACGGATTTAGGATCAAGCAGGCCTTGGGAATCCACCGGGAGCCAGGTGATTTCATAGCCGCGTTTGTCCAGGTATTCACAGATTTTGACGGTGGCGCTGTGTTCGACTGCAGATGTGATGATATGTTTTTTGTCCGGGTCGATGGCAAGGCAGGAAAGGATGGCGGTATTGATCGATTCGGTGCCACAACTCGTGAAGAGGATTTCTTCCTCCGGGCTGCCAACAAGGGCTGCGATCCGACCCCTCGCTTCCTCGATGGCTTCCGCGGCACGCCGCCCCAAGGCATATGAGCTGGAAGGATTGCCATACTCGTCCTTCAGCCATGGAAGCATGGTATCAAAGGCTGTGGGGTCCACCTGCGTCGTGGCATTGTTATCAAGGTAAATAGTTCGGGACATTGCTGATCACAATAGGAACCCCTTCCCAACGATCAATCAACTGGAAAATCATTTGCTCTCCGCTTGAAAAACCCCGGCCCAGTCGGAGGAAGGGGGATTCGCCTCGTAACTCGCACAGCGCTGAATGTAAATCGCTGCGAGGGAATCCCCGGGCTGAGAGCTTACCAGTTCCTCAAAGACGAGCTTTGCCCGGGTAAAATCTCCCTCTCGAAACAAGCGAATCCCGTTCTCATGGGCCAGACGGTCCTTTTCCGAAATCTCATCCGACCAGTAGGTAAAAACCTCCACGGGCGCACCGCGGCCAACAACCCTCACGAGATCTGCGGGGCGGTAGAGCGCATGATTTCCTGCCAGTTGCTTGGTGGCTTCCGTGACGAGGATATCACATTTGAGGGCCTTTGTGAGACCCTCAACCCTGGATGCCAAATTGACGGGATCTCCGATCACCGTGGGCTCCATGCGGGCCTGGCTCCCCACATTGCCAAAAAGAACGCTGCCACTGTGAACACCAATTCCGATTTTCCATGGCAAAAGACCACGTTCTGCCCGCTGGGCATTGAGATGATTCAACGAGGCTTTCATGGCAAGGGAACACGCAATGGCCGCCGCGGCTTCCTCCTCCGGAGTCCTCCTGCTGAGCGTTCCCCAAACGGCCAAAATTCCGTCCCCCATAAACTTATCAATGGCTCCGCCAGCCCCCAAAATCTCGGAAACCATATACCCGAAGTATTCGTTCAGTTGCTCAAAGAGTTGTGTGGGATCCCCAGCTTCGGTTCGTGCCGTGAAGCCTCGCACATCAGAAAACAGGATTGTCACATCCCTGCGCGCTCCCCCAAGGGACTGGAGAAACTCGGCTTTGTTATCCAGAATTTCTTTGGCAAGGCCGGGAGAAACGTAACGCTCCAAGGCACTGCGGGTCCTTCTCCTCTCGCGGATTTCCGCAATCAAATCCACCGAGACATTTGAAAAGCTGGAAACGAGAGTAGCCATCACAAAGGCTGAGAGAGGAGGCATCCTCCCAGTGAATTCCAGGAGGAAGAGCCCGGCTGGTACGGCAAGAGCCAAGCCGGCGACAATCACCGCAATCCGGGCAGCCGTGTTTTTTGGCATGATCCAAGCGAAGGCCGTCAGTGTGACCCCAAGAAAAAGCCCCGCCAGCGTGAACCAGATGGAGGCCATGGAATAAAACGAGCCGGTCCATGCCGCAGCCAATGCTGCAAGATGGAGTCCGGCACCAATATAGGTGCCAAGGGGGGTCACAAATTCATCGTGAAACTGCGGGGCTGAGGCTCCAAGCGCCACCACACGATCCCGGAAAACCTCACCGTTTTTCAGGTTGGCCTCCCATTCCCGCTCGCTAAAAAGTTGCCATAGGGGAACCCTCACATCAGGCGCCAGTCCTTTTAAGGAAGGGATAAAAAGTGAGCTGTCCGGCAATTGCTCCATCGCCTCCCTGCCTTTCAGCAGCCCAAGCGCCATGGCGGGCGAGGAATACACGATCTCTCCGGCAGGTGCTCGCATACGAAACGGGGCTGAGCGCACCACACCATCCTCACTTCGCCAGAAGTTGGCGAAACCAACAGCTGTCCCCGGCGGCAGCGTGGAGTCATTTGGGATTTGGAAGCGAATGATCGCTGCTCCATCGGGTCCCTGATCCTGCACAAAGTTGGACATGATCACGACCTTGCCCGGGTGTCTGGCCAGAGCGTCGTGGAGTTCCTGATCGCCCTCACGTTCGCCAAACAGCAGCACGTCCAAAATAACCAGCTTCGCTCCCGCTCCAATGAGCCGGTCAATAGCGCCGGCATATACCTGGCGCGACCAGGGAAACCCCTCGGCCATGGCCCGCAATTCCCGGGAGCCTTGAATGTCCTCGTCCGGGAGTTGGTCCAAGTTCAGTGACGAAGAATCGATCAGCACCTGGGCAAATTCAAAGGGGGGCTCAGGTTGTTTTGCCAGTTGGACCATCCCGTCCGATACTGCCTGGGCGAGCTTTTCAACGGGCTTCCCTCCGATAAAAATCACAGCGGCACAAAATAGCAGAGAGCCCCCGCAGCAGAGGAGTGTCCGTTGAGTGGTGGGTGAAAAATATTTTCCAGCTTCCAATCCAAGGCTTGACGGAGGGAAACGAGTCATCTTCTCTGACTTAGCACAAAATTTTTTGATGAAACACTCATTTTGGTTAGCATTCACTTTTTCGTTGTTCGTTTCCCACCTGTATGGTCAAGGAAACACCGAGGCCGCCAGAAACACCCGGGACACCCTCTCTGCATTGAACCGCACTGAGTCGTTCACGCCGAATGATCAATTTGCGGTGGCGAGCGCTGCCGACCCAGACCTTGGTGAGCAGCTCTTGCTCACACGTGCCGACCTCTACAAGCCATTCAGCATAGGAGCCGGGTATGCTACGACCTGGACGAGCAATGCGTTTTACACCCCGGATTCCCCATCCAGCGATGTCTTCATGAGTGCATTCGCCAATGCCATTGTTCTCCCTCATCTGGGTGGAAATTTTTTCTTTGAAGGCGCCGCAAGTTTTACCGGATATCGCTACTTTAGAAATCCGGTGCTCGACTTTAATTCCTTGGAAACCTCCGCCGGCATCCTGAAAGTCTTTCGTGAATTTGCAGATCTCGGCCTCTACGCCCGCTATGAATACACGCTGCTGTTTGGCAGGACCGGCGGGGAGTTGCTGCAGGAACACTCCCTGGTCACTGGCTTGAGGAAGACGTTCCAATTCAGTCGAGCCAATGCTCTCTTCCTCTCTGCGGAGGCGGATTTTGTGCTTGGTGGCGAACCGGGATTTGCACTTGCTCACGACTTCTCCATTTTTGCAGCGCATCAGATCGACTGGACACGATATATCCAGACCTCACTGTTTTACCAAATGAACGTGCTGGCATTTCTGGAGGGGGACCGCGCTGACGTTCGCAACTCCTTTGGCCTCTCAGTGGGCTTCAAGCCTCTTCAATGGATCAACATTTCGGCCTCAAGCTGGCTTGGTTGGAACTCTTCAAACCAGAGTGAATTTGATTATTTTGTCGGTAACATCGGTGGAGGCATCACCGCCTCCATTAACTTCTAAGTCATCACCATGAAAAGAATCCTTCTCCTGGCAATTCTCACCCTCACGGGTCACTCGCAAGCCGCCGTGCTGGAGTCCGCCCAAGTCACCGCTGCCATCAACAAGGTGGTGCTGGCAGACGCCGGTTCCACACGTCCGGCCTCAATCGGGGACACCCTTCGCGGCCACTCCACACTCGAGACGGGAGCAAAATCCCGTGCCGAATTAATCTTCAACGACAAGAGCATTGCCCGCCTCGGTGCCAATTCCCAATTCTCCTTTGCCCGTGGCACCCGCGACTTGGAGCTGAGTCAGGGCGTGATCCTGATGCAGGTCCCCAAGGGGGCTGGCGGGGCCACCATCAAAACAGCCGCTGTCACAGCGGCCATCACCGGGACCACCATTGCGATTGAGTTCACACCTGGAAAAGATGGCGGTCCAGGCACCATCAAAATCTTTGTGTTGGAAGGCACCCTGCGGGCCTACATCAAGTCGGTTCCCGGTGAATCCATCCTGCTTGAGCCCGGGCAGATGATCGCCTTCCAGACAGACGACGACCGCCTCCCCGATGTGGACACTTTTGATCTTGGTCGTTTTGTGGAGACCTCGGGCCTGCTATCCGACCAATTCGACCCGCTGCCCAGCCTGGATATTATTCTTGAAATGATTGCGCTCCAAAATGCCGACAAGGTGGACGGCAAACTGCTTGTCAGCAATTACACCCTCCATGACCAAATCCCCGGGGGCGTCGCAAATTTCCGTTCGACCGTTCAAAATATCACTCTGCGCAATCTGGCAAATCCCAAACCTCAGCCACCGCCGCCAGTTCGAGCGCCCGCGCCTCGTCCGCCCCAACCAGCGCCTCCTCCACCACCACCACAAAATTCATCTAAAAATCCACCCTGTACCGAATGCTTTGGCTATTACCAAGGGGGCTAGGTGCTGAGATTTGAAACGGCAATCAGGCTTCACACCGCAGGGGCGCCATCAACTGTCCGCTTTCCACGGTGCTTGATGGCACCGCGGCATATTCTTTCATCCTGAGCTTGCGCTCCCACGTAGAAATCAGATACAAGCCAACCCCTTACACCGATTGATAAACAACGAATGAGCACTGCAGTCCTGACCCACGAGGAACACCATGGCCACGAAAAGGCCTCACCGGAAACCAGCAAGTTTGGGATGATCATGTTCCTCGCCTCAGAGGCCATGCTCTTCGCGGGTTTGCTTGGTGCTTATTTTATCCTTCGGTGGTCGGAAAACGGTTTCCCATGGCAGCCGGACCACGCGTGGCCACCCAATCCCGAGTATGCCTCACTTCCCTGGGTGCTCACAGGAATTAATACTGTGTTTCTTGTGGCAAGCAGCTTCACCTATCACTGGGCCGAGGGTGCTGTGCAGAAGGGCAAATCTGGATTGATGTGGCTCCTGGTCACCATCGTTCTGGGTTCCATCTTCGTTGGCGTGCAATGCTACGAGTGGTATCACCTTCACCATCTGGGCCTGTGGTTTAACGAGGGCGGCGTCTATGGATCTTCCTTCTTCCTAATCACCGGCTTCCACGGCGCGCACGTTGTCATCGGGGTTCTTCTGATTCTCTGGGTTTTCCTGAGGCAGTTGTTCACCCGGTGCTACACGCCGGCCCGCCATGTTTCCCTCAACAATCAGGGCAAACGCATTAAAAATGCAGGAAAAATAAATACGAATAAAATGTACAAGCTTGAGTAACTCTGGAAGAAGCTTGGGATGCAACAGCCCAACCGCGTCGAAACCCTGAGTTACCACCTGAGCAACATCCCGGATC
>JBGTAR010000122.1:0-7875 GCA_041749815.1 Terrimicrobiaceae bacterium
GTGGTTGGACGAGAAATCATCGCCTCCAAGCTGCGTTTCTGTTCCGGGCTTGCTGCGAGAATGCGGATTGGACGGGCCATCCGCCAATCGTAACCGCCAATTTGTGTTTTGTATAGCTATTTAACAACCAGCACACTAGCGACCGGTCAGCAAATGCCTTCATCACGATCAGGTCCTCAGCGGTGCAAAGGCGCAGGTATTTTCCATCAAGGACTTCGATTTCGGAGGCTCGTTCCACGGCAGACCGCTCGAAATCGAGTGCCCCTAGCGCAATGTCGATCCCGAGTCCATCGATGGATTTCAGTAGAAGCACGCGATTTTGTAAGGCGAAGTCTCGTGCATTTTCGATACGTGGCATGTAAAGGGCAAGGCACCCCTCAATGACAGGTGCCTCGTCGCCAAAACCTGTTAGGATGGTTAGGTCAACATCCTTGGTAAACCGAGGTTCTCCCCAATGTTGGACTGCGAGTCCTCCGATTACGCAAAATGGCCAGCCGTTTTTTTGGCAGGCATCCTGAATAGCCAATGCCAGAGAAAAAAGCTCGGTCATCGGCCTTCAGCGAGCCGCCGAAACCACTGCTGTTGTTCCACCAGTCCCGATGTCAATGCTGGCGGGTGGGTCTTGGCCTTTGCGAGTGCCATTCCACGAAAGGCAGCGATTGAAGAAATTGTTTCCGCCTCACGGATGTCTGCGCGTCGAACATTTTCCAATACTGGTGCGGCCCGCTTCCAAGCCTCGACCGACTTTTGTATGTCTGCTCGCTGCAATGCTGTCATCTGGACAGTATGGCAGCTTTCCAGTCCTTGGGCATCTAATTTATATTTGCCTCATCGAGAAAGTGATGGGCTTTATGGGGCTCCACAGCGCAGGAGGATCGTGCGTGGATCTCGGATTTGCCAGCAGCCAATACTTTGCCATGGCGTTCTGGCAGCGGGTAGGAATGTCGCCGGGCGAATATCGAAAACGCCCAATCATCCATTCAGTTTGCTTCGCACACTAACAGCCGGGAAGGAAACACTGAATAAAAGTGGTGGCGCTAATCGCACCGCATGGTGGTATCTTCAAGAAAGGGACTAAGGCTTCGCCTCCATCAGGTCGGCGCGCTGCCAGACGCGCACGTAATCGATGACGAAGTCGGCGGGCAACTCGGCGTCTACGGGGTAATGCTCGTTGTCCCATCCGCCGATCGGCATGGTGTAGAGGATCGAGGAGGGTTCGGCGCTGACGCGTTCGTTCTTCCACCGTGCGACTTCCCTGCCGTTGCAATAGAAGACGGCCTCACCCGGCAGCCAAAGCAGCCCGGCGGTGACATAACCCTCAGGATCCGGGTTGAAATAAACGGCCGTTCCAGTGGCCTTGTGCGCCTTGCCGTAGTCATCCCAATGCATGGCGATGGTGTAGCGGTAGGGGCCCCAGCGGGTTAGCTGCTCGAGGATGTCAAACTCCATTCCTTTGCCGGACGTGCTCTGGCGTTTGTATTGGTCGCCGGCGGCGGGCCCGCGGTCGGGCATGAGCCAGAATGCTGGCCAAAGAGCGGTCTTGTCGGAAAGCTTCACCCGGGTCTCGAAATAGCCATAGAGCTGGGCCCATTTGTCATAAGTGCGAAGGATGCCGCCGGCGTATTCGGATTCATGTCCGGAGGCGGGGTCGTCGTTGTGAGGACCGGGTTTTTTCTCCAGGCGGAGAATGGCCGTCCCGTCCTTCAGAATCACATTGTTTCGACTCCAGTGAGTGAGTTTCCTCTGTCCCCAGTAGTTGGGGCCGGTCACATCCCAGATGTCTTCGTTGAGGGAGTCGCCATCAAAATTCTCATCGAGGGTCACTTTCCAGTCGCCTTCGACCGGAGGCCGCTGACCGAGCCATTCCGGGGTTTTTTGGGTGACGGCAACGGCGCGGATGGAGTCAATTCGCAGGGAGGATTCGTCCTCGCCGGGAAAACGGAAGATGATCTTGGCCAGTTTATCACTGGCAAATTTGCTTCCGGTGCCGGGCTGGCCCTTGCGGTTAGCGGCGACGGTCAGGTCTCCCGCCGGTCCCATCCACGTTGTTTGGGCGGCGTAAGGGAGAATGATGGTGGTGGTGGCGTTCGGGGCCAGCGGCTGTTCCGGCGCTACGACGTCAGACCTTTCATCGGCCCCGGTGTTGGTCAACTGAACGGTGGGAGCGATGGGGGTGTTTCCGGTGTTGGTGAGCCCGACCTCGAGTTGGGTCGAGCGGCTGAGGTTCCACGCTCCCATGGGCGGCACAAGACTGAGGTGGCGATCCCCGACACCGCCTTCGAGGCGGATCTCCACGGCCTGTTGACCGGCACTGCCCGTCACCTCCGCGGTCACTCCTTTGCTGGGCTGAAATTGGGTTGCGGAATCGAGACTGGCAGCGGCTCCGCCGACGATGTAGCCGTCGGGAGGACGGATGCGGACCGAGCGGGGATCAACCGGGGGTTTCTCGCCGGGTTCGCCACCGGTGCTAATGGATTCGATGCGGAAGCTGATCGGTGTGTCGGATTTCTCAGTGAAGAGAAGCATCCCGGAGATGGCGGAGGGATCTAGCCGATATCCCGGGCGATAGCCGTAGTGGTGGCCGAAGATGACTTTGATGGGGGCGGTTTGGCCGGGTGCGATCCTTGCCGACTCGGTGTTCCATGGTTTCCCAGAATGATCTCCCTGGTTGTCGACGCGAAGGCTGAGACTGAGGGGTTGCGTGCCGGTATTGGTGACTAGCGCTTCAATGTGGCCGAAGTCCGCCAGGTTCCAGGGAGCGCCAGAGGAGGGACTGATGGAGAGGACGGGGCTTTTGCCGCCGGGTTCGACTTCGACCGAGACGGACTCCGTGCTCTGCTCAAAGGTGATTTCCGGCGAGTTGGCCTTCAGCGTGGGCTGGTCGGCCCCCGGACCAAGCAAGGTCACGGGCTCCGCCGCCGGCAGAGGACAGGCGCAGAGAAAAAGGAAGGCGGCAAGGAGGGGGAAGGAGTTTCTTTTCATCGAGAGGAGCTAGGGAGGGGCGGGTTGCGTTGTAATGTTTTGCTGTCGGATATGGAGCCTGAACGGCTTTTCCAGAGATCTCCGGGTAATGTCGGTCTGGGGTTGAATTGAAGCAGCTTGAGTTTCCTACACACTAAGCGGATTACTAAGTCGAGGTGAGTCGGCCGCTGACCGCCGGTGTGTTGATTGCCGAACGGATTGGTGCCGGTCGGCTACCCGCCTGCTCCGGTCGCCTTGCGCTGGTATTGTCCGGGTGTAACCCCGGTGAGACGGCGAAAAACCTTGCTGAAATGCACCCGGTCGGAGAAGCCGGACATCTCCGAGGCCATGCCGATGTCGATTTTTGGGTTTTCCAACAGGCGCTTGGCGTGATCGACGCGAACCTGCTTGAGGTAGTCACTGAGACCCACCCCGGTATGCTGCTTGAAGCGCCGGCTTAAAAAATCGGGATGGCAGTGAAGGTGGCTGGCGATGTCCTTGACGATGAAGGGTTCGTCGATGTGGGTGATCACATACTGCATCGCCGCTTTCACCACGTAAGGCATATGCTCGGGATCCACATAAGGATACTTTAACTCCCGATTGCGATAGATCGCCTGTTGAACGCCGAAGGATTCGCAGAAATACTCCGCCAGCCGCACCACGGCTTGCAGGGCCTCCCGGTGACGGGGAAGGGAATCCTCGTCGATCAGTGAGACACTTTTCAGGGTCTCCAGGAAGGGCTTGGGGTCGAGATTCCGGCGCTGGCAATAGCGATGAATTTTTTCCCGGGTGAGTTTTTCCCTGCCACGAACCAACACCGAACCGTAACTGAAGATGCCGAGGACCCGCCCGCCATGAATGAGGGGCTCGGCCATGTCGAAAAGCCCTAGCCGGCAATGGCCCTCGAGTCCCTTGCGCTTGCGCAGGATGATGCGGTTGACGACGAGTTTGTTGAGAACGCATTCCAAATACCCGCGGGGTTGCTCTTTAGCGAAGGAACAAAATTCACAGGCATGGAGTTGGTGCTCCCAATCAAGATGCATGGGTTTGACGTCGGAATGAAAGCCAGTTACGAACCCCGTCATGTCGTCGAAGCTCATCGACATTCCCGTCTCACGTTCTAGCGCCACCATGAAAGACTGGAGCAGGGGCATCCTTTCAAGGAGATCGGGTGACTTCGGTGGGGCGGGAGGAGGGGTGGTGCTCATTTGGCTGCCTGATCGATGCCTATAGTAGGCCTGCGATGAAGGGATACAACCGCTTTTCGGCGCAGTTCGGAAAGGTTTTTTCCGCTATCCCCGGCAAAAAGAAGCCGGGTGACTTGGCGGAGGTGCCAGCGACCCGGGCCAAAGGCGGAAAGACTCAGGCAAGATCGCGGCGGAGGCCGTCGTGGTCGTCATTGGCCAACAAGGCCTGCGAATAGCGGGCAAGCGGGCCGCGAAGATCGGACGAATAGCTCTCCAGGATCCGGCGTCCTATTTTGTGCGGATCGCTGGAAAGGAACAGTCCCATCGCCAGATAGAGTTCGCGCAAAGATAGGTTGCGGGTTTCGGTTTCGTTGGGATTGCCGTTGGCTCCTGCCCGGACGGCTTCGAGATTTCCTAGGGCGTGGCCTTGCATGCCGTCCTTTTCCAGCAGGTGTTCGAGAGCGGCGGCCAGCCGGGGATCGGGCAGCATGGCCGCAGCAAGGCCGACAGCCCGACAGTGGGAAAATTCGGCCTTCCCGTCCAGTTCACGGATTTTGGAGGCGACGGCTTCGACGCCTTCAGGGCTCCGCGTTTTTCCCAAGGCAATGACAACCGAGTCGAGCCAGCTCATGCTGCTGCCGAACTGCCCCATGCCGCGGTAGTTCCACCCTTCGTCCCAGGGCAGGGAGAGAACGGTCTCATTCAGGACGGGAACCGCAGCGGATTCACCCATCATGCCGAGAATGCGCGCTGCATCCCTGCGGCGGTTGCGGTCCAGATCGGAGGCCATGACTTCGAGGAGATGCGTCCGGCTTTGCGAAGGATGGGCCAGCAAGATGGCGATATTCATGAGCTCTCCTAAATCCCGGCGGGCCGCTTTCTGCACGTCCTCAGGACTCATTGGAAAGGAGTCGCGCTGCTCCAGCACTTTCGCGTCGAGAATATGCAGTGACACGAGTTCACGCTGAAGAGCTCGGATATCGAGATCACGAAACGCCACTCCCGTCGAGGCGGAACTGGCGGCGGCCAACCCGGCCACGTAGCCCTGATTCTGCACATCCGCCTGCATCCGCAGCAAAGGCAGGGCATCGCGATGTGCGCTCATGCCCAGCCCGGTGACCACCACACCGTCGATGCCCTGCGGCAGCATGCAACGGAAAGGCACGCTGGCGGGGACCGGATCGTGGCCCGGTGGAGCCATCATGAATACCGGATGAATGGTGAAGCCATGGGTGTCGAAATTGCTGCAGGCCACAAAGACCGTGTCGGGGAAGGTGCGGTGGGCTAGAATGTCGAGGGGCGACACCTCGAATTCGCCGACTATCTGGCAGCGCTCCCGTGTGTTCACCATCGAAACGGTGTCGAAATCGCGAGGATACTTGGCCCGGGCATGGACAAAGGCGCCGGTGACGCCGACGGGGTCCGCGTCGTCGATGAAAGTGTGGTCGGAATTCTGGTACCCTGCCTCCGGATGCGCTCGCGCCGACAGGCCAGCGCCCTGCACCGCGACGTGGTGCGCTCCAATCACGCGGCACGGCGCGCCAGCTGCGGCGGCGATATCGGAATTTCCGGTTGCGTCAACAACACTCCCGCAATCGATCAGGCCGCATCCGAAGGGCGTCGAAACCAAAAGCCCGGCCACTCTCTCGCCTTCCATCCTGACTCCGAACGCGAAACTTCCCATCCAGGCCCGCCCGCCGGCCTCCTGGAGCATCCGATGGTAGACCCGGGATTTGACCTCCGGTTTCCACGACGCGCCGTTTTTTGCGCGGCTTAGGGAATCGAAGCGGCTGACCTCCTCGTTTAATTCCGCGGTGAAGCCGACCTGGTTTCCAAACCAATAGGAGCTGATGAGTCCCAAGGTACCTACCCCCCCCAGCCCGTGCTGCATTTCGAGAACGAGCGTGCTAACTCCGGATCTGGCGGCGGCGATGCCGGCGGGCGCCCCCCCGGTGCCCCCGCCGGCTATCACCACGTCGAATGATCCGAGCGAGGAAAACGCCCAGGCGTCCAAAGAAAGAATCCGCTGCTTCCCCCTGAGAAAAACCCGGGCGAAGCGGAAGTCGCCGGTTTCCGGGCCGCCCTGTTGTAAGAAGAGGGAATCTGCCGGCGGTCGCAGGGGCATAGCAGCAGCCTCCGTTCCGATTCTTCGGCCAAGGGCGACGGCTTGGTCAGGCCGTTGAAAATTGGACACGCCGCAGGCGGAAAACGGAAGCATGCCGTTCACCATCCAAAGCCCGGGTGAAATCTCGATGCCGCCAAGGTCAAGATCATCAATCCGGTCGGCGAGGTAGGCCGGTGTCGCGACCATCTCGAGAGGAGAATCCTCCGGCCGGTCCGCAGTCATGAGAATGTTTTCGTCCACCAGCAAGGCTCGGGCGACATGTCCGGCCGCCATCGGATCCGGCCCGAGTACCTCCCGGTCGACCCTTAAGCGGAAGGCGCGGTAGGTGGCGTCCCCATCCTCTCGCAGTTGCAGGAATGCAGGCTGAATCTCTTCCACGTCCCCGGGCCACGCCTTTGGCGGCTTCGTTCCGAGAACGGTCCAGGTCAGGAAGGAAGGGCCGTCCGCCCGCCGCCGGAGTGGCACTCCTGCAAGGCGCGCCACGAGGCCTTGGTCGGTCGCATCGACAATGCTACGGCAAGTGATGGCGACGAGGGCGGTTCGCACCGAGAAGACCACCCCCGCGATTTCGCCGGCAGGGTTTCGAAGAATGGCAACCGGGCGGCTCTGAAAAAGAAAAGGAATTCTGGCTGCCAGGAGGGCCTCCTCCATCGCTCGCTTTATGGCACCGGGCCTCGCAGGAAAAGTGGCGCTTTCGGAGAATGCGGAACGCAGGAGAGGATCCTCGTTCACCCAGTCGCCGGGCCAGAGATTGTAGGTTCCCGCCAGATCGCTGCCGAGATAACTCAGGTCGCCGACCAGCATCACGGAACGACCGCCGCGGGCAATTTCGAGCGAGGCCGCGACTGCCGCGGACGTGGAGCCAACAACCAGGATATCGACATCCGAAAGAATCGGCACGGCAACGGCTGAGGATGTAGCCGTGTGATTTTCTTTCGGTCTCTCCTTCATGGGATTACAGAGCATGGTTGCCCAATCTTGGCGATTACGGCTGGTCATCGTGAGTCGTCTGCTGATCGTGGGTGTGTCGCTTGCCGAACGCAACAAGGGCTTTTCGGCGCAATGCCGGAGCCGGAGTCCAGACAGATTCGGTCGGCAACAAACACAAGCCAAATCGGATATCGTCTCACCTCTGTTCTTAAATCGTGTATAGTCCAACCAACCCAAGAACCCAAATAACAACCCCCAACACCACTCAAACTATGAAAAAGCTCGCATCCCTCATTCTCCTTTTCGCTTTTGCGAATGCCACCCACGGAGCCCTGCTCCTCGAGGAAAACTTCAACGGCCTGACGGTAGGGAACCTCGGCGGCCAGAATGGCTGGACCGCTGTAGCAGGTGTTAATGTAACTGCCGGTGGACAGAATTATAGCAACGGCTCAATCACGATCAACGGCGGTGCCAATCGAGTGGAGAGCAACCTTCTCAGCACGGGAGTCGGCGCTCCATTGGCCACTCATCAGGGCAAACGCATTAAAAATGCAGGAAAAATAAATACGAATAAAATGTACAAGCTTGAGTAACTCTGGAAGAAGCTTGGGATGCAACAGCCCAACCGCGTCGAAACCCTGAGTTACCACCTGAGCAACATCCCGGATC
>JBGTAR010000123.1:0-5537 GCA_041749815.1 Terrimicrobiaceae bacterium
GAGGAGGTCGGGAACTTTGCCGGCAATGGCGTCTTCGAGTTCGGAAGCAAGGTCGCCGTTCTGTTTTTTCCAAGCTTCGTAGGTGGTTTGCCATTCCGCGTATGTGGATTCCAGAGACTTTTTGTGCGCTGCAAAATAGGCCGTGGTTCCGGGATCCACAAAGAACGTCTCTGCAGGAAGGCCGAGCGCCTGACGGGCTTCGGCAACAAATTTGACACCAGCTTCACCATGCGCCTTGTTGGTCCCCGAAACTTCGGGAATGCCTTTCCCGATGAGGGTTTTGGCTATGATGAGTTGAGGTTTTCCACTGGTTGTGGATTTCGCTTTTTCAAAAGCCGAAAGCACCTCATGGAGGTTATGACCGTCGATCTGCTGAACGTCCCATCCGTAGGCGGTGTAACGTCCGGCGGTGTCCTCGCTCTGGGTGACATTTGCCATGGCATCAAGCGTCACATTGTTGGAATCATAAAACAGAATCAGGTTATCCAACCCGAGGTGGCCTGCCAACGCACTGGCCTCCTGGGCAATACCCTCCTGCAAACAGCCATCTCCGGCCAGGGCGACCACGTGGTGATCAAAGATCGTGTGTTCAGGTGTGTTGAATCTCGCCTCAGACATTTTGGACGAGATGGCAAAGCCCACGGCGTTGGAAACACCCTGCCCCAGCGGACCGGTGGTGGCTTCCACACCTGGAGTTTCATGGAACTCCGGGTGACCGGGGGTTTTGCTGTTCAGTTGACGGAAATTTTTGACTTCCTCCATGGAGAGGTCATACCCCGAGAGGTGCAGCCAGGAGTAGAGGAACATGCTGCCATGACCTGCGGAGAGGACAAACCGATCACGGTTCAGCCAGCGCGGATGGTCGGGACTGTGGCTGAGGGCATGCCCGTAAAGAGCTGCGCCGATTTCAGCGGAACCAAGAGGAAGGCCAAGATGGCCGGATTTGCATTTGGCGATGGCATCCATTGCCAGGCCGCGAGCGTCGCGGGCTGCGGTTTCCAAAGCGGGAATATTGGGTGTGCTCATAAATTATTTATTCCAGCGAGCAAAACCCGCAACCGAGCGGTTGGCAAGGTCTGAAAATCAAAATTTCAACTGAATAGCCACACGAAATGCAATGGCCAGCTTTTGCAAGCGTGGGATGGAATACCTTTTAGAGAACACTTGAAAGCGGCCGGCTCGCATGGATTTCAGAAGTCGACCGTAGATTGCAGCCATGATTTCGGCCGAGAGCAGCGCCTTGGAGTCTCTGGGGGTGAGGTTCTGTCGAGCCGCTTGAAATTCGGAATCGGCATGGCGGCCCAGTTCCTCCATCAGCCCCAAAAAGTCTCCGTTGGGTTTGCCGGCTATCATGCCGTCCCGACTCACACCATGCTTTGCCAGGAGCTCATTTGGCAAATACACCCGACCCAAGGCAGCGTCCTCGCCCACATCACGCAGAATGTTCGTGAATTGCAGGGCATAACCCAAGTGAAGGGCGTAACGCTCACTTTGTGGGTCTTGACACCCAAAAATCCGGATACTTACCAACCCGACCGCGCAGGCCACTTTCCAGCAATATTCGCGCAGGCCGGCCAGAGTCTCAAAAGGTTGGGGCGCAATATCCATCTCACAACCCTGCACAATCGCGATGAGCAGTTCAGGATCGATGTGGTATTCCTCGATGACGCTTAAGAGCTCGGGCGGCAAATTTTTTTGGGAGGAAAGAGCATTCTCCCAAGCCTCGAGAGCCTGGCGTTTGAACTCGGGAGCGAGGCTGGCCTCGTCAGCAATATCATCCACCACCCGGCAAAACCGGTAAAAAACCTGAGCGGCCTGCCTGCGTTTTGCAGGGAGGCCCCTGAGGGCGAAGGCAAGGTTGGAAGAAGACGTGCTGGCCACCTCGGCCAGCGTGGGGCTGAACTCCGCAATCACAGGCATTGGTCCTCGATGATATTTCCTTCCTGCATCCGGATCAATCGGTGGGCATGGGCAAGCAGCGAGGGGGACTGCCCTCCCCAAAGTATACAAACACCGGTTTCTTCAGCAACGCGCCTGGCCAGGGGCAGCAGGTCATCTTCCTGACGGGGGGAAATGGCAATCAGGATTTTGGGTCGGTGAACAAGGGCTCTTGCAAAAACCGTGCGCCACATCGGCAGCGCCTCCAACTCACCCGCCACACTGTCCCCCTCTGCCGCAATCTCACAAAAATCGAGCACCTCCATGGTGCGCTCTTGTGCTTCTTCCGGGTTCATCCCACAAATCCGAAACAGCGGCATGGCCACATTTTCTGCAATGGAAAAAGCAGGCAGCAAAGCGGTCTCGGAAAACAAAAACCCGAAGGACTCATTGCGCAACGCGGTCAGAGCTTCCGGAGCAAGGAGGGAGGTATCGACCCCTTCCACATGCACACATCCGGAATCCGGGAGTTCCAGCAGTCCGAGAACATTCAAGAGCAGACTTTTTCCACAACCGCCACGTCCCACCAACCCACAGAGAGCACCACCATCAAAGGAGGTGCTGACATCGTTTAGTTGCGTGGCTCCTTGCAGATTCCAATCCTCCCGATGACACGAAATGTTTTGGCAGCTCAATTTCATGGGGTTGGTGCAGGGTGTCGGAGTTTTTTGCAGGAGTCGAAAGTATTCGTGCGTGCCGACCAAAGGATCAGACTCGACGGGAACCCGCAAGCGCGTTAGTGTTTGAATTCTGTCCTGCGAGCACTTCTGCAGGCATTTTTTCTGCCGATGCATATCAACGATATTTTTTCCATGGGGAAGACAACCTTCTCCTTTGAGTTTTTTCCTCCAAAAACGGATGAGAGCACAGAAGCGCTATTTGACACGATTGTGCAATTGGAACCTTTGGCTCCTAATTTTGTGAGCGTGACATACGGAGCGGGTGGCAGCACCCGCGAGCGCACCCATGATCTTGTGGTGAGGCTTAAAACCAGCACAACCCTGGACCCCATCCCTCACCTCACCTGCATCGGCCACACCCTGGGTGACATTGAAGAAATCCTTGGACGCTACGCAACAGCAGGTGTCGGAAATCTGTTGGCCCTTCGTGGTGATCCTCCCCGGGGAAGCGTAGTGCATGATCATTCCATGGATGCCTTCCCCAATGCGATTGACTTGGTGCGGGCGATCCGAACGTTCAACGAAAAAGGAGCCCATCCGGATCCCCGCGGGTTTGGAATTGGAGTTGCCGGGTTTCCTGAGGGCCACCCTTCCACTCCCAACCGTCTCGTCGAAATGGATTACCTCAAGGCCAAGGTGGATGCCGGAGCCGACTACATTTGCACGCAACTCTTTTTCGACAATCACGATTTTTATGATTTCCGGGAACGGTGCGCACTGGCTGGAGTGACCGTCCCCATTGTGGCCGGCCTGATGCCAGTGACGAGTCTTTCGGGGTTGCGTCGCATGGCCGAGTTGGCAGGAGGAACCCGGTTTCCAGCCCGCCTCCTCAAGGCCCTGGCCCGTGCGGGTGATGACGCCGACGCCGTGAGGCGTGTTGGCATTCACTACGCCACCGAACAAGCCGCAGACCTACTCGATCAAGGCGTTGCCGGAATCCATTTTTATACGCTCAACCAATCCTCAGCCACCAAAACCATCTATGCAAATCTTGGGTTTGGGGTTCCCGAGGCACCTGAAGCGGAGGAGCAGCCAAGCCACGCGCAGGCATGATCGGAGATCATTTTTTCAAATGACCACCCCCAATCGTGTTCGACAAATTTATGCCTGCTCCATTTTATTGGCAGGCGTTCTGTTTGCTTTTCACTCCCTCATCCTCATCGAAACAGGACGGCTGTTGGTTGATGCAAAACCATGGATGATTGACTGGGTCGGACCACGTTTTGCGGAGCCCGTTTTAGTCTTTGTCGCTTTTATGATCTTATTCTGCACGCATATGGTTGAGTCGTGGGCATGGGGGGGATTCTTTAGACTGCTGGGTCAGTTTGCCTCCATCGGAGAGGCCATCTATTTTTCAGGAACTTCGCTAACGGCCCTTGGCTACGGCGATCTGGTTTTGCGCCCCCCCTGGCAAAGGCTGGGACCGGTCATGGCCACTAATGGCATCCTGATGTATGGTTGCTCCACGGCGTTTCTTTTTCTGATTATTCAGAGAGTGTGGAGCTTTGCAGGGTGAAGTCTCAAGAATGCCTGGCAATCTTAGCAGCCATCCTCCTTCGTTAGAATCACGGCAAAACGTGCAACCCACAACGCGCAGGCTTTACTGATCAGCGGCACATAGCCCTGGGCGATTCTGGATTTTGGTAGGGCCGGTCTACTTGGCAAGAAAGTCGGGGTTCAACTTCCGCAGCCCCTGTGGCACAAAAAGTCCATCCTTGCGAATGAGTTTGCCATCAAACCAAACCTCTCCTCCACCATATTCCGGGCGCTGGATGTTAACCATATCCCAATGGATCCGGCTGGAGTTGCCATTGCCTGCTGTTTTGTAGGCTTGACCGGGAGTGAAATGGAAGGAGCCGGCGATTTTCTCATCAAACAGGATATCACGCATGGGGTGAAGAATGTGATGGTTGAAACCCAGCGCAAATTCCCCGATGTAGCGGGCTCCGGCATCGCTGTCCAAAATCTCATTCAAACGTTTGGTGTTATTGGCGGTGGCTTCGACGACCCGGCCTTGATCGAAGGCAAGCCTCACGTTGTCAAAACCAGTTCCCTGATAAATGGTGGGCGCGTTGAAGGAGACATGCCCTTGCACCGAGTGCTTGACCGGACAGGAAAACACCTCGCCATCGGGGATATTCCGATCACCGCCGCAAGAGACCGCTCCAATGCCTTTGATGGAGAATTGCAAATCCGTGCCGGGACCTTTGATGTGAACCTTGTCGGTTTTATCCATCAGACTTTTCAGGGCATTCATACCGGGAGTCATCCGGGCATAGTCGAGTGTGCAGACCTTGAAATAAAAATCCTCAAACGCCTCAGTGCTCATCCCGGCCTGTTGAGCCATCGCGGAGGTTGGCCAACGCAGAACGACCCACTTGGTTTGGTTGATGCGCCAATCCATCACCGGGCGGAGTTTTCCTGCGATGAGGTTGGCCCGATCCTCCGGCACATCGGATAATTCCGTGATGTTGTGGCTGCCTCGCAGTGCAATGTAAGCCTGCATTTTTTTCATGCGGGCAAGCTCGATTGCTTTCACGACTTCCAACTGAGCCTCCTCGATGTCGCGCTGCATTTCCCGGGTCAGTCGGGAATGATGAACCTGCACGAATGGCACCCCGCCCGCCTTCCTCACCGCCCGCACCAAGGCAATGCCGATCTCATCGGGGACATCATAGAGGTCAATGAGGGCATGTTCCCCGCGTTTCAATCGCGTGGAATGGGTGATTAAAACTTGAGCCAGTTTATCGAAGCGGGGATCATTCATGACAAATCCTTACGCCAGAAATTGGGATTTGGAAACCCGGGAAACCACGGAATCGGGGGTTTCTGAGCCTGGGCCATCGGCAAATCTTGCGGCCACAAACCCATCTGGCCTCACCAGCACGGCACCTGCGGATGTGATTCCGTAAGTTTGTT
>JBGTAR010000124.1:0-20813 GCA_041749815.1 Terrimicrobiaceae bacterium
ATGGTCATCGTTTCCACCATCGCGGTTGTCGTGATTGCCAGCCTGCTGGCCTTCACCAAATACGACCTCACATCACCATTCCACTTTTTCAAGATCCTCGGTGGAAATTGAAATCCGGTCACTGCGCGGGCTGCTCCGGCGCTCGCAATTTGTCTGCCCGGGCCTGACCCGCGTCGGAGGAATCGGCTCGGAATGGCTTCAAGCCGCCGCTGAGGCGGAGGGGATGATCTATGACGCCGAAAATCCGGAACTTTGGATTGTGTGGACTCCTGACCGGACCGGCCTTCAGGTTTCTCTGCCCTCGGATTCGGTGAAAGCGGTTGTGATGGTTGCTCCAGATCTGCAAATAAAACCTCTTCCTTATGAGGCAGCCCACCGTCCCGCCAAAGCCACCACGACGCTACGGGCGTGGGTGGCACGATGGCCGCTGGGAAAAATGCTTTTGCCGCTCCTCGCCTCGGATGCTGTTGGAGCAAGGACCTGCTCGGTGGACCTGCCGGGCAATACCGAGATGATTTTTTTGGCATCCCCCTCGGCGGTCATCCCCGGAAAACGCGGCGGCTTGAAGGAACTCGCCGTCACATTTTTTGGCACGGGGCTCTTTCCCATTATGCCAGCGACCCTGGCTTCCGCCGTCATGCTACCCCCCGCCCTGGCTGCTTGGTGGGTGTGGGGCAGCGAGACATTTTTTCTCTTAACGTTGGCCGTGACGATTCTGGCGACGATTGCCAGCGTCGCCCTTGAAAAATGGGCTGGCTCGAGATTTCTTGCCGAGGATCCGAGGGAGTTTGTGCTGGATGAGGTGGCAGGCATGGCGCTCACGTGGGCTTTTCTCCCGGCGGGCTCCCCGTGGTGGCTGCTCATCGTGGCTTTTTTATTTTTTCGGATTTTCGATATCTTCAAGTGGGGCATCTCCTGGGTTGAAAGCTTGCCCATTCCTGGAAAAATTGTTTGGGATGATCTCATTGCTGCCCTCTACGCCGGATTGGCAACCCTTGCGGTCGGAAAGATCTTTTTATGAGCCATCAGCTTTTCTGAAATGGCAAACCTCTGCACAAAACTGATGTCCCGTTTTTGGCTCATTCCCGTGCTGGCTCTGGTGTGTGGGATTCATCTGGTCGCCGCCGCGTTCACGATCAGCCGGTCGAACCAGGATCCGGTCGCATCAGATCAGGGCGCTGAAATGTGGCTGGCCAAACTTGCCCGCGAGGACGCATTTCCCCAAACCACAGATGGAGTCCGACACCCGCTTTTTTCATGGCTTGCACAAAAAACAGTCAGCGAAGATCAGGGCATTTTTTTCCAGCGTGGAAAGTGGTTTAATACCACCTTGGTGATTGGATTTCTTTGCGTTCTGGGGATCACTGTCAGACGAATGTTGGATCCATTGGCCACCACCAATCTGCTCCTGCTGAGCAGCTTGGGAATCCTTCTCGTGCGCGGCACCTATTTCCAACCCGAGCCCACTTTTTACATCCTGTTTTTCTGCTGCACCGTGATGGCGTGGGAAATTCTCACCGGAGCCACATGGAAAATCTATCCACTTTTTGGCATCACATGCGGCCTCGCTTTTCTCGCCAAACCTTCGCTGCTGCCATTTCTGGCGGCGTTTGCTTTTGCAATCGGAGTCAAAATGATTGCAACCCTCTTCTTTAAGAAACCCCCGGTCCGCGATGGGTCATTGCCAAAAAAAGTTCGTCGCTCCTCCTCGAAAAAACCTGAGCCCGTTCCCCCTGCGCAACGGGCCGGGCTGTCGGACATCCTGCCCGACACCTCACAAATTGCAGGTGCCCTTCTCGGAATCCTTGCCTTCACTGCCCTCGTTGCGCCCCTGGGATTTTATAGTCAGAAGCATTTTGGAAAACCGTTCTTTAACTACCCCCAATACTGGATGTGGATGGATGATTTCAAAACGGAGGCGTGGCCATGGCAGGACCAATATCCCGGTCGCACCCAACTTGAAACGATCCCTGCCGAGGAATTGCCTTCATTCAACTGGTATTTCAAACGACATACCCCCGAGGAAGCTGTCACCCGCCTCACCGATGGCACCACCCAAGTCCTCACAAAGTTCTTTTTTCCAGAATCCAAACGCCCGGCTTCCGCATTCTTTTGGAGAAAAAATGAAACAAAAAAACCGTGGGAGCAGCCCCTCGTTCACCGCGGGGTTTATCTCATCGCTCTCGTTCTTCTCTGGGGAGCCCTCGCCGTTCTTGCCAGAAAATCCCTGCCACCCATCACAGCCACCCAGGTGGCCATTGCGGCTTTTCTCCTCGCCTGCTTCTTTGGATACGCAAAACTTTATGGCTGGTATTGGCCAATCGGACGAGGCGATCGATTTATGGGAAGTCTTTGGATCCCAACGGTTTTCCTCCTAATTGTCGGTTCCGCTCACCTCCGCCCCCTGGCAGGCGTCTTTTCCAATCGCCTCTACCTCACCACCCACGTTCTCATTTTTGCTTCCCTGCTGCTCCAGGCGGCATCCCTCCTCAATCTGTTCCTTCATGGCGGCAGTCTTCTGACCAGAAACTGACCAAAATCGAAGTTTTTCCGCTGAGGAAAATAAAAAATCGAACAATCGTTCAAAAATATTTTGAACGCTGCGCTTGGGGCGCTGTCTTAATGATTAACATCATTAACCATTTTTTTAAAAGCCGAATAGTAAAAATACAGCACCGATTCTCAATTTCAAACGTTATATCAATATAGACACCAATTATTATGGCACTCGAAGACTCTGACTCTGGATTCCAACTCTACCTCCGCCAAATCGCTCAGTATTCCCTGATCACTCCGGCACA
The DNA here is from genome assembly GCA_041749815.1 of Terrimicrobiaceae bacterium. Classification (GTDB taxonomy): domain Bacteria; phylum Verrucomicrobiota; class Verrucomicrobiia; order Chthoniobacterales; family Terrimicrobiaceae; genus JAJTZA01. The sequence goes on from JBGTAR010000124.1 coordinate 2,802, forward strand.
GGAAATCAAGCTGGCCGCTCGCATCAAACGTGGTGACAAAAAGGCCACGGCAGAAATGATCCGCGCAAACCTCCGTTTGGTGGTCAAAATCGCCCGCGATTATGCCAATCTGGGACTTCCCCTCCTTGACTTGATCTCTGAGGGCAATATTGGTCTCATGAAAGCGGTTGACCGCTTTGACCCCCAAAAAGGCGGCAAGTTGAGCACCTACGCCTCTTGGTGGATCAAACAATCCATCAAACGGGCCCTTGCCAACCAAGGCAAAACCATCAGGCTGCCCGTGCATCTCGTTGATAAAATTGCGAAGGTTCGCCGTGTGTCCACTCAAATGACCGAAGAACTCGGGCGCGAGCCGACCGATGACGAGTTGGCAGAAGAGATTGGCATGCTGGCCACAAAGATCACAGCTCTCAAAAGCGCGGCCATCCGTCCGACCTCACTGGATCAACCCATCGGCGACGATGACTCCACAGAATTTGGAGAAATCGTGGGCGATGAGGCTGCGGATGATCCTTTCGAAACCCTGCGAGACAAAGACCTGCGTGAAGAGGTCGGCGAGCTGATGGATGTTTTGGATGATCGCGAACGCCGCATCATCAACCAACGTTTTGGTCTGGACGGCCAAAAACCGCTCACCTTGGAAGAGGTTGGTGAAAAATTCGGAGTGACCCGCGAACGCATTCGCCAGCTCCAAAACATCGCCCTCAACAAGCTGCGGAAAGCCCTGGGCAAAAAAGAACGACGCAAGGCAGAATCCCCGGTGTGATCTCTGGAGCCGCTCCGCTGAAGATCTTGCGGCGATACCGGTGAAGACCGCGATTCACTGGTTTCGCAGTGATCTGCGGATCACAGACAACACCGCTCTCTGTGAAGCGGCAGCAAATGCCTCCGAGGTCATTTGCGTTTACATCCTGAGCAAATGGACATCCGGTCACAACTGGACCGGAGCCATGCGTCAGGAATTTCTTTGCGGGTGCCTAAAATCCTTGGACGCAAACCTGCGAGCCATTGGCGGGCACTTATTGATCCGCCAGGGGGATCCTGTCCAAGTGTTGTTAAGCTTGGCTGAGGAAACCGGGGCCTCTGGCATTTATTTCAATCGGGACCCTGATCCTCATGGGCGCAAGGTTGAGGAGCAACTCGCCGCGAAGGCAGGTCGCATCGAAATCCGGGCATTCAAAGACGCCTGCATCCACGAACGTGACGAAGTTCTCACGGCCACAGAAACGCCTTTTCGCGTTTTTACTCCTTACTCAAAAGCCTGGAACAAGCTTCCCAAGCCATCCCTTCACCCAAAGATAAAAACGCTGACGTCCTCTGCCCTGAAATGCGGGGACCTGCCTACGCTTTCGCATTGGAACTTAAAACCCGAAGGCCAGATCGTACCTCCTGGCGAAAAAGCCGCTCGCGAGCGCTTGAAACATTTTTTACAGAATGGCCTCTCTCACTATGGTGAGCATCGCAATTTCCCCGCAGGAGAGTCCACATCCTGCATCTCCCAGGATCTTCGCTTTGGTTTGCTCTCCATCCGGGAGGTCTTTGCCAAAACTTCTGATATGGCCGCCTCCCTGCCACATGCGGGGCGCTCGAGCGCCGAAAAATTTTTGAGCGAACTCATTTGGCGCGAATTTTATATGAACATCCTGTGGCACTATCCGGAAGTGTTGGAGCATGAGTTTAATCCCAAATACCGCGGGATGTCCTGGCCGGGGAAACGCTCAGACTTTGAGCGTTGGTGTCAGGGCGAAACCGGATTCCCCATCGTTGATGCCGCCATGCGCCAACTCAATGCCACTGGCACCATGCACAACCGCACCCGCATGATCACGGCCATGTTTCTCACCAAAGATCTCCACCTCGACTGGAGGCTTGGCGAATCTTACTTCATGCAAAAACTTGTGGACGGTGAGATCGCCAGCAACAACGGCGGTTGGCAATGGAGCGCTGGCACCGGAGCAGACGCCGCACCCTACTTCCGGATCCAAAACCCGTGGACACAAACTCTTCGCTACGATCCCGATGGCAGTTATATCAAAAAATGGATTCCCGAACTCCGAGAGATCCCTGCCAGCCAACTCTGCGAACCTCCGGCCCCAGGCCTCAAACTCCACCAAAATTACCCCCTCCCCATCGTCAACCACGCCGAAGCTCGAGACAGAACACTCCAGCTTTTTAAGGACTTTGCCGAACGTCATCCCTCCTTGTGATTGTCTCTACAAATTTTGACAAAAAATCAATCATTGGATAATAACAGTGGCTCGTGACATTTTTAAGAGCATCCGGCACCCTCCATCCCCACCCAGCCCAGTGATTCCCAAAATGCCATTTGGCAAAACCGGCCATGTCAGCACCCGGATTCTTTTTGGGGCAGCGGCCTTCGGTTCTGTCACTCAAGAAGAGGCTGATCAGACCATGGAGCTGTTGTTGGCCAGCGGAATCAATCACATCGATACTGCCGCCAGCTATGGGGAGTCGGAACTCCGACTTGGCCCATGGATGCAGAGGTGCAGAGAGAGTTTTTTCCTTGCAACAAAGACGGCTGACCGGACCCATCAGAAGGCAAAGGATAGCCTGCACCGATCACTGGAGCGCTTGAGGGTCGATCATGTGGACCTGCTTCAGTTGCATGCATTAATCACACGTGAGGAATGGGAGGTCGCCATGGGTCCGGGCGGGGCATTGGAGGCGGCCATGGAAGCCAGAGACGCCGGGTTGGTTCGTTTTATTGGTGTCACGGGACATGGGCCGGAAATATCGAGACGGCACATCGAAAGTCTCGAGCGGTTTGCCTTTGACTCGGTTCTTCTTCCCTACAGCCATTTGCAAATGCAGCACGCCGATTATGCAAGGGAGTTTGAGGAGGTCTTAAATATCTGTCGGCAAAGGAATGTTGCGCTGCAAACCATCAAGTCAACCGCCTGCCGCCGATGGAATCAGGACCATCATACCTCGGCCACTTGGTACGAACCACTGACGGAACAAGCGGATATCAACAAGGCCGTGCATTGGGTCCTTGGCCAACCTGAAGTCTTTCTTAATACCCCGGGGGATATTCACGTTCTGCCTCGTGTGTTGGCTGCGGCGGCGTGCTTTGAGAGCAGACCGACGGATAAGGATATGCAGGAACTTATCGAGCAGCGGTCCATGTGCGCTCTTTTTGAGTGAGACCGACGCTTGGATTTTTTTTACCAATAAGCCCCAACGGTCAATATCAGCACAAGCAGGAGGAAAGAAAGGCAGGCCACCGGCCACTGACGCAAAAGCCAGTCACCCCGCTCCGAGTATTTGCCCAGAGTGGCAGCCACTTGGGTGAGTGGTGTCAACAAAGCCAGAATGTCTCCACTCGGGATCTGGCCAAGGGATTTTCCCCAACGTAATAGACCCCATGCCAGACCGCCGCCCACAAGCACCGGCCAAAAGCTTTTCCAAAGAGCAGAAGGATCAAAAAGTTCGCTGAATGAGCCCAGTCCAACCTGCTCGAACAGGATCCAAGGCACAGCCAAACTCGCACTCACAATCAACATCCAGGAAACCTGGAGGCGACCTACCTTGAGTGGGATTTTTTTATGGACCTCAACGCGGGCCAACTGACTCACAAAATGAATCATCAACAACGCGGTGCCACCGGAAGAAAAGGCAGCCAACAGTGCCGGCCAGCCCTCACCAAAAGGTTGTTTTACGACGTATTTGGCGATGAACCCACCGGTCAGAGGCAGTCCCGCCAGCCCCAGCCCCAACAATCCGGCAGGAACCAGAATCATGCTCACCCGATGTTTGTTGGTGATCTGCGCAAGCCCCACGACGAGGAAGAGCCCTCCTTTGAGAAGCACATGATGGGCGGCATAAAAGGCCGCCATCACCACAAGACCCGCCGTGGGGGCATAAAGACCCATGCCTAGCAGTGCGGCGAGAAATCCCATCTGGCTGACACTCGAATAGGCCAAAATCGTTTTGGGATTAGATTGGGTGATTCCAACAATCACGCCATAAAACGCTCCCAAAAAACCAATCCCCACAAGCAGGCATCCCCAGTCCGCCATCCCACCTTCCCACGGCAAAAATCTCAGGAGGCCGATGACTCCGGCTTTGACACCCGCCCCGCTCAGCACGGCCGCGACAGGGATGGGAGCGGCCGTGTAAGTGAGCGGCATCCAAAAGTGCAGCGGGACAAGAGCCATTTTCATCCCAAAACCAAGAATCAGCAGACCGATCGTAAGTTGACTCTCGGGGGTCTGCATCATCGAACCCACAAGCTCATTGATTCGAAGACCGGCTTCCGGGGCTTGTGCCGTCAGCATCACAAAAGCCATGATCAAGATTCCCTCGCCCACGAGCGCAAATCCCAAATAAATCGCACCGGCCTTTTTGGTGCTCTCGGAATTTTCCTGAACGATCAACACATACGCGGGCAAGCTGACCAGGACGTAGCAAATCAAAAAGCTGAAGATATCGGCCGCCATGAAGACCCCCAAGCTGCCGACCATGGTCAGCAACCAGAATATGCAGAATCTCGATCCGACCGGTTTGTTTGCAAAAAATGCTGGCAGGGCAAACCCGGCAACGCTCCAAAGGAAGGCGCTTGTTCCGAGCAAAAGCGCCCCCTGCGGATCAATGAAAAACACCGGCTGATGAGGCAGCCAAAAAAGGGTGATGGGGTCGGCATTCACCCCCAATATTGCTGCCACAACGGCCGGCCACGGAAGCAGCCAGAACACATGAGGCAACACCGGTCTCAACCGGCCGGAGACACTTGCGATGAGAGCGCCGAGTGGCAAAACCAGCGCAATCAGAGGCATCCATGGGAGAATGTCAGTATTCATGGTTGTATCACGTCAGCAGATGGTGGACGCCCAAGAGTTAACAATTCGGCCGGGGCATCGGAAAATAATCCCAGAGCCAGGGCGAGGAGGGCCAGAACCAAAACCACGGCCTCGCGAAACTTGGAAACAGGAGCGATCAACGTGGGAGGAACAACGTCTCTCGCGAGTGCAGGCACAATCACCCGGAACATATAACCTCCAGCAAGAAATCCTCCAACGATAAGAAACACCGCCCACCACCACTGACCCGAGGTCGCAGCGACTTCTAACAGAATCCATTTGGCCACAAAGCCCCCGGTGGGAGGCACGCCAATCAGTGAGAGAGCCGCAATTCCAAATGCCAAACACGTGACAGGCAGCACCCGCCCCAGACCTCCCAGATCAGCAATGCGATCATGTCCGATGGCCTCGGCAATCAACCCGGCAGCCATAAACATGGAGGCTTTGGCGAAAGCATGGGCCATGGCTTGAAACATTCCCCCCGTGAGAGCCGGCCCGGTTTCGAATCCCGCCCCCATGCCAAAGGCCAGGGGAAACGCAAGAAACAGATACCCGAGTTGGGCAATGGTGGAATACGCGATCAGGAGTTTCAGCCGGGCTTGCAGCAAAGCCAGCACTCCTCCAAACATGATGGCTCCAGCCCCCATGGCACCCAATACCTGAGAGGCAGAGGGCGACGGCAAACCGGGAACCACATCAAACCAAAGCCGAACCACCAAAAAGAAGGAGGCCTTCACCACAAGAGCTGAGAGCAAAGCGCTAGCCGCTGGCGGTGCCCCGGCATGTGCTGGCGGAAGCCAGATATGAAGGGGAAATAGCGCCGTTTTGGCGGCAAGACCAACCGTCATAAATGCGAGAATCAGCCACAGAGACGGCCCGGGCTCGACGAGGCCTGCCAGCAAAGAAATATCCAGAGTTCCATAAAACCCGTACAGCAACACAGCTCCCAACAAATAAAAAATCGAGCCGATGAGGGCAAAGATCAGATAACGCAAGGCGGCTCGCAGGGTGTTTGCGCTGCCGGAAAGCGCCACCATGGGCACACCCGCAAAGGCAACCAACTCCAAAGCCACATAGAGGCTGAAAAGATCCTGGGCCAAAAAGACAAGGTTCATTGCAGCAACCGTCGCGGATAGGAGGAACCAGAAAACAAAGGACATCCGAGATTCAAGAGCAGGACTTCCTTTTGATGGGGGGAAGCGAAAACCGGCTGGGGCATAAAGCCCGGCAGCAAGGCTCACAAGGGCTGTGACGGCCATCATCGCCGCAGATAACCCATCCGCGCGGAGCTCAATTCCCAATGGAGGAGACCAACCTCCCAGATGATAAGTGATCGCCTGACCACTCTCCCAGATGCCGGTGATGATCCCGCTCGCAACCGCGACATTGGCAACCAACATCAACAGCACTACCGTCCTTGCATGACGTCCCCCGGTCAGCATGGCCAGCAACATGCCGATCACCGGCAGAACAAGGGAAAAGACCAAAAGCGTCCCGTCCGACGAGATCGAGGAGATCATGGCATTCAGATCAGACACTATTTTTCCTCCTCCCCGGGTGCCTCATCCAACAAGGTGTCATCACCGGTCTCCTCATGGAGCCTTATAAGAAGTGCCACGGCGAGGGCTGTCGCAGAAAACGCAACAACAATGCCGGTGATCACCAAACCAAACACCACGGGATCTCCCCCAAGACCTCCCTCGGCTCCTCTCCGACCAATCACGCCAAAAAGCAAAAAGACGCCGGTGCCAACAAGGTTGAAGGACAGCAGCTTCCGAAGCACCTGATCCTGAATGATGATTCCATAGAGCCCTAGCCCGATGAGCATGGAGGCACAGATGCCAAAGATGGTGGGAATGTTCATCGGTTCACAGTTGGGAAGAATGACGGGGCGGACCGGCAACCAAGAGGCCAAGCATCAGCGCAAGGGATGGAGTCAGCGCCACCTCAATCAGCACAATCACCGCTTTGGAGAACTCTGGCGGCCATGCCAAAAAATAACCCGCCGAGGCAAATCCCATCAGCCCCGCCACGAGAAAAACCGTCGGTCCCAGGATGAGGACCCAGCGAAGCCTGGCGTTTGTGACAGCTGGAACCGAGGTGATCCCGGCTACCAATCCGAGGATCCCCATTGCTGCCAAAATCGCGGCGCCCTGAAATTTTCCTCCAGGATGGTCCGAGCCGGTCCAAACCATATAGACACAAAACATCACACCCACCGGAATCAATAAACTGGCAAGCAAACCCAGGGGACCACCACGCTCCGGGGAGTATCCGAATGCCGGTTTTTTGGCCCAGTCCGAATCTTTGGCCAAGGACCAAACCCCGACCATGGCCAACAAAACAACCACCGTTTCCAAGAGGGTGTCCAAAGCCCGATAAGCCAAAAGAACAGCCGTCACAGGATTTTTAACGCCCGTACTCTCCAGCGGATCCAAGGCCACCAAGGCCAGTGTCGGAGCACGTTCCGGCAAGGACAGGACCACGGCAATCAGTCCCGCAGAAACGGCAATACAAAGAAGGATCACAAGAACATGGAACCCTCTGGCCAGCTTCATTTTTTGTCCCCGCTTTGAGGGATCCCCCAGTTTGGCGCTTGCCACCAGCAGAAGCGCACCGGTGACTCCTCCCCCGATGGCCGCCTCGGTGAGCGCCACATCAGGGGCGGCGAGGCACATCCATGCAATCGACACCAACAATCCAAAAACCACAAAGCCCACCACAGCAGGAAAAGGCTGACGAGCAGCCACCACAAAAGCGGCCAACCCCAGAATCAGAAGCACCAGACCCGCACAGAAGATCAGATCGCCAGTCATGATTCCTCCCTCCGGACTTTGCGCGCGATGAGCTGGGACGAATTGGCCGAGGCCACCAAAACAAGAGCCCAGACAAGGAGGAGTTTCAGCGCATCCTGCGGGGATTCCACACGTGGGAGCAGTCCCAGGACGATCAAACCAAGGCCCAAATTGTCGGCCTTGGTCAGCGCATGCAAACGCGTCAGCGAATCAGGAAACCTCAAGAGGCCCACCGTGCCAGCCACAAAAAAGAAAACGCCCATCGAAACAAACAGAATGGTCAACAAGTCCCAAAGGCCGCTCATGGTTGTTTTTCGTTTTTGGGAGAGGACGAAGAACGTTCCCCGCTTTTCACAAAAGCAACGGCCGCCAAGGCTGACAGCAAGGCAAGGGTCAAAGCCACATCAGTCGCAGCCTTGAGTCCGCTTCCCGCAGCCAGCAACAAAATCGCGATCCCCCCCGTTCCCAACAGTTGGGCAGCCATCATTCGGTCCGCCTTGGCGGGCCCACGCAGCACTCTCGCCAGACTCAGGGCCAGCGTGACAAGAACCAAAATCGCCGCGACATATAGAAATTCAGTCATTGGCCAATTCCTTCCCCAAAACCTTCAAAAAATAGGTTTCGTTTTCAGCCATCTGAGCAGCGACAGGCTGCTCGATGTCCAAACAATGAAGGATCACCTGACCATCCTCAACACCTGCGGGAAGTGAGCCGGGAACAAGACTCGAAATTGCAAGAAACACATCGCGGGAGGTTCCTTCCGGAATGCGGCAGGGGCAAACCACGTAGCCGGGATTCACTCGAACCTTGGGGTAGAATGCCCGCAAGGCCACGTCCACGCCGGCAACAACGGAGTTCCAGAAGAAATGAACCGCCTGCACCAATAATGGCCCAAGTTGGATATGACGTGGAAACTTGGGAGAAAGCTGCAGACTCAACCAGGTGACCCCTGCAGATGCCACGCCCCCCACAATGAGGCCCAGCGGATCCGCGCCATTCAAGACGACCCAAATTCCCAAAAAACCTGCGAACCTGCAGATCGCACCAAAAGCAGAAGATGCTTGATGGGAGTAGGAAAGGTCAGCCTTTTCCATAACAACACTTTTCTGATTGAGAGCTCACTGCTTCAGAAGCTGGCACTAACGATGAATTTTGTGGAGAAAAAGAATCGGCCTGAAAAAATCATGCTCCCAAGCTCCTATGACAAATTGTCACTTGATTGAAACCGCAGGCCAGTCACTTTGAAGGATGCTCCGATTCCTCATCACTCTTCTGATGGCTGCCAGTCCGTCTGTCGTTCTTGCCACAAACGTTATTTTTATCCATCCCGATGGAGCGGGAGTCGCCCACTGGCAGGCAGCGCGCTTCATCAAGGCGGGGCCCGATGGCCAACTGAACTGGGACCGCCTTACTGAAATTGCCATCTATCGCGGGCACATGAAGAATAACCTGACCGCAACATCCAATGGCGGAGCCACCGTTCATGCTTACGGGACCAAAGTCCCAACCAACGCTTTTGGCAGCGATGGCATCAGCGCAAATCCTCCCGTTTCCGCGGGAGGAAAACCAGAAAGCCTCATGGTCGAGGCTGCAAAGGCAGGCTACCGGGTGGGTTTGATCAACTCGGGAAGCATCATCGAGCCGGGCACGGCCTGCTTTCTGTCCAGTGTAAAATCCCGTCAGGAATACGCGGAAATCACGAGCCAGCTTGTCGGGTCCGGTGCGGACGTGATCCTATCCGGCGGCGAGGAGTGGTTCCTTCCCGAGGGACAAAAAGGCTTCCACGGAGAACCCGGCAAACGAACCGACGACCGCAACCTGATTAATGAAGCAAAAAAAGACGGTTACGTTGTCGTTTTTGACAAGGATCAACTCGCCGCAGCTCCCCAAACCACCAAAAAACTCCTTGGTATTTTTTCCGCCGTCAACACCTTCAACGACCAGACAGAGGAGTTTTTGGCGGCTGTAAATAAACCCACCTACCAGCCCCAAGCTCCCACACTTGCAGAAATGACATCCAAAACGTTGGAGCTGTTCTCAGGAGATAAATTTTTTCTGGTCGTCGAGGAGGAAGGCACTGACAACTTTGGCAATTATAACAACGCCCAGGGAACTCTGGATGCCCTCTTGCGCGCTGACGATGCCTTCGGGGTCGCACTGGATTTTATGGAAAAGCATCCGGACACCCTTCTGATCACCGCCGCAGACAGCGAGGCGGGTGGAATGGACGTCATCGGCATCAACCCTGACTCGAAAGAGCAACTCGCCCTGGCTAAAAATGCAAGAGACCGCAATGGGGCTCCCTATGACAACGCCAAAGGCGGACCATTCCTCAGCGCCCCGGACAAAGAAGGGCTCCAGCACCCATTTGTCATCACTTGGAACACTTTCAATGACAGTTCCGGTGGCATCGTGATCCGGGCCTCAGGTCAAGGCTCAGAAAAAGTCAAAGGCACCATGGATAACACCGATGTCTATCGCCTCATGCGAGAGGCCATATTTCCTCCCGCACCGTGATGCGGTGATTTGTCAGAAAGAGACCCCATCCTCATCAAAGTAGCAACTTTCTATCCTCCGCCGGTGACACAATTTTCCAAGGTATTTTCACCCCCTGCAGAGCACCCCTGTCCTGGAGCTTGAATGGCATTTTCGAGGATCAGTCTTTACGAAAATATCTAATGTGTGATACAATCAGGATACTACCTTTTACATTTTACAATGAAAACGCATCGTTCCCTCTCCTGCATTAAGGCTCTTGCCTTCACTGTGCTGCTGGCCGCAAAGGCATTTGCAGCCACTTATTACGTGGATTTTGAAGGCGGAAAAGACACGGCTGCCGGCACGTCCACCACGTCGGCCTGGCAGCATTGCCCCGGGGATAACGATGCGACCGGAAAAGCGGCATCAAAGCGGCTTGGTCCGGGAGATACCGTCATCTTCAAGGGCGGGGTCACCTACCGCGGTTCGATTATGGTGAGCGACTCCGGCACGGAGACAGCCCCAATCACCCTGGATGGCAACTCGGACGGAAAATTCGGCGTTGGTCGGGCCATCATCAGCGGAGCAGAACCCATCCCTGGGTTGAAACTCTGCGCCACCGCGGCGGAGGCTGGCGGCAATCCACATTTTGCCAAGATCTACACGGCTTCCCTTCCGCCCGGGACAGACTGGAAGGCGGTCAATCTCGTCCAGGCCGGATCCCACCTCTTGGCCATCGCCGAGGAACCCAACCCGTCTGATCCGTTTTTTCAGGAGAATCCCAACGAGTTTCATGATGCGGGGCAGCCCATACGGGAAAACTCATCGGTGAGGATTGCACCCGTGGGAATGACGGAAAATGCCACCCGCCCACTGATTGCGATGATTGATGGCGGACAACTCAGCGGTGTGATCAATAATCTGGAAGGGGGCGCCATCAAGGTCACTTGGCCAAACGCCGTCACTCTCAGCGCCCTCGGGATCTCTCCCCAACCGAACTACACGTGGCCGAAAGATATCGAAGTCTACGCCGACAAAACGCTGGTGCTGAAAACCACCCTGACCAGCCCCATGGACGGAGCAAAAAAACCGGTCGAGCAAAACCTGACTTTTCCGAAACCAATCACCACCAGTGAAATCGAAATCAGGTTTCTGACCGCCCAATCCCAGCCCGCCTGGGGAGCCATTGCCAAACTCGCCGGCTACGATGAGTCTGGAAATGACATCATGGCCACCAGCCGGGAATTTTTCCTCCAGGATCCGAAGGTGCTCTCCCAGACGGATCCACATAGCTGGGACGGTGCTTCCCTGGCCCTCCATGTCAAACCGAACGTCGTCATCTACACCGACATCCTCGGCTTCGATCCGTCCCGCCAGGAACTCGCCATTCAACCATTCACCAACGCCCAGTATCCGAGCATCCGCTACGCGATCGTGAATGCTCTCAGGGCTCTCGACACCCCGGGCGAGTATGTGGTCGAAACTTCTGCAGCGGGCAGCACTCTCTACGTCTGGCCTCTCCCGGACATGCCAGTGGCAATGGAACGCTCGATGCTCTCTTCCGGGGTGGTGATCAACAACGCCAGCCACGTGCGCATTCAAGGGCTTCAAATCCAGCAGTTCGCCGGGGAGCGAAATGGCTCCGCACTCGATGCAACCGGCCAAGGGGCCGAAGACATCCAAATCGTGGATTTGATCGTTCGTTTCAACCGCTCCCTATTCGCCGGGGCTATTGCCGTCAACCGTTACACCGGCGTGACAATCGAAAACTGCGTCGTCACCGAAAACGCCGGCCACATGAAAGGAATCCTGGTCAGGAATTCCCAAAACGTCCTTGTCCGCAATTGCAAGGTTATCCGGGGATCGGGCACCGCCATCGACTTTTACACCTGCACGAATGGTGCCATCCTCGATTGTGAAATCACCGGCAACAAGGGTCCCCACGCGAATGGCCTCACCTTTTATGTGGGCTGCTCCGACATTCTGGTGGAGGGCAATCGTGTCAGCGATGGCAATGTCGGAATCACCTTCCAACAGGGGAAGGGACTCATCGTGAGGAACAACTTCATTCAAAGCGGTGAAGGACCCGCCATCGGGGTCTGGGACGGCAAACCGTTCACGGACCTCCTTTTTGCCAATAACATCATCCTGGCTTCCGAGGCCGAAGCACCCTCCCTCTACGGAGGAAACGAAGGCACCGCCAACCTCTACGTGGTCAATAACATCATGACCCCGCCCGGTGGCAATATCATGCAAAAGGGAACATTCGAGAACAACGTGGTGATCACGGACGGGATGGCCATGACTGCGGAAATCCTTCCGGGAAATAACTTATTTGTGTCCGACCGCAACCTTATTTTTCGCGACCCGGTGAAAGACTTCCAACCAGCCGCCGGGAGCCCGGCCTTGGGAGCTGGAAAAGCTTTGGCGCTGGCTGGTTCCCAGGATCTTCGCGGCGCACCCCGGATGCAGGGTCGGGACATCGGGGCCTACAGCGCGGAAGGGACTCCTGCAGGAACCCCCCGCCCCTGGGCGGATTCCTCGCTGGCCGACTTCCAGTTTCCTGCCTTCACTCCCCCGGCCATTCCCGGGTCTGCACCCAACTTCCCCCACGTATCCAATCAACCGGAGATCACGCTTCCCGCTCTCAGCTATTCTGCTCAAGGCGGAGGCGAGGTGCTGCGCCGCGATGCCGGGGCCTATTTTGCCAAATGGGACACAGCTGGACATTGGATCGAATGGACCTTTGATGCCCCCTCGGATGGAAACTACGAACTCTGCCTCATTGAAGCCTCAGCCCTTCCCGCCAAGCGCAGCTTCCAGATCAACGAACAACCCATCCCCGAGTTGCAGGATGTTGTCATGTCCGTCTCAGGAAACTGGAAAAAATTCATCCCCCAAAACCTCAAAGCACCCATCGCACTCAAAGCAGGAAAAAATGTCCTCCGGGTCACCAACCCCGACGCCACCGCCCTGAATTTTCGGGAACTGACTTTCTCAAAGATAAAATAACTCCCCGGCAATCCCGCTGGGATCAACGTGGTTGATAGCTCTCCTCAGGCCGCCATCCAGTGGTCAGCGAATCTGCATGCCGCACCAGCGGCGCCTTTCGTAGAGATCAACTGCGCCGTTTGCGCCGGGAAAGGCATGCCACCCCGCCCGCAATGGCCATGAGCACGAATGTCGAAGGTTCGGGAATCCCTATGACCGTCACCAACCAAGCCGACTCCCAAGGCGCTCAAGAATCCAGACATGGTTGCTTTTTTAAGCGAATCTCAAGTTCGGGGACGATCTCCGTCCCCGCCGAAAGCAGACCATGCCAAGACCGACCATGGTAAGCAGCCAAACCGTTCCGGGCTCGGGAATCACGCCCGCATAGCCGAGGGTGCCAAAGCTGTCGTCAGTGTAATACGACCGCACTGCCATCTGCCCGTTTGAGGCATCTCCGGTGATCAGACCGGTCAGGCTCGTCACGGTCGATCCACTGAGGGTGTTAAAAAGAATGTTTCCCTCGGGAGTTGCCGATCCTATGAAGCTGAACGCACCCAGGTCGGTGCTTCCTGAACCCCAGAAATATCCGTTCACATAGTCATCAACAAGGAATGTGCCCGCAGAATCCCCGCCATCAAGTTGCCAACCAGAAAAATCCCATGTGGTGCCCGGCATCCAGTTCCATTGGGGGGAGAGAAGGGCTGGCCCTTCAAGCGGAGGATTGCCATCCGCTTTGGCCATATAGGCCCAGTGTGTGACGAAGAGACTCGCACTTTCACTGCCGGCAGTCGTCATCATTTGCATCTGGATGTATGTTTCGCCATCAACGTCGCGAACTTGCCCAATCCCAATCGTCGTTGGAGTCGTGGCGGAGGAGAAGGCAATACGAACCTGCCCGGCATCCGTAATCAGCCCATTCATGTCGGAGGTTGAGTTGATCTGCAGACCACCAATTTGTAGGGTCGCATTGGACGTTCCTGTGAAGACTCCATTCGTTGTTGTGCCAAGTGCCCAGATGGTTTGGTCACCGACCGCTGTGGTATCGCTTAGATCAGTTTTTGGAGTGATATAGGCCAGCAGGTTTGCGGCCGGCACGTACCAATCGGAGTTTGACATGACTTCGTCCCATCGCGTCGACTGCGCCATGCTGGGATCAGGGATCCCCAGCAGGAGTGAGCCGATGAGAGCGGGGACCAATTTGAAAAAAGTCATAATAAAGTCCACCGACCAAGGCGCGCAAGAGGTGAAGAACACATTGCGCTTCGGTGAGCAGCCTATGGGCTGAATGTGATGCCAGTGGCCCCCATGATATCCACATTGTCGGTGGGGTTGGCACCATTTCCGGTGATTGTGTTGCCAGAAATGGTGGTGCCATTACAGACGCCAGTTGCGTAGATGCCAAACTCGGAGTTATCGAGGATTGAGTTGCTGACGATCGTGTTTCGGGTCGATGCATTTATCGTGATCCCGCCGCCCTCATTGGTGCTAATACGGTTCGCATCATCCTGCTTGGTACCGCCAATGGTGGTGTTTGAAGTTCCTTGATCGAGAAGCACCCCGCCGAAGCCATTGGGGATTGATGGCTCGGGGCCATCGGTCCCAGCATCGCCATATCCAATGTTATTTCCGTAGATCGAATTCTCATAAGCCGTGTTGGCGACATTGACGCCGTAACCGGTGTTTCCGGAGAGGTGGTTGCGGGTTTCGACAGAGGGTTTGAATCCACCAAGAGCATTTTTGTGAGCGGTTCCACTGATGAGCACGCCATCCATACCGTTGGGAACGGCCGCGTTGATCGCGGTGTTGGTCCCACAAGCCGTGTCGAGCACTTGGACACCTGAGGCATCACCACCGATGTGAATACCGTTCCATGCATTGCCGGAGACGATGCAGGTTCGGACTACCTGGTTGCCGCCGGTCGATGTGATCAGCGTGCCATTCATTCCGTTGGGAGCGGCTCCGGCAAAAGCGAAGATGCCGTTGAAGGTATTGAAAGATACGAATCCCTCAGCCTTGTCGACGACCGCGATGCCATTGCCGGTGTTGCCAGAAATGACGTTCCCAAGAGGAATCACCCCTCCGACCGTCGTGTTGCTGGAGTTCCCCATCACGGTCATTCCATTGCCTCCATTCGGAACCATGGTGGCATTGTCTGCACCCACACCCAGGAAGTTTGCATGAACGGTGGTGTTATTGGAATTGTTGATCCTCAGACCGTCACCGAGGTTTCCGCTGATGACATTGTAGAAGACGAAGGGGTTTTGGTAGAGCGTGCAACCGAGGAGGGAGTTGTTGTTCGCGTTATCGATGAGCACCCCATGCCCGCCATTTGCGAGAGTATCATTGCCCGATTCGTCGGTCCCAATGAAGTTCCCACTAATCACGTTGTCGCTCGACTTGCTCTCAATCACGATGCCGTTAAGTTGGTTGCCGGATATCAGATTGCCTTGGGCTGGACGGAAGAAGGTGGGCGGAACGGTGCCTTTATCTCCAGTCGGGTTGTTATCGCCGGCGACCTGTCCACCAATAAGATTCGATGACGACTTGCCGGTGACAAAAACGCCATTTTGTCCATTCCCGAAGCCGGCCGTGTTGGATCCATTGACGTCCGAGCCGATGTAGTTCATCGCGACGACGTTATTCTTTGCTCCATTGATGGTGATTCCGTTGCCATGGTTGCCGGAGATGACATTGGAGAGTTGGAATCCAAGGTTGACGGTGGCCTGGTAGGAAAAGGTTTCCGACCCGCTAATGACAACACCGACGACATTCTGTCCATAGACGGAGTTGCTGCTGGTGACACCGCCAGACCCGTAGTCCAGGTCCACCCATGTGGCATCGCTAAAGGTCTTGTCAGTATTGCGGCGCACGGTGACCCATGAACCCTGTGACGGGCCTGTGGATCCGCTGATAAGAGAATCGGCATTTAGCTGGTAGACACCGGGCTCGGAGCTACTGATTCCTTCGAAGTGGGTGATGAAGTTTGCTCCCCCCATCCCATTTTTGTAATCGAACGATTTCCAGTTGCTGAACTCCTTTGTCGCCGAATCATAATCGACGAGGTAAGCTTTGCCCTGGGTCAGAGGGGTGTTTTGGTCCAGGAGATTGTGGGTGGCGATGGGGCTGTAGCCACCACAAATGGTATAACTGGTTCCGCCGTTATACCAGATTCCATAAGCCGTGTTACTTTTGGATTTCGGGTTTTGGACTTCCGCAACAAATGCCTGGGCGTCGACATCATAAATGTAAGCGATGCCCGCACCGATGGGCAGCGTCTGATTTTTGATCTTCTTGGGTCCATCGGCATTTCCAACGGCGAGGTTGCCCATCGTGCTGTGGGTGTATTGGTAAACCGCGCCGGGATAGTTAATGGGCGTGAAAGTTCCACCCGATGGCAAATCACCAACTGTTCCCTGCCAAACAAAACCATGATTGAAGTTTGTTGAAGGGTTATCGGAGGTCAGGCGATAAACGCCAACCAGGCGAATGTTACCTTCTGGAAGATTGTCAGGACCGTAAACACTGGTCGCAAGCGTGTCTGCTCCGGGATAGATGACCGTGGCACTTTCTCCGCCGCCACTGATTGGCCCAATATAAAGCAGTCCATCGGAGTTTGTGGTGCCACAAATCAGAAAGTCCGTCGTGCTGTCAGACACGTTACGCAGTCCCTGCCATGCGGTCACCGGTTGGATGGTAAAGTCCCCGGAATCTGAAGTATCATAATAAGTGATGCTTTCCACCGCATCGAGACTGCCAATCACGTTACGCTCAACTTTGGAGAGAAGACTAACACCATCCCCGTGATTCGGAGACAAGGCGCCCGACGGATTCAGGCCGATGTAGTTTCCCGCAATGGTGTTTCCATTTGTGCCAATCGAAACCGCCGGGCCAGCGGATTGAACAAGCGACAAAGCTTTGACGATCGAACCGTCTGATCCCTTGGCCAGGGCCAGCCCGGATTTTCCGGCGAAATCGACTGAGACCACTGGAGCCCCGACATAACCCGGAGCTGTTGTCCCGTCAATCGTCACCCGACTCGCCAGGGACGGCAAGGCTTTGCTAAGAACGATCGTTCCGGCCGTACTGAATGCAATGGTGCTGCCCGAATTGCGGTTTGCGTTCAGGATGGCTTCCCGCAAAGAGCCCGCGCCGGAATCGGAAAGGTTGCTAACGGTAAACGTGGCGGCAATGGACTGGCCGATTTGCGCGATAACAAGAGTGCAGACAAGGAGGGTGAGGGAAGGTTTCATGGTGGCTTTGTTTTGGGGGGGGAGGTGGGGTTGCGTGGGGTAAATAGCTGGGAAAGCGGATCAGCAAACCGGATCGACGGCCACACCCAAGGGGGTGAGCGATTCAGACTAGGGAAGAGTTGGTCTTCGCCTGCAGAGGAAGAGGTTCCCCGGGGACAAAAACTAAAGTGTCATGAAACAAATAACTCACTCTCTTGCGAGGATAGCAAATTTTTCTTTTTCCCTTTTTTTTCGGCATCTTGCGGCAGAGGGGTCATCAAGGTTGGCAAGCTGTAGGAATTCACAGGGATCCCCCCTCTGGAAAAACGAGCAACGTCGCCGCTTGGGGGCAATGCCCGGTCGGCATCACATTCTATCAATGATCGGAGGCGCATGGGATTAATTTGTCCTTCTATGGTGAAAATCTCCTTTTCACCCCGGTCTGAGAGGATGGCGAGGAGCGCGGCCATCAGTCGAGGGCGTTGTCGGAGGGCCGCCAGCGGTCTCAAGCGGATCAATCCCAGCCATCGTTTTTCAAAACCCCATTCAAAAACGCCAAAAACCCTGCCTTGACTCGGAATGGCTGGGGGTGAGAAAGTTAAAAGTTCATCAACCTGACTGCCTGTGGACCTTAAAGAAATACGTACCCTGATCGACCTCATGAAGAAAAACGGCCTTGCTGTTTTTAAAATGGAGCGT
>JBGTAR010000125.1:0-6189 GCA_041749815.1 Terrimicrobiaceae bacterium
TCAATGAGGGTTTGCGGAATGGGGAGGATGCTCACCCGAGGATCGCCAAACCTTGTCCCAAGGGCCTCGGGTTGCCATGTGTAGATCACCACTCCCGGCTCAATCTCGCGTTCCACACGCTGCAAGAGCGCTTCGGTGACGGAGGTCAGATAAAACAAGCCCGCTTCTTTCCTTGCGTACAAACGCCCGGAAGCCATCGCACTCTCAAGGATCAAATTGCCACAGTGCATGAGCTGCAAAAATGTCCACACTTGCTTATGCTCGATCTTGCGAACCACCCGCGAAATCGGAATGCGCCGCGTTTGCAGGTAAGCAAAACTTCCCCCCGTTCCGGGCGTGTCACCATATCCGGAAATGACGTTGGTGACCCTTTGACGCAACACATCCCGACAAAGATTTTTTTCTGGCTCTTCTTCTGTCGCCTCCGTGCTGGAAATCAGAATGAACCGACGGGCTGGTTTTCCGGAGTTCGCAGCATTCATCTTTAATACCGCGTGTGCGGTCGTACCGGAGCCGGCAAAAAAGTCCAAGACCAGATCGCCGGGGTTTGTCGCGATTTGGAGGATGCGTTCGATGAGTGCTGTTGGTTTTGGAGTTGTAAACAAATCGGTTCCAGCCTTGGCTTTGAGTGCTGCGCTTAGTTCCTGTTTCGAATGGCGTGTGCTGCCAACTTCTTTCCAATCCCAGTATGTCTGTGGCACCACACCTTCTCTCACTTCTGTAAGAAAACGTTTAATGCCTGGGCGGTTGTCGAGGTTTTTACCCCACCAAATACGGTTATCTGCTTCGAGTGCAGCAAACTTTTCTTTGCTGATGCGCCAAAAGCTACCAGCGGGGGGCCCGTCTATAGTCCGCCCCGCAGGTGTGGTAATTGAGTATCGCCCTTGATCGTAAAAATTCCTCGCAGCCATGTCGCCAAGCAACCAAGGTCCCCTTGGGTCGTTGTCCGGATTTTTATACCGCGCAATCATTTCGTCAGACCTCGCAACTGGATTGGGTGTCCACGCTGATTTTTGAAGTGAATACACAAGAATGTATTCATGGTCCGTACTGAAATAGGCTGCCGAGTTTTTTGGGCTATCTGCTTTATGCCAAATCACTGTCACCACAAAATTCCCCTCTCCGAAAACCTCATTCATCAGCATGCCGAGGTGGAGCATTTCATTGTCATCAATGGAGACAAAAATGGCGCCATCTTGGGCGAGCAGGTCACGGGCGAGGGTGAGCCGTTGATACATGAATTCGATCCAGAGGGAGTGTCGCCAGGAGTGGTCCTTGTCCACGAAGCGGTCGTTATAGACAAAGTCACGATTGCCGGTGTTGTAGGGAGGATCGATGACAATGCATTTTACCTGGCCTGCGTACGCGACGGCCAGCGCCCGGAGGCCATCGAAGTTATCCCCTTCGAGGATCAGATTGGCGCATTGGCCATTTTCCGAAACCGAGAGATCCGGAATGGGATCCAGAGCAACAAAGTCCGAGTTGAGGGCGTGGTCATGTTCGATGGCATCCCGCTCCCACACGAGACCGAATCTGCGGCGGTCGCGGGCCTCCAGGAGTTCGACAAGCTGTTCCTTGGTCAGATCGCGGTAGTTTTGTCGGGCCATGAGAAAGGAAAATCGTATTTTCCGCGATGTCTGACGTCAAGAACCGCAGGCAGATTCGACTTTAAACCGTTCCAACAAGAAAACACCTCTGGAAATGCTTTTGAACAATGCCGCCATTTCATTTCAAGGATTGTCCCTTAAAGCACCAATGTCTGTGCGGAACTGGCAACCCTCAAATGAGATCCTGGCAACGCCGGCGTAGGCCGTCTCTTTCGCACTGGGCAGACAGTCTCCCAGGGACGTGACTCCCAGGACCCGCCCGCCAGAGGTCAACGTATCCTCGTCGCGGACTTTTGTGCCCGCATGAAAAACCACCACATCAAGTTTGGATAGAGCTTCGGCAAGCCCTCGTATTGGATTGCCGGTCTTGTATGGCCCCGGATAACCGCCCGATGCCATGACCACACAACACGCGGCCTTGTCGCTCCATTGTGGGGTTTGTTCGGTCACGCGGTCTTCCAACGCGGCCTCCAACAGATCCAAAAGATCGCTGTCCAAACGCCGGAGCAGAACCTGCGTCTCGGGATCCCCAAAGCGGCAGTTAAATTCCAAAACTTTTGGGCCATCTTTGGTAAGCATCAGTCCGGGAAAAAGCATGCCGCGAAATGCGATGTTGTCCGCCCGCAAGCCTGCCACAAAAGGTTTGAGAATTTCTTCGTGAACCCGCTGCCAAAGAGCCCCATCCAGCGTCCCACTGGGTGAGATGGTGCCCATCCCGCCGGTATTGGGCCCCAGATCCCCATCATAAGCCCGTTTGTGATCCCGGGCATCAGGGAAGGCCAGATATCCAGAGCCATCGATGATGGCGTGAATGGAACACTCAGGGCCCTCCAGAAATTCCTCGATGATAATTTTTTTGCCGGCCGGGCCGAAGGCGGCAAGGTCCATGCATTGATGGATTGCCATGGCTGCCTCCAGCGGATTTTGAGCGATGATGACACCTTTGCCGAGGGCCAGTCCATCCGCCTTGACGACCAACGGATAGGACGCGTTCCGGCACCAGGCATGGGCCTTCATGCTATCATCGAATTCCCAGGATTCCGCCGTAGGAATTCCGTGACGCTTCATAAAGTCTTTCGCAAAGGCTTTTGAAGATTCCAGGCGGGCGGTTTCTTTTTTGGGGCCAAAAATACGCAAGTCCGCGTCTTCGAACGCGTCCGCCACTCCGGCTGCCAGGCAATCGTCCGGCCCCACAATGGTCAGGTCGATTTGTTCCTGCCTTGCGAATTTCACCAACCCCGAAATGTCGGAGGCGGGAATGGGAATATTTGTTGCCAGGGAGGACGTGCCACCATTTCCCGGAGCAACAAAGATCTGCTCGACGCGCGGCGATTGGGCGATTTTCCATGTCAGGGCGTGCTCACGTCCACCGGATCCAATAATCAGGACTTTCATGATTAGTACATCTCGACGGGAGAGCGTTTGCCGTCCTCGGGGCTTGGGATTGCCGCGAGATCTTCGCCAAGGGTCGCAACACGCAGGGCATATATCTCGGAGTCCACCTCATGAAAAGCTTCTTCACTGAAGGGAGTCGGCGGAGCCAGCTTGGTCTTGAACGCAGCAACACGATCCAGCGAATCCTCCAACTCCTTCGGAGCCAGTGCTTCCAAAACCTCCCGTCCTTTCATGGCCAGTTCGACACGATGACAAATCATGAGAAGGTCATTCCCGGCAGCCAACCCGCGTCTCATGGTCTCCTCAAATCCGTAATGATTCAAGATGGCCCCCATGTCGAGGTCATCGGTCATCACCAGCCCTTTAAATCCAAGTTCCCCACGCAGCAGGTCCTTGATCATCGTGGGTGACAGCGAGGCTGGTGGTCCTCCGGGCTCCAGTCCGGAAATCGTGATATGCCCAATCATCATGCTGTCCACAGCATTGGAAAAATGACGGAACACTGCCAACTCGTGGGCCTCGAGTTCGTCGCGTGAGCGTTCGATCCGGGGGAGTTCGTGATGCGGGTCCAGACCGGCGCAGGTGTATCCGGGAAAATGTTTCCCACAACTGAGAACTCCACCGGATCGCAGCGCCCTGTTAAACAGCCCGGCCTTTTCAATCACCTCAGCCGCCGTGCGTCCGTAACAACGGCCCTTGAGCGAATTGTCCGCCTCATCATCAAAACTGATATCCAGCACCGGACAAAGGTCGAGGTTGAAGCCGAACAGTCGAAGGATGCGGGCGGTGGTTTCGCCATGACGGCTGATGAGCTTGGGATCCCCATGATCCCTCAGTTGCTGGGCATTGGGAGGTTCGCTGCCAAGCAAACGAAGACGGGAGACCCTTCCTCCTTCCTGGTCAATCGTGATGACCGGCTCGATGTCCGAGAGGTCACGTAAATCATCGATCAGTCGTCGAAGCTGGATCGGAGATTCGATGTTTCTTCCGAAGAGAATGAACCCTCCGGGTTGGAGTTTTCGGAAGAGTGCGGCGGATTCGGAATCGAGTTCCTTACCCGGCACACCGACCAGCAAGAGTTGACCAGCGTCGTGAGATGGCATATTCGCCTTATTGCAAACCACAACTTGAGCAAACTGTCGAAATGAATTCCCATGCCATCGGCCTTTACGGAGGTAGCTTTGATCCAATCCACCATGGACATCTCCTGCTTGCCCGGGATGCCATGGAGCGGCTCAACCTTGAACGGGTGATCTTTTTGCCCGCAAAAATCTCGCCGCATAAACTTGACCGTCCCCCCTCAGCTCCCCAGGCGAGACTCGAACTTTTGGAGGCAGCCACCTCGCAAGAACCCGGCTTTGAGGTCGATCCCCGCGAACTTCGCAGTGAAGGCCCCTCGTTCACGATTGACACCGTTCGCTCCTATCGGGCCGAACTGCCGGACACTCGGCTCTTTTATTTTATCGGAGATGACAATCTTTCCGAACTCCACACATGGAAAGATATTGGGGAACTCAAAGCCCTGGTTCAGTTCGTGGTCCTCACCCGGACCGCCACGCCCCTCCCCGTGGACTTCCCTGTCATCTCCCGGCGAATCGAAATATCTTCCACCGAAATGCGCAAGCGCATTGCCCGCGGAGCATCCGTGAGCTATATGACTCCCATGAACGTCTGCGAAAAAATTCAAACGCTTGGTCTTTATAGGAATGAATGATTCCGAAATCCTGGCGCGCGCCTGCGCAAACGCCGCTGATGACAAAAAGGCTGAAAATATCATGGTGCTCGATATGACCGGCATTTCCTCCTTCACCGACTTCTTTGTGATTTGCAGCGCCAGTTCAGAGCCCCAACTCAAAGCCATCTCCTCAGAAATCCGCGATCAAGCCCGGGTGAGACTCGATCGCAAAACCCTCGCCGAAGACGGTTTTCCATCGAGCCAGTGGGTTGTGGTCGATTTCGGCGATGTCATCGTCCATATCTTCCATACCGACAAACGTGAGGTTTACAGCCTGGAAACCCTCTGGAGCGACGCCAGGGTGGTGGATTGGAAGGCTTAACCCTTGTGAGCCGCCCCGCTCTACTGGGACGTCCTCGCGGCTCCGTCGCCATTTTTTTGATCGCTCCTACAACTTAGCAGAGATACGCCAGCAAAAAAACAACAGGTTGTTTTTAATTTGACATCCAGAATTTCAAGTGGTTTTTTTTACGGATGTCCGGTTCAAAGCTATTTTCCTTAATCGTGTTGCTCTGTACTGGAGCAGCCATGAACGCCCATGCGGTCGTTCTCACCTTTGACGACATTGGTTTGGGCCACGGAAGCTCGGTAAGCAATCAGTATAACGGTGGTTTTAGTCCAGCGACGGATTTTGGCGTTCAAATATCAGCGGGGCGGACTTCTGGACCCGGCTACGTGAATGCTGCCGACTCCGTTGACGTTGCGGTGGCTTTCAACACTGAACTTGCCGCTTTTCCCGTCTCGGGCGCTCCTTCGACTTACGGATTCGATGACGATCTTAGCCGCACATACAACGTTGGTTCGAACCCCGCAGGCTGGGATGGAGGCAATTTGCCCCCAAACACTGTTGTCGGATTTGCACTGATTGTTCAAGAAAACCTCTTTGGTTACAGCCCTCCAGGCGACACCGCTTTTAATGCCCCCGATGACAATGCGGGCGACGGTTTTATTCGTTTTGTTCTCGATTCGGATCGTGACTACACCCAAATCCAATTTGTCATTGCCGATTTCGAGGAGCCTGACGCCTATTCAGTCCAACTAAATCGTGCAGTCGGCGCTTCGCAGACATTCACTGCTACTGACTTCGGACTTGCAGCTGGCGATAATTTCCTATCGCAATTGCCTTTCCTCGGTTTCACTTCCAATGGGGATTTTGATGGACCATTGACTGGCGATACCATCACCAGCGTGGACTTCATTTTCAACAGTGCCAGCGGAGCGATCGCCACCGTCGCTCTCATCCCTGAGCCCTCGTCGGCCATGCTTTTCATGGCAGCCGCCGGTCTTCTTGCTCTCCGCCACAAGCGCAAGCGCTAGTGTGCTGGTTGTTAAATAGCTATACAAAACACAAATTGGCGGTTACGATTGGCGGATGGCCCGTCCAATCCGCATTCTCGCAGCAAGCCCGGAACAGAAACGCAGCTTGGAGGCGATGATTTCTCGTCCAACCAC
>JBGTAR010000126.1:0-3843 GCA_041749815.1 Terrimicrobiaceae bacterium
CTGCTTTTGCAAAGGAATTTGCGGCGAGTGGCTCATACGTTGGGATTTGCGAGCGTTGGCAGGATGCCTCCCTTGATCAAAAGCCGACCCGCATCGATTTTGTGAGCGTACGTGTAAAGGCCACGCGGCGGAGGGCCGGAAGCATGGCTCCCATCCTCATAATAAGCACCTCCATGACAGGGACACATAAAAAGTCGCGATTCCTCAAACCACCGCACAGGGCACCCCAAGTGGGTGCAGTTGATGGCAAAAACGGTGAAATCTTCACCGGTTGTGCGCCTCACATAACACGGAATCTCTGCCGTTCCCCCATCCCAGGAACGCTTCAAGGGATTGTCATAAACCGCCAGCCTCGTGGTTCCTTCCCCAAACTGGTCAATCGGTCCCAGATCAATCCATTGCAAATCCGGTTTCTCGGCAAAGCTGTTCAACGCATAACCGAGGATGGGAACCGCAACCAAGCCACCGGCCACGACATTGAGCCCCAGCCCGAGCTTGAATAAAAAATCCCGCCTCGAGGCCTTGTCTCCGCCTTCAGCAGAACCACAGGCACAGGGTTTCTCGTCTTTATTTTTTGGATCTTCCATGGTGTTTGGCTCTTTGTGGTTAACGCTGGGTTGTGGGAATCGGCTGCCCGAATTCATTCACACGGTTGGATGCAAGCCAGGCGGTGATGTTGGAAACCTCATCAGCAGTCATGGCCCGCCCGGGGATTCGACTGCGAAAATCGGGACACCCCAACTCCGGACGTCCTGCCACGGTGATGGTCCGCAAGTATTGATCACTGACCATGCCCAAATACGCTGGAGCCACAACGGAACCGGCCTTTCCGGCCAAGCCCTTGCCGTCAGCTCCATGGCAGGAGGCACAGGCCACACCAAAGGCCTCATGTCCGGCGGCCACATCGCCCAGAGCCGCGCTGTAAGGAGGCATGTCACCCGGATCCGCAGGTTTGGAAGCAAGGATACCGGTCACAAGAACATCGATTTGCTGTGCGGTGAGGGTGCCGCCACGAGACTGCAAAAAGGCAGGCATGTTGCTGCCGGGAACCCCATTGGCGATCACCTCCCGAAGTTTTTCCTCTGGAATAAAACTCAGATAGGTGGGTTGGTCCATGCTGATGGAGCCAGAGACCGTACCGTCCCTGCCATGACAGGCTCGGCAGTTTTCAGCATACAGCGTCGTGAAATCCACCAGCGAGTCCGCGGGCTGCCAGCGATCCGAGGGTTTGGGCTTTCCTGGCATCCAATCACATCCCACTGGCAGGAGCAGGGTGAGAACCACCATAAAATTCAGAACATGCTTCATTTGGAATCCTCCGTGTCGATTTGGGCTTCCACACCAAGTTTGACGGCAAGGGGCCATGTTTGCATCGTCTCGATTTTTCCAGTCTTAAAGACCACGAACCCGCCAACCACTCCAAAACCAATCTGACAAATCACAAACGGCAACCAGTCGATCACGCTGGCCAGCCGTGGGTCCACGGCATGCAGACCAGCAAGCACAAGAGCCGACCAAATGAGGGGCGTGACAATCCCTCCCCAGAACCACGCAAATTTTGTGGGCAGCATGGGGAGGAGAACCACATAAAGCAGCCCGACCATGATCGAGATGGTCAGGTGAGCCACACTTCCCACAATCAATCCTGCCCAACTGAACTGGGTGAGGGTTTCGGTGGTTGCCACAGCCAGATCGGGAACACCCGCTGCTGCGAGAATATTGATAGGATACCAGATGCTTCCGTATCTCAGAAGTCCCCACCCACATGCCAGGACAGCCATCGCGACAGCACCGGCCAATCCTCCCTTGATGCCAGAACTGTAAGGGTGAACCTCCACGGGCAGGTGAACACGGTGCCCCTTCTCTCCAACTCTAAGAAGGCGAACTCGATCCGAGGCATTAATCACCGGTGCCGGGCCATCCTTCGCATCGACCACGACGACTGATTCGTGTTTGGGATGAGGAAACACATCTCCGAATAACCCCACCGCGCCAGCAAGCCCCACCAGGAGCCCTACCAACGAAATGGCAGGACTTGTGACCACACCGGCAAAAATCAGAACCATGCCAAAAGCCAAAATGATTGGCCAACCCGTCGGCTCAGGAAGGGGGATGGTTTCAGGGATTTTATCGTGCTCGGTGCTCATGGATTGCGAACGCTGATGATATAAACGACGGTGAGAACAACGATCCAAATGGCATCCACAAAATGCCAATACCAGGAAACCATTTCGATGTGTTCATGGTGATGCGCGGGGATTCTGTCCCGGAGTCCGGCAAAAAATACGATGCTCAGGAGCACCAGCCCGACCAGAACGTGACTGGCATGGAGGCCGACCAGTGAATAAAAAGTCGTCCCAAAGACATTGGTGTTAATGGTGAGGCCTTCCTTGAAAATGAGGTGCCACCACTCAGCAGCGGTGAAATAGACAAAAAACGCACCCAGCGCGATTGTCAGGCCCCACCAAAGGAGGAAGCCTTTTTTGTGGCCACGGACAAGAAAGCGTTCTCCCATCACCACCGTGAAACTGCTTCCAAAAAGCGCGATGCTGCCCAGCCATGGAAACTCAAGCACCTCTTTCGGAAAGGGCCCGTTGAGGCTTTTGCCCATGTAGAACAGGTAGGCGACCACAAAGATACTGAAGAGGGCGGACTCCGTGAGAATCAGGCAGGCCAATCCCACCTTGCGGGGCGAGGGCAACTTCCAATCGTCGGTGATTTCTGCGGTGCTCATTCGTATTTCCAATCCGGGTCCTCCGGGTGTTTGAGATCCCACAAGGGACGGCGGCTTTTCACTTCGGGAAGCTTTGCAAAATTGTAATCGGCCGGAGGCGAGGTCGTGGCCCATTCCAGGGTCCAGGCATCCCAGGGATCATCCCCAGCTGGTTTGCCCTTCCAATAAGAATAAAGAAGGTTGATGACAAAAAACAGGATTCCAGGAATTTGGATCAACACGCCGATGGTTGAAAGCTGGTTCCAGATTTCCCATCCCCGGCCTGCCTCATAGGTGAAAATTCGGCGGGGCATCCCAAGCAGGCCTGAGATGTGTTGGGGGGCAAACGTCAGGTGGAAACCAATCGTGAAGAGCCAGAAATGAAGCAACCCAAGCCGTTTGTTCGGCATTTTTCCCAACGCTTTGGGATACCAATAGTAAATACCGGCAAAGACGGTGTAGAGGAGTCCACCGATCAGCACATAGTGGAAATGGGCCACCACAAAATACGAGTCGCTGAGCTGCCACGTGAAGGGTGCCACCGCAAGGATTACTCCCGTGAGACCCGCAATCAAAAATTGAAAGAGGAACCCGATACAAAACATCATCGGCAGCTCAAACCGGATTTTTCCTCCGTACATGGTGCCCAGCCAATTAAAAATTTTGATGCCGGTGGGGATTGCGATAAGCATCGTGGAAATTGCAAAAAACGTGTTGCCGAGGGAGGTCATTCCCACGGTAAACATGTGGTGCGCCCAAACCCCCAAACTCAGGAAGGCAATCATCACCGTCGCGGCAACCATGATCGGATATCCGAAGATCGGTTTGCGGGAAAAGACGGGGATCACCTCGGAGGCAATGGCGAACCCTGGAAGGATGAGGATGTATACCTCCGGGTGACCGAAGATCCAGAAGAAGTGCTGCCAAAGAACGGCCGAACCGCCTGCCTGGGTGTCAAAAAAAGCTGCGCCCAAATAGCGGTCCAGCATCAACATGATCTGGCAGGCCGTGAGAGGAGGGACGGCGATGATGACCAAAAACCCAACAACCAGGTAAAGCCAGACAAAGAGGGGCATCCTGCCAAGGGTCATTCCTTTGCAACGGAAACAAACAATTGTGACGATGATATT
>JBGTAR010000127.1:0-9982 GCA_041749815.1 Terrimicrobiaceae bacterium
AGCAAGATCAAAGGTGGGCAGGCCTTGGGTTATGAGGACATTTCGGAGCTGGTCTCCAAGCGGGTACCCACCCATGTCATCACCGGGTATTTGGAAAGCACCGAGAAGGTTTACAATTTTTCGTCAGCCCAACTGCGCGCACTAAGCTCAGAGGGAGCATCTCCTCAATTGGTCAACTACTTGCAGGAGACCCAGGGATTCTACGGTCGCACGACACCCCAGCAAACGGCCCGCACGAATAAGCAACAAAAGGCCGCCTACTACAACACCCCGGGTTATCAAGACGAGCAGCCGTTTGCTTACAATCAGCCGATTGTTGATGGATTTTATGATTCGGGGTACGAGGAGTCACTCTACAGCCCGTTCTCGTTCAACTGAACATAAACGTCCGGGCATCAACGCACCGGAATCTGTTGGCATGAATGCGTCCTTCACAAGGTTTCCGTTTGTGAAGGCTTGTGGAACGGACCTTCAAGCCCGGGTTGAAGAGAGCCGGAACCATGACCGGATTGATCATGTGTGGATCACCATGCATTGCGGTTTTTTACCAAGAATCCTTGTTTCAGTGAACACGTGGTCGTTACGGAATCATGAAGCCGGTTATGATGGCAGGGTTCAGATGGCGACGGTCTCCGGGACATGCGATCATTTTCCTACACGAGGCATTCTACCGATGGAGGAGTTCGATTATGCAAAGATCGAGTCATCGAAGAATGTGTTTTATGAGCATAAAACGCGGGAGGAAGCCGAGGCATTACTCCTCGATCTCTGCCAGAGAGCCGAGCTCTTGGAGGCCTGGGGCATGCCCTACCACCAAAAAAAGTCTCCCGGAATCCATCAAATCCATTCAAGGCGGGCCAGTTGTGCCGTGAAAGATGACCACCTTGGACGAGACGGCGGATTGAAATTTTATGGTAAAAACCCTGACACATTTTGGTGGGTCATGGTTCTAACGAAATTTTGTGGCCAGGCATGAAAGGTTGGCGCGGACATTTTCGCAGTTTTTTGCGTCAGCGTCTGCCGTTTTTCCCCCTGGTGCTTGGTGCCATCACTGGAATCATCATCGATGATATCTTTCAGCCACCGGGAAATTTTTCGATGGGGCTTTCGCTGGCGGCTTTGGGTCTCGCGTTCTGCACGGCTGGAAAACGGGTTGACATTTCTGTGGTCAGCCTGTTGGTCGGAACGATCTTTGCCTTTGCCGCGCTCCATGGATGGGAAAGCCGGGAATCAGCAGCTGCAAAATTTGCCCTGGCCTGGCCTGGCCCCGAGGTGGTGGAGGTTCAGGCTCGCGTCATCGAACCCCCCAATATTTATGAGGAGGGGCGTTCCTCATTTCCTGCCCGGATCACAGGCATCGAGATTGCCGGGTGGACAGGGAAGGTGTCGTTTCCGGTTCAGGTGGACTGGAGAGGCTCACCTCCGGAATATGGGGACTTGGTCCGCATTCGAGGGTCGCTGACAGCCTTTGAACCACCTCGAAATCCGGGAACATTCGACCGGGGTGAGTGGATGCAGCGGCATGGCATTTTTTCGCGGGTTAGAGCGGGCTCAGCATCCGATGTCTCCATTGAAGCTCCCTTTAAGGGGTGGAATCTGAAATCTCTCGCCTTGGCCGCGTCGCAGAGGATCCGCGAAACGCTCACGGAGGGCCTGGATCCTGATTCCAGCGAAGCCCACTTGATCATTGCGATGACCCTTGGCGACGCAAGCCCCTTTTCTGATTCGCTGAATGAGGCTTTTCGTGGAACAGGAACGCTGCATCTTTTCTCCGTGAGCGGACTGCATGTGGGCATGCTTGCCATGCTGCTCTGGCTGGTTTTATCGGCGCTCGGAGTGAGTGCCAGGAGCAGGGCCTTTGTGATCATCCCCTTGCTCTTTTTTTATGCCCTCATCACCGGTTGGAAACCAGCCAGTGTGCGCGCGGCAGTGATGGCATCCTTCGTTCTTGCGGGTCTGATCCTGAATCGTCCCCCCGCTGTGGTCAACAGCCTGATGGCAGCCGCCTTTTTTCTGCTGCTTGCAAACACCATGGAGCTCTTCAACCCGGGGTTTCAGATGTCGTTCCTGGTCGTTTTTGCACTCATTCTTCTTTCCATCCCCCTCACGGAAGCCATCAAGCGTCCACTGGAGGTTGATCCATTCATTCCAAAACGTATTTTTAATCAAAAGGAAAAACTGCGGGATTGGTTTGCCCGCAAGGGAGCCCCTTTCGCGGCGGTGATCCTGGCCGCATGGAGCGGATCATTGCTTCTCACTTACGCCTACTTTCACTTGATTTCATTTGCAGCCATTCCGGCAAACTCGGCGTGTGTGCCCCTGTCGTTTTGTGTGATGGCTCTTGCGATGATGTCTCTCACAGCCGGTGCGGTTTCCACAGGGCTTGCCACGCTGATTAATAACTCGAACTGGCTGTTTGCGGGGGCGATTCTGGGGATTGTCGAGTTTCTTGCCGCCCTTCCTGGAGCCTACTTTTATGTGGGTAAGCCGGTTCTCCCCCCACCGCTTGCCACGCTCACTGTGTTTGATTTTGGGGGCGGAGGAGCCCTGGCCGTTCACTCAGGAAACAGCTTCAGTTTGATTGACTCCGGCCCCCTGATCGAAAACGAATGGACGTTGGTCCCTTTCTTGAGATCCCAAGGCGTGAACCGGCTGAGGTCCCTGATTGTTTCGCATGGTGATGCGGGCCATATTGGGTCTGCGCAAAGCCTCCTCGCCCCCTTTAACCCGGAAATTGTCATGGAAAGCGGACTTTCGGATCGTTCGACCACTCGCCGTGCCTTGCAGAATGCCCTGGCCCTTCACCCGGCGGAGCACCGGACCCTTCTGGCTGGAGATTCGTTTTCTCTCTCGAACCACGTCAGGGTACATTGCCTCTATCCCCCCGATTCCATCACGAGTGACAGATCGGATGACAAGGCCCTCGTGCTCATGTTGTTGGTCGGACCCTGGCGGATTTTGCTTCTCTCCGATGCCGGCCCTCTCACGATCAATTGGCTACTTGAAAATGCCCGGGACTCCCTTGGGTGCGATATTCTGATCAAAGGCAACCACCGCAGCGGGATTGCCCCACCCACCGCTCTCTGGAGGGCAGCATCCCCTTCCGTCGTTATTTCCAGCAGTCAGGACTTTCCCCGATCCGAGATGCTGACTGCGGAAATGATGGGAGATCTGGAGCGCCATGGCATCACACTTTTCCGACAAGATGAAACTGGCGCAGTCACAATCCAAGTTTACTCCTCAGAGATCAAAATCAAAAGCTTCCTCACCCCACAGCTTTTATTGCTGTCAAAAGAATGATCCTGCATTCGCTTCGACGTGAAAGACCCAAGTTGGGCAAGAAGCTCCTCCCATAAAAAGGAACGAGCACGGTTTAACACCCAGCCCCGTGTGGCCACTCGCAAGGTGAGATCGAAAAGGCCAGCCGGGATCAAACCCGCATTCTGAGCACAAGAGCGGTCCTCCAAGGTCTTTATTCTGACATTCTTAAGAATGTCAGAATATAACGCCCTCGATTTGATCCCCATCCCTGGCGGGTAATCCCCCTTGTGAATCTTCGCGCACCTGCCATCCTTGCCTCGTGCCACACTTGAATTTTTTTCTACTCATCGCCATGACCACACTGACATCTTTTGCATCTTCCGCCTCTGATTTTTATGAAATCCCAGTCAAGCACTTGGATGGCAGTGCATTTGACCTTGCCTCTCTTAAGGGCAAGACAGTTCTTGTGGTCAATGTGGCCTCGCGGTGTGGATTCACCAAACAATATGCCGGTCTCAAAGCTCTTCAGAACTCCCTGAAGGATCAGGACTTTGTCATTCTTGGTGTTCCGTCGAACGACTTCGGCGGCCAGGAGCCCGGCTCGGCTGAAGAGATCGCGACGTTTTGCTCCTCCAAGTTTGGCGTTGAGTTTCCGCTCACTGAAAAGATCGTTGTCAAAGGCGAAAACAAGCACGCTCTCTATCGTTTTCTCACTGCGGATCGTGGCGAACCGAAGTGGAACTTCCACAAGTATCTTATCAATGGGAAAGGTGTCGTTGTCGGGGAGTTCCCCAGCAATGTGGTGCCCGAAAGCCCGGAGCTCCGGACCGCCATTGATGCCGCCATCGCATCCGGCAGCTGATTTTTCCTGCCAGTGTTCGCATTTCTTCTTGCCCTGCGATCCCTAACAGCAAAACATTCTTAAAGACTCATTCTTTCCGTGGGGGGGTATAGCTCAGTTGGTAGAGCGTCTCGTTCGCAATGAGAAGGTCAGGGGTTCGACTCCCCTTACCTCCACCATTTCTCGGAAGGAGAAACCTAAAGAAATCTGTCGTTGCTGGGATTGTCCATTTTGTTCCATGCGACGTTTAAGAATTTTACTGCTGTCGCCTTGGAAGCTGCCACAGCTGGGATTCTAGTGCGACGCGAGCAGGCCAGGAAGAGTTTCGAGCGTTTACAGACGAAAATTTTGAACGTGGCGGATGAGCTTCGCGTGAATCGTCAGGATTCCTTTGAACAGTGGGATGGATGGCTGTTCGACTTCTGAATCCACGATAGGAGTAGCCGACGGGTGGAAAAAGCCTCATCCCAGCAATTTCCGGGCTTTCGGTCGGGGTAAAATGAGGTGATGTTGCTGAACTGAAAACCAATCATCATAACGGAATTCTGAGTGCCTTGGGCGCAGCAGTCCTCTTCGGTGCCAGCACGCCTCTGGCCAAATTGACCATCGCTGAGACCAATCCCGTGCTAATCGCGGGGTTGCTTTACCTCGGCTCCGGTGCTGGTCTCGCTATCATGCGTCTAATCCGGTCGGCGGCAGCGGATGGTCACAAAGAAACGATGGTTTCTCGCGCCGATGCGCCGTGGCTAGCGGGGGCGATTCTTGCCGGTGGAGTGGTTGCTCCGGTCTTGTTGCTGTTTGGCTTGATAACCACCCCCGCGAGTTCAGCCTCGCTGCTGTTGAATCTTGAGGCGGCAGCAACGGCAACCATTGCCTGGGTTGTTTTTCGCGAGAACGTCGATAAACGGATATTCTTTGGGTTCATCCTGATCCTCGCAGGCGGGATCCTTCTCTCGATTCCCCACGGCCGCTCCGTCGTGGTTTCCCCAGGCGCACTTCTCATCGCAGCCGCTTGTTTTTGCTGGGGAATCGACAACAACCTGACCCGGAGAATCTCAGGCAATGACCCCTTTCAAATTGCCATGTGGAAGGGCCTCACTGCTGGTGTCGTTAACACGGGTATCGCGCTCCTTTTTTTACGAGCGAGTTTTCCTGGCATCAACGTATGGGGCGGCGCAGCTGTCATCGGGTTCTTTGGGTATGGCCTGAGCCTGGTTCTCTTTGTGCAGGCCCTCAGAAGCCTCGGCACGGCTCGCACGAGCGCCTATTTTTCCATCGCTCCGTTCGCCGGAGCGGCCCTCTCGTTCGCGATTGGCCAAGGCAGTCTCGATTGGACTTTCCTCCTGGCCGGCATTTTTATGCTGGCCGGTGTCTGGCTCCACATCACCGAACGGCACGAACACTCACATGTTCACCTGTCCACGGAGCACGAGCATCTGCATGTTCATGACGAGCACCACCAGCACGAACATGGCCCTGACGAGCCGTTAGGGGAGCCGCACGCGCACCGGCATAGTCATGCCCGGCTGGTTCATTCGCATCCGCACTATCCCGACATTCATCATCAGCATGAACATTAATTTAACGGCATAAAAGCCGCAACGGATTGAGCATTGGCCTCAATTTTGTCCAGCGCGGCATCTATCTCAGGCGAGCAAACGCCAAGTTCGTGAGCGAAGCGGTGATTGCCGACACAATATTCGTGCCCATCAATCTGGGCATCAGCCCCGCGGCTGGTTTTCGCGTGATAGTTCTTCGTGGAATCAGACACGAAACCCTTGTCTTTCGCAAAAACATCGACGAACCGCTGACCCGAAGCCTTCTGAGCCTGCAATTCCTCCACCATTTCTCGGCAGGAGAATCAAAACGTGAGGATCACCTTGCCGGAGCGTTGGCCCTTGGCTGCTTCGGCGAGCGCGGCTTGGATATCATTGATGTCAAAAGTTTGATGGACGGCGAGATGCAGTTGGCCCGAGGTGCAGAGGTCGGCAAGTTGTGTAAAGACCTCGTGTTGGCGGGCTCGGGGAGTTTGTTTTTTCCATCGGCTGACCCAAAAACCGGTGAATGTGAGGTTTTTAAAAATAAGGAGACCATTGGGGATTTTGAGGGGCTGACGGCCCATGGCCCCATAGGTGACCAAAAAACCGTCCTGGCTGAGGGCATTGGCGAGGTTCAGGGCGCTGGCTCCTCCGACGGCATTCAGAGCCAGCTGGATTGATAGGTCACCCGTGATTTCGCGAAGGTCCGTTTCTTCTGTGACGACGCGATCTGCCCCCAATCGGCTGAGTTCGTCAACCAGCTCGGAACGGCGTACCACATTCAGTGTCCTGAGCCCGAGGGCCTTGGCGATTTGAATCACACTTCGCCCCACCGCCGAATTGGCCGCGTTTTGGACGATCCAATCACCAGGTTTTAAAGTGACAAAGGACTCCATCATGAGCAGGGCCGTCGGAGGATTAACTCCCAGCATGGCCGCCTGAAGGACATCGGTTCCTTCAGGAAGGGGATACACATCCTCCGCCGAGACGGTGATACGTTTTGCCCACGTGCCCTTCCTGACGACGGCCACGAGATCTCCCACAGCGACAGAGTCCACCCCCGCTCCGACTTCCACAATTCGGCCTGCCCCCTCACTGCCGGGCACACAGGGCAGTTCCGGGAGGTCACCATATTTTCCCTCAATCACATTCAGGTCGGCGGGGTTCACCGGGGCTGCCAACATTTCGACGGCCACTTCGCCTTCCTTGGGGTCAGCGACCTTCCACTCTGAAACGCTGACACACTCCTCCGCTTTCCCAAATGACGTCAAAACCACGGCTGGATTATTCATGGGATGTATTAAACACCCATCAGTTCAAGACGTCAAAACCAAGCGATGACCTCCTCCGATCAAGAGCACTTGCACTTGCCTAGAATACAAATACATTGCGCGGCACCACAACCGCGTTGATTCTTTCCCGTCCATGCCATCTGCAAAAATGAGACTCCAAAGACTGATGTCCGGGGTTGTCGACGCCGGGATGTGCGAAATGATGAATCTGATTCAGTTGCGGCAGCGCGCGGAGGTCAGCCGGCCTGCAGAGCTGGCCACGTATTTGGATCGGTGTGTGAAGATTTCCCGGGAGGAATATTATGCAGCACCTCCCGCCGAGGAAGTCACGGAAAAGTCGGGGTTCCTTCAGTGGAAGAGCCCGCTGGAAGGACCATTTGCCGAAAATAATCGCGTGGGAGCTCATTTGTTTATCGGACCAGGCGGCCCTTCTGCCCCCACCGTGCTGATTCTCCATGCATTGATGAGCGCAAGCGATGCGGGCTATCGCCGCATGGCCTCCTGGTTCAATCATCGGGGATGGAATGCGGCGTTTCCGCACCTTCCGTATCACTACTCCCGCGTTCCCAAAGGCACGTTAAATGGAGAGCTGGCCATCTCGTCACATCTGGTTAGGAATGTGGAATCACTCCGCCAGGGCGTGATGGAACTTCGTCAATTGATGGAGTTGCTGCGTCAGAGGGGCTCCCAAGAATTCGGAATTCTGGGCACGAGTTATGGAGGGTGGACGGGAGCCTTGTTGAGCTTTGTGGAAGCGGACTTTCGCTTTGTGGGGCTTGTTCAACCGATTGTGGATACCCACGCCGCCATTTGGAAAAACCCCTCGGCCCGCACGCTGCGACGACAGTTGGCCCGATCAGGAGTTGGAAATGAGGTCGCGGTCAAACACTCCCACCTCTCATCCCCGCTGCATGGGGTGCCACTCTGCGGCGCCGACAAAGCGGTGATCGCTGCGGGTTTATACGATGCCGTTTCCCCTCCGGACCGTCTGGTTGAACTGAACGAAAACTGGATTGGCTCAAGGCTTCTGCTGGTGAATCAGGGGCACTTCGGATATCGGGCTCATGCCGAAATGCTGCGCGAACTTGATGAGCACAATTTTTTGAAGAAAGATCGACCCGCTGCAAATTAAATACTGCTGCCCAAAAACGTGTGGATGCCACACTCGCTTTTGTTGAAACCGGTCCACCGTCCCGCCCGCTCGTTCTGCCCTTCGCTCACGGGGCGTGTGCAGGGCATGCAGCCGATGGATCGATAACCACGGGAAGCCAGTTCATTGCGGGGCAGATCATGCTCGTCCAGATAGGCCTGAACCTTGTCCCGTGACCAATTGGCCAGCGGATTAAGCTTCAGAATGTAGCGGTCACGCAGCACATCAAAATGATAAAGCTCCACGACTTGGATGGTCTCTCGCGCCTCCGATTGCTGACGCCGCAACCCCGTGATCCAGACATCCAACTCGGCAAGTTTTTTCTGCAGTGGAAGGACCTTGCGCAGGGCGCAGCAAAGGTCCGGATTCGAATTCCACAGCTCGGGGCCATGCTCGGCGGCCTGTTCCTCCACGGTCTGTTCAGGCACCAATGACTCGATTTCAATGCCCAACCGCTGCTCAATCTTGGACTTCAGGGCCAATGTCTCGGGAAATAGCAGACCGGTGTCCAGAGTGAATGACGGAAAGTTGAATCCGTGACGATAGGCTGTGTCTGTCACCACCAGCCCTGCCCCTTGGAAGCTTGTGCCAATCGCTGCCCGCGTCCCGTAAGTTTCCCAGCACCACCCCAGGATCTCCTCCAAACCGGCATGCTCAAACAACTCCGATTTTCGCCGGATTTCCTCAGGGTCGAAGCGGGCATCATTCATGGAACTCGAAATATGACTGATTTGGTCGTTATTGCAAATCGGAAATGATTCTTAGACTACAACCGACACATCCGGGGCCCGTACTGTTATTTGAGGCTTTGGGCAGCTTCGACGACATTTTGAGCAGTCATGCCCAAAATCTCGAGGACCTTGGCTCCGGGAGCACTGAGGCCAAATCGGTCAATGCCAACAGCCTTCCCATCCAATCCGACAAAGCGGAACCATGGATCGGTGATTCCCGCCTCGATGGACACACGCTTGCGGACTGAGGACGGGAGGACACTTTCGCGATAGGCCTCGTCTTGCCGCTCGAATCGCTCGAAACACGGCAGAGAAACCACGCGGGTTCCACCGCCCAGGGTATCGGCGGCGGCGAGCGCATGCTGCAATTCGCTGCCGGTGGCGAGAAGGATGGTGTCGAGATCGGCGGTTTCTTTCCTGGCAATGTAGCCACCTTTTAAAACGCCCTGACGACGATCTTCGACGGAAATCGAATCGAGGGTGGGCACGTTTTGACGGCAAAGCACGAGCATGGTTGGCCCATCGGTCCGCTCAAATGCCGCAGCAAATGCGCCGGCGGTTTCTTCAGGGTCAGCAGGTCGAATCACGTCCAGACCGGGAATCGCCCGGAGGGCTGCCACGGTTTCCACCGGCTCGTGGGTTGGGCCATCCTCGCCGACCCCTACCGAGTCATGAGTAAAAATATATACGACAGGCAGTTTCGAGAGCGCTGCCAAACGGATCGAGGGCCTTCCATAGTCACTAAAAACCAAGAAGGTTGCCCCACTGGGTCGGAAGATTCCATCATAGGCGAATCCATTAAGAATCCCGCACATGGCATGTTCCCGAATTCCGAAGTGGAGATTGCGGCCTTCATGATTCTGTCGGTTGAAGTCTCCCCCATCTTTGATGTAGTTCAGGGTGGAGCCATGCAGGTCGGCGCTTCCGCTGATAAGCAGAGGCATTTTTGCGGCGATGGGTTGAAGGACATCGCTGCCGGCCTTGCGGGTTGCGATGGAGGCCGATGGGTCAAATGGCGGGATGGCTTCGAGGAGGTCGGGAACTTTGCCGGCAATGGCGTCTTCGAGTTCGGAAGCAAGGTCGCCGTTCTGTTTTTTCCAAGCTTCGTAGGTGGTTTGCCATTCCGCGTATGTGGATTCCAGAGACTTTTTGTGCGCTGCAAAATAGGC
>JBGTAR010000128.1:0-5937 GCA_041749815.1 Terrimicrobiaceae bacterium
TCTCAAAGAACGCGATCTCTCTCCCAAGCGTTACGTCTGGAGAGCGGAGGGACAAGCGATCTTGGAAAAAATCCAGCGAGCCAGAGCTGCAGTCCAGAAGCAGAATATTGTATAGCTATTTCCAAACCAGCACACTAGGGATGATCTTGGCAGTATCGCTAAACTCCAATCGAATATCGGCGAAGCGTGGCACAGCAAAACTGCCTGGGCCTGGGAACATTGTCAGGATGCGATCTGGTGGCGCAGCATCAATCTCCACGACCTTGTAAAACTCCCGCGGAGCGTTGTAGATGATTTGCTGAGTCCCGAATGACGTCGCTGGAAATCCTGGGTAGGAAGTCCAATCAACAAGATTTGAGGAACGCAGGATGTTATATCGCTTTCCGAGAATGGGGTTCCATGCGAGTTGGAAATCTTGGGGCGCAAGGCCTGTTGGTGGAATAGGAGTAAGGCTTGCTTGGACATTGCGCACGGATGTTGCCTCAATTAGAGGAGGTGTGAATATGTGAGCAGAGCCGGCATATTCTGCGGAGGTATCACTCATGTTGCCGTTGATAACCCTTGTGCTGCTCTTTTCTCCGGGATCACCGATTAGCACCGTATTGCCAGAGATCGCAACCGCTTCGCCAAATGACCAAGGATTTGCAAACTCTGGGAGTTCGAATGGCTGCAATGCCATCCAGGAGTTCCCGTTGTTTGTGAAAATTGCGGGAAAGCGGGATCTCGCGGCAATAGTTGCGAAATCTCCTCGGATCGCAACATCCATGCCGAATTGTTGCACCGTAGCACCGCCATTCGTATGCGAATTTGGCTTGAGATACGTGCTCTGAGTCCAAGTGGCACCCGAGCGACTAAACAGGTAGGCTGCGCCCGACGATCGCCTTGAGTTGTCGAGTTGATTGCCATGAACACCGACGGCTGAACTGTCCTCACCCAATGCCCCGATTAGAATTTGATTTCCATCAATTGCTATCGAAGAGCCGAAAGCATCTGATTCGTCGGTGTTTGAAGCTTTGAGATAGGCTTGTTGTGCCCAAGTGCTGCCGCTTCTGAAAAAGACGTATGCAGCACCAGCGAAGGGTTTAGAGTTATCGGACTGAAGGCCGTTAATCCCTACAGAACCACCATCTTCGCGCGAAGCCGCCACGACGAAGGTATCACCGGAAATGGCTACTGAATTTCCGAAGCCGTCGTCACTTTGAGTGTTGGACGCTTTCACGTAGGCTGCCTGCGTCCAAGAATTGCCGCTTCTCTGGAATAGATAAGCGGCCCCCGAGTAACCCGCAGAGTTGTTGTTTAGTGCTCCATTGATACCAATAGATGAGCTGTCCTCACCAGGAGCACCGACGAGCAAAGATTGTCCTGAAAGGGATACGGAGGACCCGAAGGCGTCATTAGACTCGGCATTCGACGCGGCTATTGTAGCCTCGTGTAAAATGCCACCATTTTCTAGGCGGTAGATGTGAACTCTCCCGCCATCCGTTTGCGAGGCGTGCCCAATCGCGATCAAGCCTCCTGAAACTGTGACTGATACTCCGAATCGTGTGTTAGCAACTGGACTGGGAGCCTTTAGGTGAGCGATCTGATTCCACTCCACGCCCGTTCTAAGAAAAACATAGGCCGCACCGGAATCATTTATCAGCGATGTGCCGATGATTCCGTTCACCCCAGAAGCGGAAGAGTCTTCGACGGGAGCACCAACTACCGCAAGATTGCCATCAATGGCGACGCTGCTACCAAAGTTAGCATTTGGTGCTGCGTTGGATGCTTTTAGATAAGTGGTGTGTTCGAATTCGGAAGCGAAGCTGGTTAGTGTTGATGCCGTTAAGATCCCAAAGAGAACGGTGAATAAACTAGCGGATGGAAGGGATAGGGTAGAAACTGTCATAGCTTGAGGCTGTAGGGTAATTTGCTTTGCGAGCTTGCGGTAGTAGGGCGGCGACTGGATACATGGAGAGGTTCGGGAGGGATCGAAAACGGGACGATAGGCAACCGAGCACATCCGAACACTGGTGTGAGTCCTGACGAAAGGGAAGCATTATTGACCTCGAATCTGGACTTGTGCGGACATACGCCGTTTCTTCCACTAGAGATCCTCAAGGATGGCAAGTGGAAGTCGCCGACGAAGGTGTCGTAGCGGGGAGCGAGTGCCTGCGTCGGGGATAGATACCGCTTCATGGTGCAGGCGGTGGGGTTTCTCCGCCTTGCGGGGTGTCTTCGGATTGGTCGCGGTCGCGGGGGGGGAATTCGTTGAAGAGGAAGCGGGCGCGTTGGGTGATGTTTTTGGCGTTGCCGGTGGGGTCGGTGCCGCTGGGGTATTGGAGGCTGGCGGCGTTTTTGATGGTGAGGCAGTCGGCGTAGAGGGCGTTGGCGGCGATGGCTTTTTCGTTGGTGAGACCGAGGCGGTCGGTCCTGGCGGCCCGGTGGTCGGGATCGGTGATGGTGCTGCCGAGGAGTTCAGCGGAGCGAGTAAGGGTGGCAAGTGGGAAGTTGAATTTGCGACGGGTCCTCATGATGTTTTTTTTGCTTTCTATCAAAATCAACAAGTTTGAACATGTAGTAGGCGCGACCAGAAACAAGCTGGTTAATGTGACGGAATTGTCACAATGGAACAGCCGATGGTGTCGGGCCTATAATTTAAATGTCGTTTTCTAGATCCATCCAAGTGGGTCAGACCTTGCCCATTGATCCATTTTTGTCTTGTTGTAAATCGGATATACCGATCATATGAACGGTATATCGAGAATTTAACAATATAAACCTAGAGAATTCCTGTTCTCCGAGTTTCGGGAATCATCAACCGACCACCAGCCATCAACTCAAATGCCCGCGTTTCGACGACGAAAGCCGGAGGGCCACCTTCTTTGGACCTGATTTGACTACGTAGGTAAAGGCTGACAACCCGTTTATCCTTGAAAAGGAGTCTCAATGAAGGTTAAAAAAACCACCAATGAGACGCCATGGACGAAGTCTGCCCTTCGATGCGGCATTTGTGGGAGATATACTGCACGCGGCATTTGTAGGTAAATTGCAGCGAGCTAGCCAATAATATGAAGACACCCCTTATATTACTACCTCCAATTCTAGTGATGACTTTGACCGCACTTGCGGCATCAGAACAAGAAACAATCCAAGAGCGGCTAGTGCGAGTTGAATTGAAATATGCCGCATCCATTGCATCAGGGCTGGGCAACAGCCATCCAAAAGTCAAAGAACTTAAAGCTGAACTTGATGTCCTGAGCAAGCTGCCAGACATTCGAACAAAGGAATACTGGAAGATCTTGGAAGACAGTGAGACAATGCTAAAGGTCGACTTAGCGGGGCTAACCGCGAAGGGTCTTGGTTCCACGCATCCAAAGATTTCTGAAATCAAAATGCAAATTGGAGTAATTGATGTTCTCCAGAAGAAAAAGAGGTAATGGACTAATGGACTTAGCTGCGGGCACAGATGCTGCGAAGAGGAAGAGCACCCTCAGCGACGTCACTCCCACCGCCTTGACGCTTTGATCAGCAAAGCATTTTCTCGAAGTCCAAAGTCACCAAAAAATAGCCTGATGCCCCAAATGTTTGTTAAGACTCAGCTTGCGATTCTCTTACTAATCCTGACAGGCTGTGCGGTGCCGATGCGATCAACAAAAGCTCCGGCTCATGTTTATGAAATTCTTGTTTCTGGCGAGGTTCGTAGTCCAAATGGATTTCCAAGCAGTCGTGTAAATAGCGTTTATTCTGCGATTGTTGAAGCGGGAGGTTTCACACCACGTGCGAGGCGGGATCGTGTATTCATCTTCAAGAATGGAGGAAGAATTCTCGTTGTAGATGCGACAAGAATCATGAAAGATCAAAAACTTGATCTGCCAGTATCATCCGGAGATGAAGTGCATGTTCCAAAGCGGATATGGTTGTGGTAGAATGCCAACAGGCCAGCCAAGGTAATTGCCATATTAAAAGCGCGGCGTTTCCTGATTGGGAAAGCGCACCTCTGCCACGCCTACAACCCAGCCCACTCGCTTCCTCCCTCTTCTCAACGTGCTTCTTTGATCAGAGCAACCACCTCATTGCCCTTGAATTTCAATTGCTGAGGTAGGTCGGCGCTACTACGATGTATCTGTGACTGTTCGAGACACCAAAAGCATAGCCCAGGCATGGAGAAAAGCCTGCATTGCCGCCAGGATTTTGCGCAGGGCGGATCACGGATTGCTCACCCCCCGTGATATCCGCATTGGGAAAAAACTTGGGACGGATTCCTTAGTGTCACCACGTCTGATCCAACAGGCATTAAACGGTTATGAACTTCGAGATAAGCGATTGGGACACACCTAATTCCCCAACAGGGATGGATCCATTGGTAACCATTGGTAACAGCCAAAAGGGTCAGTCCCATAAGTTATAATTGATATTAATTTGGGCCAGGATAATTTGAGGAAGGGGGTGTCGTTCCAAAAGACCGGTGGAGAAGGTGTCGATTTTTCTATCCATTGGGGGCGTGGGACCAAACCCAAATATTTCGGCTCCCTCACCCCTCTTCCGCAAGAATGATCACACGGCTTTTCAGCTCATGCGACATTCGAAATCCCGCCATGGATTCTAACTCAGAATACAGATGGAGGAATTACCACATCGCCAAAAAGTTTTTCCAGCAACCCGACGCGGCCGACCGTGATCAATGCCGAGATCGGTGAGGTGTCGCAAACGACCAGCACGTCTAGGGCAAAGAGGAGAGAGTGGCGATGTCTTGTTCAAGGCCCGCGATGTCGTAATTTACGGTTACTCCCCGGCGCCCAACTTCGCGAAGAAACTCCGGGGAGGGTAAACCGGCCAACTTGGCACCCCGGCCAAGGGATACCTTGCGGTCGCGATACAAGGCCACGGCAAGCTCCAGCTTCGCCAAACTGCTCGTCATACCGGTCCCCCGAATTTCGGATTCTGGAAGCTCAACGATCATATTCGAAGGCTACCATGTGGATTTCGAAACAGCAACCGCTTTGAGGGAATCCCATGGCAACCCCAACTTATTCTTGGATGATCATTGCTGTTGAGCCCTGAAGAAATTTCTTGATTCGTGAAGGCCTCTTGGGGTAATTCTCCCGCTGATGAATAAAGGATTTCTCCCTTTGGCTGTCAGTGCGGTTTTCATGACCATGACCGGCATCGCCGGCGCGCAGGAGGGTCCTTCGGCTCCCCCTGAATCCGAGGCGGACAAAGCCTTGCTTCTCAATGTGGACAAGCTGCCCGGTTTCTCCGGAATGGCTTTTGGAGACGCGTTTCCCACATCCGGTGACAATTTTGAGATTGAGCAGGATCGTGGAAAACTCAAAATCTACAAAGGAAAAGATGCCAAGCTCCTTTTTGGTCCGGCCCTTTTGGACACGATTCTTTATTATGTGTGGGATGGAAAGCTTTATGTTGTCGCCTTGCACACCGATGATGGACAGGACTCCCTGGCTCTCAAGAGCATCCTCGTGAATGCCTTTGGAACCGGCCAGGCCTCTTCGGACGGGGCCCCGTCCACCATCTGGATTGGCAAAAAAAATGGGGTTCTCTTTGATTTGAACACAGGCACTGGGGAGGGGGTTGCCTTTCTTTTCAACAACGCCCTCCATGACGAACAACTCAAACAACAATCCCAGGAATCCAAGGACGCCGCAGCAAAACTGATCAAAGGAGAAAAACCATGAACCCCAAAGAAAACCTCATCACCCATCTCAAAGCTCTCATGCTGGGAGGAACGGTCGCGTTGGCCATGACCCAAAACGCTCAGGCCGCGAAGCTGACTCCGCAGGATACGCTCTCTGACATCGACACTCGGGTTGCCAAAGTCCGGGAATCCCTTGGTCGCACCACACCCGACATCGTCGAGGGTCGCAAACCCGCCCCCGGCCATGCTGACATGCTCTGGTGGCGCAACGCCTGGGGCAATGGCGGTTGGCACAACTGGCA
>JBGTAR010000129.1:0-6179 GCA_041749815.1 Terrimicrobiaceae bacterium
ATCGGAGAACATGCCTTTATGAAAATTTGCTGTGTCCGAACCATCCCCCCAAGATTTGACCCCCGAGTCCGCTTCGCCGACTGATATTGCGCCTCTAGGCCGGGAAGGCAACAAACCCCCACACGAGCGCACGGCTGAGGAAGAGGCCGGAGCGGTGCCATGGCAAGCCATTGCCGATGACCCCGCTTTCAAGGAACTTCTGGCTGCCAAAGCCAGATTCGTCCTTCCGATGACCATCTTTTTTGTGGTGTATTATTTCACATTGCCAGTCCTGGTGGGTTGGTTTCCTGAGATGATGTCACGCGAAGTCTGGGGGGCCGTCAATTGGGCTTACCTCTTTGCCTTTTCTC
The DNA here is from genome assembly GCA_041749815.1 of Terrimicrobiaceae bacterium. Classification (GTDB taxonomy): domain Bacteria; phylum Verrucomicrobiota; class Verrucomicrobiia; order Chthoniobacterales; family Terrimicrobiaceae; genus JAJTZA01. Next base: position 351 of record JBGTAR010000129.1, read on the forward strand.
AATTTCTTATGGCATGGATTGTGGCCTTTTTCTATGTCGCGGCTGCCATGGGGTGGGACAAACGGGTTTCTGAGATTCTTGGGAGGTTCGGACGCTTATGACGTTCCTGGCACAATCAGGCGTGCTGCCCGGTGGGACAGCCCTTTGGATGTTTCTTGCGTTTGTGGCCGCAACGCTGGTGATCACCTACTTCAGCGCAAAAAAATCGACCGGCTCGAGTGCGTATTTTGCGGCAGGGCGGCGGATCACGGGCTGGCAGAACTGGTTGGCGGTTGCGGGAGATTATATGAGCGCGGCGAGCTTTCTTGGCATCGCCGGCATGATTGCTTTGAACGGTTATGACGGATTTATGTATTCCGTCGGGTTCCTCGTGGCTTATCTCACGGTCTTGCTGATTGTCGCCGAACCCCTTCGCAATGCTGGCAAATACACGATGGCCGACATTTTGGCCTATCGCCTTCGCCCGCGTCCGGTGCGGGCAGCCGCTTCGTTGAGCACCCTGACCGTTTCGCTCTTTTATATGATTGCCCAGATGGTGGGGGCCGGCACGTTGGTCCGTCAATTGATACCCGGCGTTTCCTATGAGGTTGCCGTCGTCGGCGTCGGGATTTTGATGGTTGTGTATGTGGTGTTTGGGGGAATGTTGGCGACCACATGGGTTCAGATCATCAAGGCAATTTTGCTCATGAGTGGGAGCGTCCTGCTCAGCATCCTTGTGATGGCCAAATTCAATTTCGACATCGGACTGTTTTTTGACTCGCTCAAGTCCATCTCCTCCACCACCGCCACGGGGGAAACCGTCACTCGAAATTTCCTGACCCCGGGGTTGATCTTCAAAAATCCCTGGGACCAGATTTCTCTTGGCATGGCCCTCGTTTTTGGCACGGCGGGACTGCCCCACATTCTGATCCGGTTTTATACCGTCCCTGACGCCAAAACGGCCCGTTCCAGCGTGGTTTGGGCGATGGCCATCATTGGATTGTTTTACATCATGACCACGTTTTTTGGTTTTGGTGCCGCAAGCCTGCTGGGACCGGATCATATCGCCACGCACGGCGGAACAAACATGGCGGCTCCGGAGCTGGCACGTGTGCTGGGCGGGGAGGTCTTCTTTGCCTTTATCAGCGCGGTGGCTTTTGCCACCATCCTTGCAGTCGTGGCCGGTCTGACCATCAGTGCGAGCACAAGTTTTGCTCATGATTTTTTCACCAATGTTCTCCTTCATGGAAAGGAACATCGCCCCGGCGAAGAAGTCCGTGTGGCTCAAATCACCGCATTTGTTGTGGGAGCGCTTGCCATTGGCATTGCGATTCTGCTTGGGCCTAAAATTAACGTGGCGTTTCTTGTCGGGCTGGCATTCGCAGTTGCGGCAAGCGCGAATCTTCCTGTGATTCTCTTCTCCATTTTTTGGAAACGCTTCAACACAACCGGTGCGGTTGCGGGATTGGCCTCAGGCTTGATCTCCAGCATTGTGCTCATCGCCGTGAGCCCGGACTTTATGGAAAACCCGATTTTCCCGCTGAAAAATCCTGCGCTTGCAAGCATCCCCATCGGATTCCTTGGTGCTTTTCTTGGCACCATTCTAACCCCCCGCGACACCAAGGCGGAGGGCATGTTTGCAGAGCTCCAAGTGCGCGGAAACACCGGTCTGGGTGCGGAAAAAGCTTCCGCTCATTAAGGGGATTAAGATACTGTCTTCGTAATATTGTTCACGCCGCGTGGATGCGTCGGCAAAGGTGGCATTCAACCAGGATTGATGTCCGGTGAGCATGGCGGCCACTCCGGTTGGTGCGATGAAGGCGGCTGTGGGATAGTTGTTGCCAGAGATATTTGAGCCATCAAGCCCATACCCCGCACGAAAATTCACCGGGGCGGCATGGTTGGTTGTGACCCAATCCATGAATCGCTGAGAAATCCGTTGGGCGGCCTCCGTCCCAAACGCAACCCCCGCCCAGCCCACCCGCCAGGGGATGCGGCAAGCGTTGTAATAATATTTCCCGTCATTCGCACTCTCCAAAAAATACGGATTGGCGGGCTGCCAGGCGCCTCCTGAAAGCATCGCAAAGTCCGGGAGAATTCCCGTGCTGGGAGAATGCACGGTTTGAAGGTGTTCCATGATTTCATAGGCCTTGGCCTCAACCGAGGCCCAAAACGAATCTCCAGTGATGTGATAAAAACTTCGAAAAAATGCGGTCATCGCATCTGAAGGGCGGGTGCGGCCGGCGACATTGTCCCAATCGCCAAGACGCAGGGTATCATCCGCACGCACCAAGCTGGTACGGATCGCTTGCAGAAGGGTGTTCGCCTCCCCAAGGTAGTCGGCATCTCCCCATTGGGCATGGGCCAAAAAGAGCGCCATCACAATATCAAGATCACCATCCGTCGCACAGTTGCTAGGTGTGTTCACCTCATTCCCAAAAACCCGCCAATTCATCAGTGCCGGATTCCCCACCGAGGGATACCGCTTACGAAAACGATTCAATCCATCAAAGTAAGTTTTCGCCTGCGGATCGGCGCCTGCCATGTAGGCCGAGAGAAGCATTCCATATCCCATGGCCTCCGAGACTGTTGTGCCGGTGTTATTGTAATCGACCTTGTAGTCCCCGGACACGGCAACAGATGGCTTCAAATACTTGGCTTTCCATGTGGACCAGAAACTCAAAACGGCTGCGTCCATCTGGGACTGACTCACAGTGTTGGGACGTAAACCGGTGGAATTCACAAAAGCGGCTTGGGGAAAAGGCCGCTTGGGGACTTCACCCCGCGCTTCGATCAGAGGGGACAAAGAAACAACCACAAGCGCAAGGAGTGGTAGTGCAATGGTTTTCATGAACACCATCCAAGCTACGTGCCAAGAGGTCTGGCGCTACCAATAATCGATGAAGCAACCCGAAATCTCGACGAAAAAGGGCTTATTAAACCAAACAACCAATTTCGTTTAGTTGGGTTTCGATGATGGAAGTTTTTATTCCTTGTGGAAAAGATCCAAAAATTGGGTGGGGCTTAGGATTGTGACTCGCTGCAAGGTGGCGGGGGGAAAGTGGCGGCGATTACCCGTGATGAGAGGAACCCCGGCGGCAAGAGCAACCTCGGCAAAACAGGCATCATCGGGATCGGGAAGATCGGTAAACCTCTCGGAACAGAGGACGGGCACGGCCTCAAAACGAATGAGACTCAAGATCCGATCACGGTCTTCGGCAGGGAAATACCTGGCGAAAGCCGGACGGGCAACAACATCGCGGTATTCGGCAAGGATACGATCGTCCACCGCGAGTTGTAATGCTCCGGCGCGAACCAAGTCCAAAATCCGGCCCGGGGGATTGGCACTGAACATCAGGCCCGAGAGGAGGACATTCGTATCCATGACGGCAATCATTGCCGGGCACGGCGTGCCCTTCGGACTGCCTGAATTTCCTGGTCGATTTCTCCCTCGCCGGGAGGATCTGCGGCCACTCGCTGCCTCACATTGGAGACCGCTTGGGAGAAGAGAGCACGACGGATGGCCGCCACGGATGATTCCAGTCCTTCCGGGCTGATTTCCACGATAAGTGCCGAGGGGCGTCCGTCACGGGTGAGCACTAGCTCCTTCTCCTTGCCAAGCATTTCCCAGACATTTTTTGATTTTTTGAGATCGCTCACTCCGATGTAGTTCATATTTTATACCTGATATCGGAGATTATAAGCTCTTTAAAAGGCCTGTCAATCGCGCGAAGACTGATTGATTTTGATCACTGCAGCGAGAGCAACTCGTGGATAAGCCCTAAGAATTCTTCCCTCGCATTACGCCGGACTTCCCGGTTCGTCCATGGCAGGAATCAAACGAATTTCTGTTTCACTTGATCGTCTTGATTTTACGCGGACCCGACTTGACCGGACATCCGCCCCCGCAACGTCCACAGGATCGAGATTGCTTCCAAAACGGACGGAGAAGAATCCCGGCAGCAGCGATGAAGGCGAATATCACCAGAAAAAAATCGAGCCAGGTCATAACAAAAAGGTGGAAACCCCTTGGAAGGTGAGGACAGCCCCGATCCAGGCGAGGGCCGTCATATAAACAAAAGTGATCACCGCGTAACGCAGCCCTGCTTCGCGGGCGGTGACCGCAAGGGTGGAAGAACACTGCATGCACAAGGCAAAGAAAACCATGAGTGAAAGGGCGGTCGCCAGCGTGAAAACCGGCTGTCCGATCCGGGGTCCAGAGGTCCATTTCTCGGCCCGCATGGCCTCAGTCAGGGAGGCAGAATCTTCGGCATCGTCTCCTTCCAAGCGGTAAATGATCCCAAGGGTGGAGACAATCACCTCACGGGCTGGAAAGCTGGCAAGCACGCCGATGGTGAGTTTCCAATCATATCCCGCAGGCGCAAAGAGCGGTTGGATGGCTTTGCCTGCCTGCCCCAGATAACTGTTTTCAATTTGAACCGAGGGTTCGACATCCCCGGTCTGTGATTTGGGAAAGGAGAGCAGAGCCCAGATGACAATGCTCAGAGCAAGGATAATGCCGCCGGCCCGCTGGAGAAAATCGCGTCCTCCCAACCACACCCGCCAGAGAACATCCCGTGGCACCGGAAGACGATAGGGAGGCATTTCGAGCAGAAACGGATGCGCGGGAATTTTTAGAATCCAGCGATTCACAATCCACGCCACGGGGAGTGCCACCGCAAGCCCGAGGACATGAAAAGCAAAAAGGGTGAGTGCCGCGACCGCCGGCCCATAGACCGGGGCAACAAAGGCTCCAATCATCAGCAAATAAACAGGAAGCCGGGCCGAGCAACTCATCAGCGGCGCAATCAGAATCGTCAGCAACCGCGCCTTGGGGTCCTCAATCGTCCGCGTGGCATACAACCCGGGAATTGCACAGGCGTAACTGGAAAGCAGTGGAACAAAACTTTTCCCATTCAGCCCGCACCACCCAAAAAGCTTATCCATCAAAAACGCCGCACGTGCCATGTAGCCCGTGTCCTCCATGAGCGAAACAAAAAAGAAGAGCAAAAAGATTTGGGGGAGAAAAACCAGGACCCCTCCCACGCCAGCCAAGATCCCATCACAAACCAGAGACTGAAAAACCGGCACTGGCGCCAACCAAACCCCAAAGATTTCTGCCAACCAGGCAAAAGCCCCTTCAATCCCATCCATGGCGGGGGTCGCCAGGGAATAGATGGCTTGAAACACAAGAAACATAAACGCCGCGAAGATGATCAGCCCAAAGACAGGATGGGTCAGCAACCGGTCAACACGCGAGGCTTTTGGAGGGACACTCTGACGGGTGATCACCCCTTCCAGCACGGCAGTGAGGTGTTTGTGATGGGCTGCGGATTCGTGGGCCAGCGGGTGGCCGTCGGTCAGAAATTCCCTGGCCCGCGCAAGAAGGCTGGCGCGCTTGAGCTTGGGATATCCCACCACGTCGAACAGGGCGGAGTCATGGTCAAAAAGGATCCTGCGAACTTCCGGCTCCCTCAATCGATGATTGGAGGGAATCTCCGCGGAAAGAAAATTTGTGGCCTCATGAACCCCGACAGACCAGGCAGGCAGGGTCATTCGTTGAGGCTGTTCAAGCCCCGATTCGATGGCCGCTCGCAAGTCATCAACCCCATGCCCCGAACGAGCGGACATGGCCACAACAGGCACACCCAGCCGGGAGGAAAGCAGCGTGAGATCAAAACCAAATCCCCGGGCTTTGGCCTCATCCATAAAATTCACAGCCAGGATTAATGGCACCCCAAGGTCGGCCACCTGACACGCAAGGAACAACCCACGCTGAATGTGCGCGGCCTCAATCGTGCAGACCGCGAGCGCCGGGACCTCACCCGTCCTGCCCATCAGCACATCGCA
>JBGTAR010000130.1:0-13029 GCA_041749815.1 Terrimicrobiaceae bacterium
CATGGTTATGATAACCGACTTGCAAGCCATGTGCTGCAGCATTGGCGGCCGCTTCACAATAAAGCTCTGCGGTGGCCTTGATGGCATCCACTGAAGCGAAATTGTTTTTAAAATCGGGGGGGCAGCCGGTGATGAGGTAACGATGACCAAGCAACAATGCGGTCTCGATCACCTCATTGGTTTTGTCGCCGATGGGAAGCGGTCCATGGCAGCTCGGAGCTTTTAATCCCAGTTCCGCAAAGAGTGCCGCGGCTTTCTGCGGCGTCGAACCTGGGAATCCGGCGGGCTCAACACATCCAAATCCCATGGCGGCAATGGCGCGGATCGTGCCCTCGTAGTCGGCGGCGGCTTGTTCTCTGACACTATAAAGTTGGACGGTGATTTCTGGGATCATGGATGGGAGTTGAGTGGGGTTGGGATGGTGGTTTGATAAAAACCGTGGTGAAATGTTCGAAAGTTCAATTGTATCAATGCATTTTATAGTATCAATTGATAAAAACTATGATTCACGGTGCAAAAATGGCCGCCTTGGAAAGTGTGGGGGCGTATGTGAGTCCCTCGGGTGGTGCGGTGGTGCCTGTTCGAATTGTAGCGAACCGCCTCTATTTTGAAATCATCACCGAAGGAACGGTCTATGCCCCTGATGAGGACACGCTGCATGGAGTCGGGACCATCTTTGTGCATCAACCCGGCGAGCAGACAGTCTTCCGCAGCCCGGGGGACGCGCATTATGCCTGCATGACGGCACGATTTCTGTTGAACCGGATACCCGTGCGGGTCAAATGGCCCCGTCATTTTTTCTGGGGGGACCCGCGCGGCGTTCTTGGGTTCTGCGAGGAGATGCTCTTTGCCTTTCACCACACGGGCGTCGATCCGGGTTTGCTCGGGGATTTGATTTTGAGTCAGTTTCGGTTTCGGCTCGATCACTTTGAAAAACAGACAGCTTCACGCGGCATCCCCCCACGGCTGGCGGGCGTGTTGGCGTATATTGAGCGACACCATGCCAAGCCCATCGTGCTTGAGGATCTGGCTTCGCAGGCCGGATTGAGTTCCTCTCATCTCCACGCCCAATTCCGCAAACATGTGGGCCTGACACCTCACCAACATCTCATCCTTGAGCGGATGAGGATGGCCAAACATCTTCTTGTCAGCACCGATGAACCCGTCAAGGCTGTCGCGACCTCCGTTGGTTATGCCAACACGGAAAATTTCTGTCGTGCCTTTCGAAAACACTTTGGAACCACGGCAGCTCTTTACCGGCGACGATTCAAAACCTATTGAATGCCAAAAGGAAATCTGGCGGGCATCCCTCCGGCAGGCTTTATGGGCATGGAGTTCCATGACTAAAAAATGCTCCATGGCAGGGCCAAAAGCCGCAGAGCAAGGAAGTAATGTGCCCCGCTTCGAGAAGATCGTCATGGGGGGGATTCGGGAAAAGTTCCCTCCAAAGCGTGCCTTTACTTCGCTTTTTCCTCTTCGCGGGGTTGGGTGAAAGCGGGGATATTCTGGATGCCAGCTTCCTTGAGAGCATCGAGCACTTTGACGACCACACCGAAGGGGGCTTCGCGGTCGGCCTGCATGGCGATGGGACGGTTAGGGAATTTTTCGCGGGCGATTTTGAGTTTTGTGGAGAGTTCTTCGAGTTTGATGGCCTCCCCATCCAACATCATTTCCTCCTCACCTTTGACCTGCAAGAGCAGGGGTTCGGTTTGTTCGGCGGGGGCCAGATCCGCAGTTTTGGAATCCGGGAGGTTGATCTGGAGCTGGGGCTGCGTCTTGCGAAACGTGGTGGTGACAATAAAAAAGATGAGCAGGATGGCGAGAATGTCGATGAGCGAAACAAGCACGATCGATGGCTGCCGTCTTTTTCGCGTATAAAATTTCATGATGAGGAGGCTCTCCTACTTTTTGTCAACGGTGAGGAACGTGGGGGCAGATCCCTGAGGATAGCATTTGGCGATGAGGTCACCCACAAGGGACTCCATTTCCACCGACATCACTTCGATTTTTCTCTGAAAATAATTGTGGGCGATCAGGCTGGGTGCTGCCACCCCGAGTCCGACAATGGTTGTATTTAGCGCTTCCGCGATTCCCAGGGCGATGGCGATGGGATCCCCGCCTCCTCCAAGATTTGCAAAGATGCCAACCAATCCGGAGAGTGTTCCCAGGAGGCCCAGGATTGGCGCCACGCCGGTGCTGATCTCCAAAATAACCAGTCCACTTTCCAGTCGGGCGACTTCCTGTCGAGCTTGCGTCTGCACGGCTTCCACGGCCTCGGTGCGGGGCCAGGAGAGTTGACGCAACAACATCGCGAGGATGCGCCCCAAAGGAGAGGGTTTTGCGTTGATCAAGCGTTGGAGATTATCGAGGTCATCTCCAGGTTCGAGGCGCTGGATTTCTTTGACGAGGCTCTCGGGGATGACGGACTTCTCGCGAAGGGCCGAACCACGAAGAATGATGACCGTGAGGGAGATCACCGAAAGCACGAGGAGAAAAATCATGAAGACTCCGCCTTTGAGGAAAAAATCCACAGCGGGAGTCAAAGCATTGGCAAGAAAAAGTTCGGTCATGGTGTGAGTGGTCGGTTTATCGAATCGTTGGGGATGCGGCTTGGCTGAGCATGGGTGGAGAGAGGTCGGCGGTCAATTCGGGAGGATGGTGAATGTGTAATCCACTTCGATCTTCCCATCCTTGAGCATTGGCAGGATTTCTTCGGGGATGGGTGGGATTTCGGCTTCCATGACAGCGCGGACGCTGGTGGAGGCAAAACTTTCGTTTGAGCTGTTCCTGATGACTTCCACCCGCTGCACTTTTCCGGATTTGAGCACAACAAACCGGAGATCGAGCGTGCCGGTGTTGAGCAGGGAGATCGCATCATTCACATAATAATACCAGCGGGAGCCAATCGCATCGGAGAGCTGTTTTTTGTAGCGTCCCAGCGGAGTCGCGACGGCATCAGCCGAGGCCCGTCCGCGGTTGGAGATGTTGCCTTTCAGCCGTGTCACACGGGTTTGAGGTTGGTAGCCCGGCAGGGCGGGACTGGCGGGTTGGGTTTCGGGTTTGGGGGGGAGCGGATCTTCGGGTGTTGGCCGGGGGGTGGCCTGGGGGGCGGGTTTCCTCTGAGGTTGGAGAAGAGCAATCTCGCTGGCCGGTTGGCGGGGAGTGGGTTTGGGCTGGGCTTCCTCGGGGACCGGTGGTGAGGGCTCTGTCGGGCGTGTTGGCTCTGAAGCCGGAGAGGAGGGTTGGGGTTCTTTCCCCGGTGTGAATTCACGATCTTCAAATTGCGTGGCGGGCGACTCCTCTCCCTCCTGGGTGGGAAGAGGGACATCCCCTGTGGCCGGTGCTTCGGAGGCGGCGCGCGTGTCTTTGTCAGATTCAAAAGCCGGGGTCTCCGGTGCCGTTTTGCTCCGCTGGGATTCGACAGTGGAGAGATACTGTGGCTCTTCATCCGGTGGCTTGGGAGGATCCACCATGGTCACCTGGATGGTCTCCTCTTCTTCGGGAATCATCATGGTTGGTGGTTTCAACCCAACAACAATGGCAATCCCAATGATCAGCAAGAGGTGCAGAATCACCGAAAGGATGACAGCACGGAGTGTTTTTTTCCGTGATTTCTCTCTCCAATCAATGATCAACGAATTCATTGGCCGGGAAGTTTGCCCGTGGTTCGGGCATGATGGAAGAGGTATTGCTGAACGTATCCGGCGTAGGGTCCAAAACGGCGGGTGGAGTATTCTTCCAACTTGAGTGGCGAGGACTTCCTTTTGCGCATGGCGGTCGCGATGCGGGCAATCCAGACATCCACGGGGATTGCGTCCAATCGCTCATAGGCAAAGAGCAGGACACAATTTGCCACCTTCCTCCCCACACCTGGCAGCATGCACAATTTTTCCCGGAGTTCTCCAGTGGGCAGTGCCCGCCATGCTTCAAGATCCACATCCCCCCGGTCGACGGCCCTTGCCGTGCCCAGCAGATTCTTGGCACGAAATCCCAGCCCACACTCTCGAAGCGCATTTTCATCCAGTGCTGCCAGACAAGCTGGTTCCGGGTAGGCATGGAACGAGGAACCCTCGACCGGAATTCCAAAGCGCGAGCGGATGGCAAGCGACATCTGACGAATGTGGGCCACCTGCTTCATCGAGGAGGTGATGAACGTGGCCAGGCACTCCCAGGCCGGTTGTCTCAAGATCCGCATTCCACGGCATTGGGAAAGCGCGTCCTGGGAATAGGCGTCTGCGGGGAAGCTGGCGTAGATCGATGACATCGGGTGGTCCAAAGCAAAATAACATCCAACCCCCTCCTCACTGCCACTTAATATTTCCAACCGATCACCGATTTGCCGAAGGGTGAGCAGGTCACGACCGAACAGGATTTTCCAAATGTCACCATCCTGTTCCGTGTGAAAGACCTGCCCGCTCTCCAATGTGAGTTGAAGACTGAAGTCGGGCGTCTCAAGAACGGTGTTCGGTTTTCCTGAACTTTTGGGTCCAGATCCAAACAAAAGCCCGCCCCGCAGGTGCTCCTCAGACATTCAGAATCGCCGGGTCTCCGTAGAGGGTGTTGCCTGAAGCCCTGACAACCTGCACCGGGAATATTTCGCCGACGTGCCGTGGCTCGCCCTCAAAGACCACAATTTTGTTGGTGCGGGTGCGCCCCGTGAGCCGGTTTGGGTTGTTTTTGCTCGGTCCTTCACACAAAATTTCTGTGATGCCGCCCACAAGAGTCGCGAGTTTTTCTGCGCAATGACGGTCAATCACAGCGAGCAGGTCTTTGTTTCTGCGTTCCTTGACCGCCTCGGGGACCTGGCCCTCCATCGTGGCGGCCGGGGTATCCCGGCGCTGCGAATATCGAAAGACAAAGGCATTGTCGAAGCCGATTTCCTCGGCCAGGGCGACGGTCTCGGCGAAATCTTCTTCTGTCTCTCCGGGGAATCCCACGATGATATCGGTGGTGATCGCAATGCCCGGCCGGGCCTCCCGGAGGTCTTGAACAAGCTTTCGGAATTTGTCGGAGGTGTAGCCGCGGCGCATGATTTTCAAAATGCGATCCGAGCCGCTCTGAAGGGGAAGGTGGACATGTTCCACCAACTTGGGAAGACGGCGAAAAGCATTTACCAGATCCTGGCGAAAACCAATCGGGTGTGGGGACGTGAAGCGAACTCTGGCAATGCCCTCCACGGCGCAGACCGCCTCCAACAGTTGAACGAAGGGGCTGATGCCTTCGGCGGCTGGGAATTCATGGCGACCGTAAAGATTCACAATCTGCCCAAGAAGCGTGACCTCGCGCACGCCCTTGGCAACCAATCCCTGCACCTCGGCAACAATTTCCTCCATGGGCCGGGCCCGCTCGCTGCCGCGGGTCTGAGGCACAATACAGAAGGCGCAGTGCATGTTGCAGCCCTGCATGATGGACACAAACGCCGAGGAGCGGGCACCGCGTTCCACATGCTCGCGGATGGTGTTCTGAGAACCCTCCTCCTCGGCAACATCCACAATTGGCAGGCGCTCGTCATCCATTCGGGCTTCGAGTTTGGAACGAAGCAATTCCTCCACATAATCCGCCACGCGATGAAATTTCTGCGTCCCGGCCACAAGATCCACGTGAGGAGATGTGGCGAGCAAGTCCGCGCCACGGCTCTGTGCCATGCAGCCAAGATATCCAAAAACCAAATGCGGACGGGCTTTCCTCAGCTTGGCCACCATGCCCATTTTGCCGATGGCTTTTTGTTCGGCCATATCCCGCACGCTGCAAGTATTCAACAAAATCACGTCGGCGTCTCCCTCATCATCCACCATCTGAAAACCACGCGCTTGTAACGAACGCACCACCTGATCGGAATCGCGCTCGTTCATCTGACACCCATAGGTCTTGATAAAAACACTCGGCATAAACATTCAAAGCCTATCACCTTTGGGGAATCCGTCGAAGTTTTTCAAGGCCCGCGAGAATTCGGATTTTTTCTGTGACAAAACCTTTCTAAATTTACGCTTGAGTTCTTCGGTGATGGGGGAAATGTGGAACGTGACATGCCTCAAACGTCCCCAGCGAAAAAAGGATATGCCATGCCGGCCGAGTGGGAACCCCATGAAGCCACATGGATTTCCTGGCCCCACCCCACAAGCAAAAGCTTTCCCGGCACCTATGACCGTGTGATTCCAACCTTCGTGGCGATGGCGGCTGCCATTGCGGAATCAGAAATTCTTCGCATCAACGTCCTCGATGCCGACGAAGAAAAAACCGTGCGGGACCTACTCAAAGCACTGCCGCAAGACAATCTTCAGTTTTTTCATATCCCCACCGATGAGCCATGGTGCAGAGATCATGGGGCCATTTTTGTCACAAGAAAAGAATCCCCCCAACTCGCCGCTCTGGATTTTGGTTTTAACGCCTGGGGCTACAAACTTTCCCCCTTCGAGGAAGATAACGAGGCGGCTCACCTGATGGCGGCAGCCGCGGGCGCGCCGGTTTTCAGCAACCGAGATTTTATCTTTGAGGGAGGCTCGATCGATGTGAATGGGGCCGGTTGTGTGCTCACCACAGAATCCTGCCTCCTCAACCCCAACCGCAACCCCGGGCTTTCGCGCGAAAAAATCGAACAAAATCTCCGCAGCTCTCTCGGAGTTTCCAACGTTCTGTGGCTGGGCGATGGCATTCAGGGCGACGATACCGACGGCCACGTGGATGACATCACACGCTTCGTTAACACCCACACCGTCGTCACAGCCATTGAGGAAAATGAAGACGATCCGAATTATGAGCCCCTGCAAATCAACCTTGAGAGGCTCAGGGGAATGACATTGGCCGATGGCAGCCCGCTTCATGTCAGAACGCTCCCCATGCCACCAAAAATCATGCGCAGTGGGCAGCGACTCCCTGCCAGCTACGCCAACTTTTACATTGCCAATACGAGTGTCTTGCTGCCGGTCTACAAGGATGCGGCGGACGTTTGGGCTGAGTCAGTTCTCAAGGAACTTTTCCCCACCCGTAAAATTGTGCCCATCGATTGCCGGGAACTGATCTGGGGCCTCGGCGCCTTCCACTGCCTCACCCAACAACAACCGGCCATTAATAACTGATCGGTTGAGTTAACTTCTGTAGTCCCGAGCATCATGGCGGTCATAATGGCGTGCTCCAGGGGCTCAATGACAAGGCCATCCAGATCGCGGATCCCTATTACGGGCGGATCTCGGTGATGCCGTGGAAGCAGTTCAATTTTCGGAGTGGCTTCAGCGACCTCGTTCTCCATGGCTGGTATGTCGCGGTGAGGCCCAAATCCTGAGGGTGGTCAAAGTATGGGGTAAGCAACCCGGGTCAGCACCGAACCGCCAACTCTTGGCAGGCCCTGCTTTCGTGTGCACGGCGCGTTTGACCGCAGGCCGACATCCGGGTAGGATCTCGGGTTTTTCTGGATGAGCACATATAAGGAGACCCTAAATTTACCGAAGACCGACTTTCCCATGAAGGCCGGGTTGGCCACGCGCGAACCTGCAATCTTGGAGCGTTGGGAGAGCGAAGGCCTCTATCATCAAATCCAAGCAGCGCGAAAGGATGCACCGGTTTTTGTGATGCATGACGGCCCCCCGTTTGCGAATGGGGACGTCCATATGGGGACGGCGCTGAACAAGGTGCTCAAAGATTTTATTGTGAAGTCGCGCACAATGCTTGGGTTCCGGGCTCCGTATGTGCCGGGTTGGGATTGTCATGGTTTGCCGATTGAGTTCAAGGTTGTGAAAGAAGCGTCCGGGCTTTCGCCGCTGGAAGTGCGGAAACGATCGGAGGCGTATGCGCGGAAGTTTATTGATATCCAGCGGGGCCAATTCAAGCGGTTGGGGGTTTTGGGAGATTGGGAAAATCCCTACCTCACGTTGGACCCTGGCTATGAAGCAGAGATCATTGGGGCGTTTGGAAGGTTTGTGGAGGCAGGACTGGTTTATCGCGGCAAGAAGCCGGTGTTGTGGAGCACGGGAGCCCAAACGGCCCTTGCCGAGGCGGAGGTCGAATATGCCCCCCGGACGGATCCCGCGATCTATGTGAGGTTTGAACTGGAGAACGGCTTGGGAGCACTTGAGGGCGCGAGTTTGGTGATCTGGACAACCACGCCCTGGACCCTGCCAGCGAACGTCGCCATCGCGGTTGATCCGCGGGCTGATTATGTCATTGGAAACTTCGGTGACGAAAAATTTGTTGTCGCGAGGGCTCTTCTGGAAACTTTCAGTGCGGAGACGGGAAGGACCCTGACTTCTGAAGTGGCAACCGTTAAAGGGGAGACTCTCAAAGACCTTGAGGCCTGGCACCCGTTCCTGCCCCGCGCCTCTCGCGTAATCACGGCGGATTTTGTGACGATGGAGACCGGAACCGGCCAGGTTCACATCGCACCAGGACACGGTAAGGACGATTACATAGCCGGCCAACAAAATGGCCTCCCCACGCTTTCACCCGTGGATGATCACGGGAAACTCACCGAGGAATGTGGAGTTCCGGAATGGGCGGGGAAATATGTTTTTGCGGTGAACAAGGAAATTGTGGAGTTCCTGCGCGAACGGGGGGCCCTGCTTGGAGTGAAAGATTACACGCACGATTATCCCCATTGTTGGCGATCCAAAACACCGGTGGTTTTTCGTGCGGTGGAACAATTTTTTATCAGGGTCGATGAGATCCGTGCTCCAGCGCTCAAGGCCGTTGATGAAACCCGGTGGATTCCACAGTGGGGACGGAATCGCATCGCTGGGACGGTCGAGTCACGTCCTGATTGGTGTATCTCCCGCCAGCGCACCTGGGGTGTGCCGCTGCCAGTTTTTTATGACGCGGAAGGCGCCCCGATTCTGGACACATCCGTCATTTCGAAGGTGGCTGATTTGGTGCGTCACCATGGAACCAATCTCTGGTTTGAAAAAGATGATGCCTGGTGGGCGGCGGAGGTCGGATTACCATCGGAAACGACGCGTCGGAGTGACACCTTGGACGTGTGGATTGACTCGGGGGTTTCTCACGAGGCCGTGTTGCGTCATCGTCCCGAGCTCCAATTCCCGGCCGACATCTATTTGGAAGCCACGGATCAACACCGCGGATGGTTTCAGAGCTCGTTGATGACCAGTGTCACGCTCAATGGCTGTGCTCCTTACCGGACAGTGATCACGCATGGTTTTGTGGTGGACAAGGATGGCAAAAAAATCTCGAAGTCTGCTGACTATAAGAAGCCCATGCATGCCTCCCATTTTGTGGACCAATTCGGTGCGGATATTCTGAGGCTTTGGGTCTCGACGATCCAGTACACCGATGAAGTCCCTTTTGGCGAAGAGGTGTTCAAGCAGGTGGCTGACCGATACCGGGGTTTCCGGAATGTGTTGCGGATCCTTCTTGCCAATTCCAGTGGTTTGGAAGCCCTTGATTTTTCTGGTGCCACAACCGTCGATCGGTGGGTGCTTTCGCGTCTTCAGGAAGTGATCGCCAAGTGCCGGGCTGCGTATGAAGCATATGATTTTCGTGCGGTGTTTGAGACACTCAATCAGTTTTGTGCCGTGGATCTTAGTGCCGTCTATGTGGATATCACGAAGGACCGCATGTATTGCGATGCCTCTGACAGCCCCCGCCGGCGGGCTTCGCAGTCGGTGATGAAAACCTGTTTTGACGCGGTGAACTGCCTGCTTGCGCCTGTACTGTCCTTCACCACCGAGGAGGCGTGGGGGCATGCCGGGCACGCCCAAAGCGTGCATCTGGAATTGTTTCCCGAGGTGTCTGATGTCTTCCGCGACCCGGCTGTGGAATGCCAGGTGGAAGAGTGGCTGAGGCTGCGGGGGGTGGTCTATCAAGAGGCCATCGAGCCGGCCCGACAGGCCAAGACTATTGCCAAGCCCCTGGAGGCCATGATCACGCTCACTGTGCCAGCAGAAACCATTGCCCGGTTGGAGCCCTCCCGTGCGGAGTTGGAGGAATTTTTTATCATCAGCGAGTTGCGCTTTGAGGAGGGCCCTGAGATTTCCGCGCGCCTTGAAAAATCCCCGCATCCCGGATGCGAGCGCTGCTGGCGCTTGGTGCCTGATGTCGGAGAGACGCACCTCTGTGATCGATGCGCGGCGGCCGTTGCGGGATTTGTGCCAGCGCCCTGAAGATTCGACAGACAATGAAACCACTTCTGCTAAAACTTGCCCTGCCGCTTTATGTGCTGGATCAGGTGACCAAGGCGGCAGTGCTCTGGAAAGTGGACACCGATGCCGTGATCTCTGTGATTCCCGGCTTTTTTAACATTGTTCACGTCTATAATACGGGCGCAGCGTTTGGCATGCTCAAGGGGGCCAACACGTTTTTTATGGTGTTGTCAGCCGTGGCTCTCATCGTGATTGGATTTTTGATCCGGCGGGGATCGTTCAAAGATGCTCCCTCCAAAGTGGGCGCCGCCCTCCTTCTGTCCGGCGTGGCGGGAAATCTAACAGACCGGATTCTCCACGGCCATGTGGTGGATTTTTTGGATTTTATTCTGCCCATTTATGGCAGGTGGCCGTCATTTAACATTGCCGACTCCTGCATCTGCATCGCGGCTGGTCTCTTTATTGTCTCAGCGTTCCTTGAAGGCCGTGGCTCCCAACCGGTCAACCGGTGAGTGCGACCATTAAATTTCAGCACTTTGAAGTGGAGACCGATGTCTCGGGTTCTCCGGTGGTTTTGGGGCGCGGCGCGATGGGAGTCACCTATCGCGCCACGGACACCAATCTGCACTGCCCGGTCGCGCTGAAGGTCATCATTCCCTCACTGCTTGCAGACAGCATTGCCAGGCAGCGATTTCTGAGGGAGGCCCGCACGGCTGCCTCGTTGCGGCACCCCAATGTCGCCAATGTGCTTTTCCTTGGTGAGGAGGAGGGGGAGGTGTTTTACGTGATGGAATATGTCGAAGGGATCACCCTTGACGCAGAATTAAAGTCGAAGGGCTCGCTGGATTGGAAAGAGGTTCTCCTCATCACGATTTCTGTCACAAAAGCCCTCGCTGCCGCACACCGTGTCGGACTTGTCCATCGGGACATCAAACCGTCAAATATCATGCTCACCCACAGGGATGGGGAGACCGAGGTCAAGCTCATCGATTTTGGGTTGGCCAAAATGGTTGGCGGGGAGTTTACCGGCGAGACTCTGGCCGCCGCATCGGCGGTAGGCTTTCAGGGCACCCCTCATTTCGCCAGCCCTGAACAAATCAATAACGAAGAGACAGATATTCGATCCGATTTGTATGCCCTCGGCGTGACGGTCTTTGCGATGTTGACCGGACGGGCTCCCTTCGAGGGAACACTCGCCCAGGTCCTTTCCAAACACCTTGTCCAGCCTCCTCCCCTGGGAGACCTGCCGAAGGAGGCCGCCGCCTTTCAACCCATTCTATCGAGAATGCTGGCCAAGGATCCCGTCGAACGATTCCAGACGCCCGCCGCGCTTCGGGCCTCGCTGGAGGAGGTCCTTGAATCCCTTGAGAACTTCCGGGAAGACCTCCACGGCACCATTGGCCTCCCGGAAGGAGTCGATCAGAAGAATGTTTTTGCCTGGCGCTACCTGCTGGATTCGCAGCAGTTCATCTTGTCTCATGCCATCATCCAGCGTGCAAGTCGGCTGACTGACAAAACCTCCGTTGGCCTGATCTTTTTTGAAGAGTCAGCTCCCGCAGGATCTCTGGAGGAGTTCCATGCCCGCGTTGGCGCACTCCGCGAGATTCGCTCACCTCACGTGATCCTCGTCCATGGTGTGGAAAATGACGGCAAACGTTCGGCCCTTGTCACCGAGTGGATTGAGGGGCTGACACTGCTGGACCTCCTAAAAACGCGACGCAGCCTCCCACCTTGGGAGGCAGGCATTCTCCTGGGTCAGATCGCAAAAGGTTTAGACGCTTTGGCAGAAGGGGCCATCTCTCCCGATTCCGTCACGCCGGGAGACATTCTGGTATCGCCGGAGGGAGCTGTGCGTGAGCCGCTTCATACGATCACAAATTTGCGCGCCGCGATTCTGGGTGCATGGCCTGAGCAGAACGATTTGTTGGCTGCAGGCGCCACGATTGTTGGAAAGCCACTGCGCTCTTCCGAACGCCTCTCACCAGCTGAAACCCTGGCAGGGATTGCCTACGAGGTTCTTGGGGGCATCCGTAGCGAAGGCGGGTGGACACCCATTTCTGCTCTGTCCGCCGAGGCCAATACCCTTCTTCACGCCGTCCACGATGGCAAAAACTCCTTTGAATCGGCTGGTGCCCTCATCACAAAGTTGCTGCCTGCCCTGGGCACCAGTCCGCATAAACCTCAAGCCCACAAGTCCCAACCGCCAGTTCCACAACGTTCGCCCGGGAAGTTACAGCCTCCGCCCCTTCCCTCTGTGCGCAGCAAGGCTCCGCAGGTGATTGCTGTGCTTGTTTTTTGTGTTTTTGTCCTGATCGCGATTGTCGGTGCCTCCCTGTATTTCCTCACCCGCTCCAAACCAGAATCCCCCCAACTGGCTCTCCTCCAGACGCCGGCAGACCCGGTTTTAACCCCCCAACCAAGCCCTTCTCCTCTCCCTTCTCCCAGCCCGGAAACCGGTGGTTCACCCACACCAACTCCCGCGCCCGGTGACACGTTTTTTCGGTTGGCTGAAGAAGCCAAATTGCGTGATGACTACCCTGCCGCCATTGAGAATTACGCCAAGGTTGCTTCCATCTCTCCCGCCGCCAAGGAACAGCTGGAGATGATCACGGCGATGATGCGGTCAGGCGCTTTTCGCATGGACGCCAAAAGATTCTCAAGCCTTCGGAAGCCCCTTGAAATGGCTGCTGGTCGGGGTGTGGTGTCAGCGCAAATGGTCCTCGCAGAAAACCTGCGATCCACCGAACCGTCCACATCGCTGAGATGGTTTGAGACGGCAGCGACGCTTGGCCAGACTGAGGCGATGACGCAGGCCGGTCTCATGCTGGCCAGTGGTGTTGGCGTCGAGCGATCAGATTTTGAGGCGGCGGTCCGCTGGTTCCGAAAAGGGGCTGACTTGGGTGATACGGATTCCATTTACGCCCTTGCCCAATGCCTGGCCGAC
>JBGTAR010000131.1:0-23800 GCA_041749815.1 Terrimicrobiaceae bacterium
CGGCGTCGTTCTTTTTGCGGCACATCAGGATGCCGATGGTGGGTGACTCCTCGGGCAGCTTCACGAAGCGGTCGTAGAAATTGACGTACATCTGCATCTGGCCGAGGTCCTGGTGGGCGAGTTTATCCCGCTTGAGATCGATGAGGACGTAGCAGCGGAGGAGGCGGTTGTAGAAGACGAGGTCCACCCGGAAGTGGTCGTTGTCGAAGGTGAAACGCTTTTGCCTGGCCTCGAAGAGGAAGCCTTTGCCCAGTTCGAGGAGAAAGGTTTCCAATTGGTCGATGATGGCGGCCTCCAGGTCATCTTCCGAATAGTGCGGGCGGTCTTCCAGGCCAAGGAATTCCAGAATGAGTGGATTTTTGATGAAGTCGGCGGCTTTCTCCACCACCAGGCCTTCGGTGGCGAGACGGCGGATCTCGTCCTTGTCGCGGCTGAGGGCGAGGCGCTGGTAGAGGCTGCTGGCAATCTGGCGCTGGAGGACACGCACGCTCCACTGGTTGGCAGCCGCCTCGATTTCGTAAAACCGGCGCTCGGCGGAGTCGTCCAGGGTGAGTAGCTCGACGTAGTGGGACCAGCCGAGGGTGAAGCGGCGGGAGAGGGTCTGCACATGGCCAGCGAGGTTCAGGTCGCCCGACAGTTTTGTTTGAAGGGGATGGGTGTTGTCGCTTGGCAGCAATTGGTCAGACGCTGTCTGACCAATTCGGGGGCCAATGGATGATTCGTCAGACGGTGTCTGACCAATCTGGCGAAAGACCGTATAGAACTGCCGGGCAAGCTTGAGATTTGTCGATGCGACCCCTTTGATTTCCAGTTCCTTGAGACGCCCAGCAAGGGCTTGAAGGAGACGCTGGCCATAGGCTGCACGGTCCGCGCCATTTTGTTCGAATTCGACGATGTAATAACCAAAGAGCCAATTTCGAACGACGAGGGAAAGGTCCACGGCACGGACGGCTTGTTTCTGAATTTCCTCATGCGTCTGCCGGCAGAGGTGGACAAGCTGTTCAAAATTCATGGGGGTGCTCATGACTTGACCTCCATTTTCTTGAGGTGGGCCTCCGCCTTGGCGGCGAGGAGGGCGACCTCCTCCACGATCTGCGGCAGTGGCATGGCGTAGCGGTCAGCCAGCACGCGGATGCGGCTCGTGAGGGTTTGGGAAACTCGGTCCAGTTCCGCCTGGATGGCGGCGGCAAGGGTGGTGAGCCATTTGTCGTCCACGACGAGGGTCTGGATCTCGGCCATGGTGAGCTGGGGGTATTTGTCGTAAGCGAGTTGGTCGAGGGCAGACTCGGCGTCGCGGATGGCGCGTTTGAGCTCGGTTTCCCGATTGCTCAGGTTCAGCCATTCGAGAAGCACGTCGGCCTCGGATTTCTCCCCGGCATTCGTTCCGTAGGCCACGGGATCCTCCGCCACCTTGAGGGGCTTTGCGCGTTTCCGCTCGGCGGCCTGCTCGGCGTGGATCTCCTTCAATCGGGCACTGATTTCGGATTTCGCGATTTTGTCGAGGGCACCGAGGAAACCTTCTTCGCCGCCGTGTTCCTCCTCCAGTTCGGCGAGGCTGGCAGTGGTGGCCTCCAGCGCGGCTTGCTGGATTTCGATGGCGGTCTGTTCCTTGCTAAAGTAGCGGGCCACGATGAGGGGCTTCGGCACGAGGTCGCAAGTCCAGCCTTTGTCCTTGGTCTTGCCTTTTCTTTCGGTCTCTAGAATGCGGGCCGTCCTGGCGACCCAACCATCCGCAGCGATGAGGTAACAGTCGTCCTGCATGGTGGCAGCCCAGTAGTCCATGAGGTGCTGATAGATGGCGTAGGGGTCGATAAGTAACTGACTCTCCGCGTGGTGGAGCAGGGCTTCGGCGTGATCGCGGACGATGTCCTTCGGGTGGCAGCCGGGGGCCAACTTGCGCAGGCTGGTAGCGGCGGTGGTGCGCCATTTTGCAAAGTGGGCCTCCAAGCCGGCGATGAAGGCGGCAAACTGCGGATGGCCGTGGATGGTGGGTTTAAGTTGGGCGGCTTCGACAAGGAGGTCGTGGTAGCCGGGGCGGTTGGCCTTGAACAAAGCGGCACGGAGCGCGGGGCAGATTGTCCAGTAATCGCCGAGGGCGTCAATATCCCGCGTGGGGATGCCACCATGGAGATGGCCTCCGATATCCTGAATATCTTCCGCTTCCTGGGTGTCGATGTAGCGGGGCAGGTTGAGATTAAAGTCGTTTTTCTCGATCTCGTCGTGCGGCACGAGGCGGGAGTAGCCGGGGTGGGTCTCGGCATTCGTAAAGACATCCACAATCTGGTGAACGTCGCGCTCACGCAGGCGGTTCTTCGGGCCGTCCTTCATGAAACCCTTGCTGGCATCGATCATGAAAATGCCCTTGCGAGCCGTGGCGTTTTCCTTGTCGAGGACGAGGATGCAGGCCGGGATGCCGGTGCCGTAAAAGAGATTTGCGGGCAGACCGATGATCCCCTTCAGATAACCGGAGCGGACAAGCTGGGTGCGAATCACCGCCTCGGCATTGCCACGAAAGAGGACGCCATGGGGTAGAATGCAGGCCCCTTTGCCCGTGCTTCTCAGGCTGCGGATGATATGAAGGAGATAAGCGTAATCGCCCTGCTTTGCGGGTGGCTCGCCCCAAGTGAAGCGTTGGTATTTGTCCAATCCCGTGGTGATGCCGGTGGACCAAGCCTTGTCGGAGAATGGCGGATTCGCGACCACGTAGTCGTAGGTGCGGAGTTGTTCGCCATCCTTGAACTTGGGATCGGAAAGGGTGTTGCCATTGAGAATATTCGCCGTGGGGAAGTCGTGCAGAATCATATTCATGCGCGCCAGACCGGCCGTGGTCACGTCCTTCTCCTGGCCCTCCAGCGTGATGTGTTTCCCCGCCTCGGCCGCGACCTTCAGCAGCAGCGAGCCGGAACCGCAGGTGGGATCGTAGGCCGTGGTGCTGGCCTTCGTGTTTTCCGGGGCGATGCCAATGACCTTGGCCATGATCCGGCTGACCTCCGACGGAGTGTAGAACTGCCCCTTGCTCTTACCGCTCTCGCTGGCGAAGTGCCGCATCAGATACTCGTAGGCGTCGCCGAGGATGTCGTCGTTGTCGGCACGGTTCTTCGAGAAATCGAGTTCCGGCTTCTGGAAGATGCCGACCAGGTTGGAGAGCTTGTCCACCATGGCCTGACCTTCACCGAGTTTGTTCGGGTCGTTGAAATCGGGGAAGTCGCTGCGGGCCAGACGGGTGTTCGCATCTATGAGCGGCTGGATGACCTGGGTATTAATCCTGTCGCCGATGTCAGGTTTGCCCTTGAGGGCAATCATGTCCTTGAAGCTAGCTCCGGGTGGGATGACCACTGGCGGCTCAAACCCATCGTAGTCCCCGTATTTGTCGGAGACGTATTTGATGAAGAGCATAAACAGGACGTAGTCCTTGTATTGGCTGGCATCCATGCCGCCACGCAGTTCGTCGCATGAGGCCCAGAGGGAGGAGTAAAGGTCGGACTTTTTGATAGCCATAAGATTCTTATAAAGAGATCAGATCGAGATATCTCACAGGACCTGGGGTAAAGTTCTGATTTGACGTATCCTTATTCCTTTCCTGTTGAGATGGACTCGGCGAACGCAAAGCATATTTAAACCAGACTGAGATAAAATCCACTCAGTCGCGAGTTCAAAAAAATGCATTACAGGGACCTCGAGAACTCCGTCCAAGCTTCAGCGGAAGTCAGAACGCGGACAGCGCTTGGGCTTGAGGGAGGGAAATGTTTGATATTTCCCGTGATCAAGGCTTTCCCTTGATCGGGGCCTCGCCGTTTTCACGGCTGGTTTTCATAGCGGTTCACCTCCTTCGTTGAGGACGGCGAGGTAGGCGTCGTAGATGAAGACGCGGTGGCGGCGCTGGCCGGTGAGTTCGCGGACGATGCCCGCATCGCCGAGCCGTTGCATGGCCTTGGAGGCGGTGGGGAACGTCATGGATGCGTTGGCGCAGAGCTGTAGGTGCCAGTTGCAGAACGGTTCATCGTACGAAACTTTAATAGGACGGCATGTTATTAAAGAAAAGAGCATTTTCTTTTATTGTGAGCGAATCCCTTTTTCTTGAGATGGCCATCCACTTTGGTAGCGAGCGCAGCGACTTCCTCCACGATCTGCGGTGTTCGCATCAATGAGCGGCTGTATGACTTGGGTGTTGATCACAGGACCTGGGGTGAATGTGTGATTTGATATTTCCCATGACCAAGGATTTCCCTTCGCTTGCTTTGGTTTGCAATGCCGGCAGGATGCCAGCGGTCCCAGGAGAAATCCGAACGGACGGGTTGCCCGTGCCCCCTGACCCATCATGACGAAGGCTTACTTCTTGGCGGCAACCTGGAGGCCTAATTCTCTCAGTTGTTTGGGTTCTGCAGGGGTGGGGGAGGCCATCATGAGGTCTTCGCCGCGGCTGTTTTTTGGGAAGGCGACCACGTCACGGATGTTGGAGGTGTTGTTTGTGAGCATGACGAGGCGGTCCACGCCGAGGGCGACGCCGCCGTGTGGAGGGGCGCCAAAGCGAAAGGCTTTGAGGAGGTGGGGGAAAAGTTCCTGTTGTTTTTTTTCGGAGATTCCGAGGACGCCAAAGAGTTTTTCTTGGAGTTCGCGTTCGTGGATCCGGATGCTTCCGCCTCCGATTTCGACACCGTTCAGGACGACGTCATAGGCCTCGGCGCGAACATTGGCGTAGTCGCCGCTTTCGAGCAGGGGAACGTCTTCGGCTTTGGGGCGGGTGAAGGGGTGATGGACCGCATTCCATTTTTGCTCTTCGGCGCTCCAGCCGAGCAGCGGGAAATCGATGACCCACAAAAAATTGAGTTCGTTCGGATCTTTGATGAGTTGGAGGATCTCTGCGACTTGAAGGCGAATGCGTCCAAGAACGGTGCAGGCGCTCTCCCAGGCGTCGGCTCCAAAAAGGATGAGGTCGCCTTCTTCGATTTTGAGGCGTTCGGACAGCGCGGCTTTTTCGGTGTCCGTAAAAAATTTGACGATGGGGGATTTCCATTCGCCGTTTTCGACTTTGATGAATGCAAGGCCCTTGGCACCCGAGCGTTTGGCGAGGTCGGTGAGGGATTCGATTTGGCCGGTGGTGATCGAGGCAAACGTTTTGGCGTTGATGGCTTTCACCACTCCGCCCGCATCCAAGGCTCCACGGAAGACTTTGAAGGAACTCTCACGAAAGATGTCCCCCACATCCACAAGTTGCATGCCAAAGCGGCGATCTGGTTTGTCGACGCCATAGTTGTCCATCGCTTCGCGATAGGTCATCCGGTCAAAAGGCGTGGGAATTTCCACTCCCCGGGTCGCACGAAACACCTCCGCCAATAACCCTTCGACAAGGGCAAAAATATCTCCCTGCTGAATGAAGGACGCCTCGACGTCAATCTGGGTGAGTTCGGTGAGTCGGTCCGAGCGTGGATCTTCATCGCGAAAGCATCGGGCGATTTGAAAATATTTTTCGATGCCACCGACCATGAGGAGTTGTTTGTATTGTTGGGGGGATTGGGAAAGGGCGTAGAAGCTACCGGGCAACAGGCGGCTGGGGACAAGAAACTCGCGGGCTCCCTCGGGGGTGCTCTTTGAGAGGATCGGGGTCTCGATTTCCCAAAAGCCCTGACTGTCAAAATAGTCGCGTGTGGATTTGAGGACGCGATGACGGGTTTTCAGAGACTCTGACATCACCTTGCGTCGCAAATCGAGGTAGCGGTATTCGAGGCGCAGGTCTTCGTTCACATGCTCGGCATCGATCGGGAAGGGCAGCACTTCGGATTTGTTCAGGACCTCGATTTCATCGGCAACGATTTCGATGGCACCGGTTTCCAGCCGTGAATTTTGTGTGCCCTCCAAACGAGGGGTGACCACACCCGAGACACGGATCACATCTTCCGCGCGAAGGGCATGCGAGGCCTCGGCGACGGCCGCATGTTCATCAGGACGAAACACCACTTGGGTGATGCCCTCACGGTCACGGAGATCGATAAAAATCACCCCACCGTGGTCACGCCGGGAATCAACCCATCCAGAAAGAGTGGCTCGTGTGCCGGCATCCGTCGCACGGAGCGCCGCGCATGTGTGTGTCCTATAAATCATGAGCCGTCAAACCTGCTGACTTTTTAGCCATTCGGCAAGCTCCCCGTGCGGAACTTCGGACTCCTCGCGGGTAGCCATGACCTTCACTTTGACGGCTGGCCATTCCGAACCAACCACCACGGCGAACTTTGCGCGGGCTTGTTCTGCGGCTTGGAATTGTTTTCCTACTTTTGATGGTGAAAAACTGAAGTCGGTCGTCAGCCCGGAATCTCGAAGGGTTTGAACCACTTTGAGGGCATCGGGCCTGCGGGCGTCATCAGCCACAATGACATAAACATCTGATGCGCGGGCACCCGTCAGTCGCGCCTGCATCAGAGCCTCAGCATGAGGCACTTCGGCAATAAAGTTGCCAAGAACGACATCCCCCATTCCAAACCCAACAGCAGGAAGATTGACGGCCCCATCGCTGAGGCCCGCCACCAAGCCATCATATCGCCCCCCACCGGCCAGGGCTCTCAGGTTTTTTGAGCGGTCAAAAACCTCAAAGACAAGGCCCGTGTAGTATGCCAATCCGCGTACGATGGACAAATCGACTTCAATAAAATCTCCCAACCCCCTAGATGTCAGGTTCTCCATCATCGGCTGAAGCTCTGCCGGAGGGCGGCCGTGAATGAAGTCCTTCAACTCCGACAAACTGAGCCCCACGGATTTGAGTTTTTCCTCCAGAATCTCCGGGGCATCCCTTTCCAACTTGTCAGCGATCTGAAGCACCGTCGGGATTTGATTGTCGGAAATCCCTTTCCCTTTCAGAAAAGACGTCCATGCGCCCCGATGGCTTATTCGCACCACAAAATCTTCTGCACTCAGGCCAAAAGCCCGCATGGCATCAATGGCAAAGGCGACAAGCTCGGCATCTGCCCCTGGGCTGGCATCGCCCAGAATGTCGCAATTGAGTTGGATAAACTCCCGCAGACGGCCACGTTGTTGGCGCTCAAACCGAAAAAAATTGCCAATCGCAAACCACTTCATGGGTTTGCGGTAATGTTTCTCGCGCGACGCTGCCATCCTCGCAAGTGAAGGTGTCATTTCGGGACGCAGGGCGACTTGGCGGCCTCCTCCGTCCTCGAAGCGGTAGAGTTGACCAAGAATTTCCTCCCCACCCGCATTTTTTTTTGAGTAGAGCTCCAGAGGTTCGAGCGTTGGGCCGTCATACTCCTCAAACCCATAAGTTTTGGCCACCCTCCGCCAAGTGGATAAAATCACACTGCGCCGGAGGGTTTCCTCGGGATACAATTCACGAAAACCGGCGAGAGCCTTCATCAGTCCAACTGTTCAAATTCAAAGTCATCGAAGTCCACCACCCCAACTCCTGCGCGGTTGGACTGGATGTGGATTTCCGCGAATTCTGCGTTGTCGGGAGCCTTGGCCACAATTTCATAGGCAAACCAACCGGGGGTCTGTTCCTCCGGGGGGCCCTTGATAAATCTTGGCTCAATGGCTTCCTCATAACCATCCAGGAACCAAAAATGCACATTGGCGCTGTGGCCACTTTGCTGATTTGAGAAAAACTTGAGTTTGTAGGTCTTGCCAGCTTTCACCCGAACATTTTGGGAGATCAAACGCACATATTCGGTTGGGGATTGATCGGCATGCCGGAATCCGGCTTCGCCCGTGTGAGCTGCTTCTTTGATCACCGTTGCCTCGCTTTCCGTCCCTTTATCAAGCGTCCATCCATCGAGACCCTGCTCAAATCCTGGATTTTTAATCGAGATCTGTTCCGCAGCAGATAGCAGGGAAGTTCCAGTGAGCACCAGGATGGGAAAAATGTGGATTGATTTCATCAGCCCTTCACCATTCCTTCATTGTGTCGGTCATTCAAGCGGAAAGGATATCTAAAGGCAGAAGGACGGATCAATCGTCGTCTTCGAGGTTGATATCCTGACTTTGCTCGCTCATTTGTTGGAGGACATCGGACATGTCCTCCACTTCGTCCCAGACTTGTTGACTCACAAAGATGGGGGCTTTTTGTTGGGTGGCGAGGGCAATGCAGTCGCTGGGGCGGGCATCCAGTTCGATGATCTTTTTTTGTTGGAGCTCGTTTTCGACCGTGAGAATCAAGCGCCCGAAATACGTGCCGCTTTTGATGTCATTGATGACGATGCGTTGAACTTTTGCCCCCAGGGCCTGCATGAGAAGGGCGATCAGATCATGGGTGAGGGGACGTTCCTTCTCGGCCCCGTTCATAAACATTCCAATGGCATTGCCGACCGTATGATCGACGTAAATGGTAAAAACCTTGTCGTCATTCCCAAGAAAAACGGCCACCCCCGCGTTGGTTGGAATCAACCCTTTCACTTCCACAGGAATCACCGGTTTGCTCATGTGAGAAATCTACCACTGACACACGTTGGCCGCAATCCCTGTGAGGTTTTGCTTGGGGTGGCGAGGTGTGAGCAGAGAAAAGTCGGCGGTCAAGGGACTGACGCGCCTACCTTGGGGCTTGCGAGAAAACCGGGTCAGTTAACCTTGCCGGGAGCGGTGGTGTTGTCCATGTTGATGAAGGGGATGACTCCACCTCCACTCATGCGGGGGAGCACGCCATCCCATTTCTCGACTGTGCGAAGCTGGATCAACTCCGGGCTTTGTTTGAGGGCGGCAGCTTCCCGTTCAATGGCGTCTGCCCGGGCTTTGGACTGAACTTCGGTTGCATAGGCTTCGGCATCAGCAGCCAGCTGACGCTCAGCCGCTGCGGCTTCCGCCTGGGTTGTGCGACGAATTTTTTCGTTTTTTGCCTGGAGAGCTTCTTGCTCGGCTTTGACTTTCAACTCAATGGCGCGATTAAATTCTTCAGAAAAATTGAAGTCGGTGATGGCGATGTTCGCGATGTTGAGTGCGCCTGCGAGGTCTTTTTCTTGGAGTGTTCTATTGATGAACGCAGAGAGGGCTTCTTGGATTTGTTGTTTGACCAACTCGCGCTTGGTGACGAGTTCTTCTGCGGTGAATTTGGCGGTGACAGCTTTCACACATTCTTGGATGCCGGGTTCGACAAGGGCTGATGAGAATTTTGGAAGGGTTCCGATGCGCTGATAGGTGAGCGGTGCCAGCTCCCCGTTGAGGGAATACTGGGTGGTGACTTCCGTGCTCACGGTTTGAAGGTCTTTTGAGGCGGCGGTCGCTTTGGCGTGGCTGGCTGTGAGGCGGATGTCCATAAGTTCCACCTGATCGATGAACGGCTTTTTGAAGTGAAACCCTTCACCCAAAGCTTTGGTTTGCACAGCTCCCAGGGAGCGCACGACGCCAACATGACCTGCATCAACGACAACGGTCATACCTCCAAGCAGAACCATGGCGAGGACAAGGATGATGATAAGTGGGACGAGACCTTTAAGAGCATTGTTCATGATATGTATTGGATGATTTGAGATTTTGGGAATCGGACTTTCGGGCGGGACGCGTATTTGTCGTCTTCGCTGCGATAGCCCGCCGGGCAAACGACAACAGTCTCGTATCCAGAACCCTCCAAGCCAAGGATTTTATCGTAAGTGGCTGGAGCGATACCTTCCATGGGGCAGGTGTCGATGCCCAGAAGGGCCGCAGAAGTCATGAATGTTCCAAGGGCCAGATACACTTGGCGGGTGGCCCACTCCTTGATATCGAGCGGGTAGGGAGGGGCCTTAAGAAATCCTTTCACCACTTTGCCAAATCCCTCAAGGGTTTCCACGGGCACATCGCGAACTTCGGCCGTGCGCACCAAATGAGCTTGAACGTCTTCCGGTGTGACGGGGTTTTTTACGGTGAAAACAACCACATGGGAGGCCTCGACCACCTGGGTCTGGCCCCAAGATGCCGGGACAAGGCTTTCCCGGGTTTGCTGATCAGTGATGACAAGGAATTTCCATGGCTGAAGGCCAAAGGAGGAGGGCGACAGAACCAAGGATTCCTCCAAGACCTGCCAGGTGGATGGATCGATCTTCCGGTCGGAATCAAATGTTTTTGTGGCGTATCGCCATTGCAAGGCCGTGTGAATCGAGTCGCAGGTTGTCATGTGGCGTCAAATGGAGCTCAGCTTTCCATCACACGCAAGGGAAAACCAAAAATTAACGCGAGAGCAGATTTTCCGGACGAGAGTCCTCCCTTTTGGGAGTCGGTGTGGCGCCGGGAGCAGGAACTGGCACCGGGCGATCCCCGAGACCTGGAAGTTGACGCTCCGGAGGGGTGGCTTTGGGGTCATAGGCCGTGCCGCCAACGACTGAGATGCCGCCATCCGTGGTGGGCACAAGCACAGGGCGCGAACCCCAGTCTTGATAGGCCTGCTGCTTGCGGACTTTTCCATCGAGTCCGAAGTGGGAGTAAAGAAATTCTTTGGGCGCCATGTTATGAATGATGTGGATCTCATTGCTCCGATCAAGCCGAACTTCAGGATTGCCGAACGAAAGAAATCGGCCCAGCTGGGTTGTTGCATACACGATGCCCCGTTCTTTATCCCGGACTCTCAAATAAAGCCGGGTGGAACTCGGAAGACGGTGGGTCAGAAGTGTGTAGGTGCGATCCTTGCCGGGAAGTCCTTTGTCAGGGGGGACCCCAACAGTTTGCTCCCAAAGAACCCGGCCCTCGGTGACTTCCATGCTCAGGGGGGATGACGAAAAATATCGATTGAGTTCTGGAACAAAAATGGAGGCACGGATCCGGTACGATCCAAATTCGGTGATGGGGTAGAGGGGGGTGAGATTGACCGAGCGACGGATGGTTTGGCCCGGACCAATGGTCAGAGGCTCATTGCGGTAGCCGCTTTGAACGGTGGGCAGCGGGCGGCCGCTCATGGTTTCAACCTGAAATCCAAACCATTTGTCTTTGGGGGTATCCGCCAGACGAAGCTCTTGGCCTGCGAGGTTGGTAATGCTCACCGTGCAGATCACAGGCTCGTAGATCATGTAGAGATTGCGGCTGAGCGAAATATTGACTTGGATTTGGGCTGCTGCGGTGGAAAGAAAAACAAAGCAGGCGAGTCCAACAAGAAGAAGCCTCACGGCGATGATGGAACAGGCCCGCTCAGGCAGCGAACGAAGGAGTATCACGGCAGGAGAGGGGTGACTTTGGGTGGAGAACATTCAGGGAGCCTTCGTCGATGGCGAATCCGTGGCCGTGCGAAAACCCAAGGCGCTGTCGCTCTGGATGTCGGTTAGAACCAACACTCTTCTGGTGATTTTGAAATCAGGTGTTCGCCAGTTTCCTCCACGGATAACAGGGACTTTTCCCGATGACATTTGGGGATCCGTGTCCTGAGTAGCGGTCCATTCGGAAACATTGCCAGACATTCCGACCACTCCATAGGGGCTGCGATCCGATTTGATCGCATCCACTGGCGACCAGCGTCGAAAGCCGTCGATATGCCCTCCTTTTTTAGGGTTGGGGTCGAGGTCGGCTGCGGTGTTTGCCCGTTTGGGATCTTCCGTATTTCCCCAAGGGTAAAGATTCCCATCCTTGCCACGGGCGGCTTTTTCCCATTCCTGCTCTGTGGGAAGGCGGCGGCCTTTCCAATTGGCATAGGCGTAAGCATCAAACCAATCGACTCCAAAAACGGGAGAATTCACGTCCAGATCCGCGCTCTGATAGCTGGCATATTTTTTTGCGCGCGTGAAATAGCCCGGCATCGGCGGGTCCAAATCCGTTTTGTCGGCCCATTCCGCGGGCACATGAGACTTGCCTTTGGGCTGGTTGGGGTGTGCAAATTTTTCGGCCTCACCGGGGTTTTTCTCCAGAAAATCCAGAAATTCCGCGTACTGACTGATGGTGACTTCGTGTTCATCGATATAAAAAGTTGGCAGAGTGACTTTTTCGCCATCTTGGTAAATAAACTCGCCCGCGGGGATTTCAATCAGTTGGTCGAAGGTTTTTGCGGTCGTTCCTTTGTCGCGCTTGAAGAGAAAAAATAGGGCCCCCAGAGCAGCGGTGAGCAGCAAAAGGGAGACGGCCGAACTGATCAGCATGCTCCGGCGCTGGCGCTTTTTGGTTTCTTCGACCATGCGGATGGCGGCCCGCTCTTGGGCATCCAATTTGTAGGCATCCTGGGGGGCAACTTTGGGTTCCAGAGCTTGAAGTTCTTGCGCAAAGGCCGGCCAGGACGATGGCCCCTCCCCTGCGAGAATTTTATCGAGTAAAGCCCGCACTCCAAGATCAGGGCCGCTTCCCGCCGGCTGTAAAACGGCGAGGACGATTCTTGAGAGCTCGGCCATCTCTTGCGGTGAGTCAAATTCCTGAGTGACAGAATGAGCGGCAATGTTGGCGATCCAACAGCGCCCTCCAGACCCCAGAAGAATCGCGCGCTCGGTGATCATCTCATGCAATGTTCCCGTCCTTGCGAAAGACCCAAGCACATCCACGGCCACCTTCAGAATTCGGTGAGCATCGATTTCACTGACCACCGAGCCTGCTTCATGGTGTTGTGCGATCGTGCTGCAGGGTTCGTATTCGCAGGTGTAATAGTAGATGCCATTGCTTTCCCCGGCCTCATAAATGGCAAAAACGTTGGGGTGGTTGACGTTTGCTTTGACACTGGCGTTGGAGATAAAGCGCTCGACCTGCGCTGCATCGCCGGCCTTTTCGGCATTGAGCGCATAAAACCGCACTTGCCTAGCCATGTTTTTTTGAGTCGCGCGATAGATTCCCCCCATCCGGCCGATGCCAATTTTTGCGTCGATACGATATTGGCCAAGCGTGGCTCCAACCAGCCCGTCTGGGAATAATTCCACCTCCCGGAAAGTCGAGCTTTTCAGAGCTCCCGCTGCGGGTTTCGCCGGTGTTTGGGGACGGGCTGCGGGTTTGGGAGTCGCTGCAGGTGTCGCCGTCGGGCTTGCGCTGGGCTTGGCAGCAGGTGTGGCGACCGCGACCTTGGGGACCGTTGCCTTGGGAACTGCTGTTGGTGTGGGGCCGTGCGTCGACTCCCCGGGGGCTTTGGCAATCTGGGCCTTTGGTGTGGCGACGGCGGCCTTGGGCGTTGCTGCCACACGTGGTGTTGGTGACGCAGCCACGGCTTGGGGTGTTGCGACAACTCTTGGTGTCGCCGTGGGTTGCGGGGTGGCTGAGACGCTGGGTGTCGGCGACTTTGCCGAAGCATCTCTATCCGCTTGAGGTTCAAAAAGCCGACGAATGGCGTCATCCAAAGCTTCTCCAGAGCAAGGCTTTGGAACAAATTCACACTCGACCATTCGCCCCGCATGTTCAGAAACATCGTGGGCTGAGAGGAACACTGTCCGTAATTTGGGCAGTTGTTGCAAAAGACTTTCGCGCATGGTGAGTCCATCAGTCGGTTCGAGAAACACCTCGGAAATCAGCACGTCAAGCTTGCCATTTTTGTTGATCCAATCAATGGCTTCATCACTGTTCGCCGCGATTCCCGGTTGCGGCCAGCCATTCCGAACCAACCAGGTGGAGAGAGTGGAGGATGATTCCAGATCTGGGTCGGCAATGAGGATTTTCATTGGTTCGAGGAGGTCTTCAATTGGAGAGGAAGAGGATAGAGGGTATCCAAGCGACCCGGGGCAGCACGGGAGTCCTGCAATTCTCCATTGTAATAAACCCCCACCACATAGCCGTAATATTTTCGGTTGAGAGCTCCAAATTCGGCGGAGTTTCCAGGAAGTCCGCCATCAGGGAGTGGGTATTCCACATCCAGGAGTTCAGGTTCGCTGTCAGCCCAATCCACCGGGGGGCTGATCCATTGAGTGGTGGATTTTGCTTCGGTCACCACCACTTCTCCAGTCTCCTCTTGCTCATAGAAAAACACATGCACATTCATGAGTTGTGGATCAATCGCTGTGTCTGGTTTCGATTTGACGGCGATGCGCAGGGTTTTTCCGCCAGGTTGACTGTCCTGAAGGCGGGCATCAACCACGCCCAGCACCGATCCAGGTTGAAGGCCAACAGCATCTCGCACGGGCTCACCCGGTGACCCTTGGGATGTTCCAGAAGTCCCCAAGCCGGCACCGGCAGAGGTACTCTCACCGGGCATTCCGCCAAGCACTTGGGCAAGGAGAGCCATTTTTTGCTCGGCCTGTCGGCGGATATCCACCGGCAAACCCGGCACGGCAATCGAGCGCTCAAAGGCCACAAAAGCCAGTGCTTTGTCATCCAGCGCCTCGTAGACCTGTCCGATGCGAAATTGAATGGCAGGATCGGCCGGGAGAATTTGTTCGGCCTGTTTGAGGGATCGCAACGTGGATTCAAAATCACCCACTCGAAAATCTCGGTCGGCCTCGGAAACGATTTGTGCAGCACGGGCGATGAGAGCGGGCTCCGGTGAGGCTTGGGCAATGGGAATCTCTGCTCGAAGGGGCTCTGTGGACGGTTCTGCCTGTCTCTCTTGGACTTCCACCAATTGGGTTCGCAGCAAGGGCAGGTAATGCCGGGCAACGGCCATGAGTTGAACCAGACCGAAGAGGCCAAGCAAAATAACCGCGACCAAAAAAGTGCGGCCAATGGGTTGACGGGGAATAGGAGGGGTTACTGATGTTGACACTGGGAAAACGCTAGCAGGCTCTGGCAAAATGAAAAGCCTTGTGATCCACAGAAATTTCCAATTTCGAAGCCCTCAAAAAGCTCGGAGAAAGTTTGGGCTTGGCGGAATGGCAATGCTTCTTGGAAGGTTGCGGCGATGGAAAGAAAAATAGAGGATGGACCAAAGCCCGCCGAGCCGCCACATCGGGGGGAGTCCATGATCGAAACGACACCAACTCATTCTGCTTGATTCCATGAATCGTCCTGTTGTTGCCAGCTATTGCACAACCTTCCTGAAAAAGGAGATGCTGCACATTTACCGTCAGGTCACCGGCCTGAAAGATTTCTCAACCTTTGTGATGACAAAAAGTCGGGAGAATGCGGCGATTTTCCCTTTTGACGATGTGGAGGTGCTGCCCCGTCCACGTATTAATTTTCTCCTTCGTTTTCACAAAAAATATCTGGCACGGATGGAGCCTGTTTTCTATCGGGGGGAGTATGATCAACTCAGCGGTGTGCTGAGCAGGAGGTCGGCGGATCTGATCCACGTGTACTTTGGCCACACAGGCGTTCATCTCCTTCCGTTCCTCAAGAACTGGCCTCGCCCATCCCTGGTTTCCTTTCACGGCATGGATATTATGCTTCGTCACGAAGAGCCCGGATACAATGACCGCTTGCGGGAGCTGCTTTGCACACTTCCGATGGTCCTTGCGCGCAGCGAATCTCTGGCATCGCGCCTTGTGGATCTTGGTTGCCCACGTTCCAAAATCCGGATCAACCGCACGGGAATCCCGATGGATCAGTTCCCGGCAACCGTGCGCCAGGCTCCTGCTGATGGGCGTTGGGTTTTTGTTCAAGCCTCCCGATTTATTGAGAAAAAAGGAATTTTTAACACCTTGGAGGCGTTTGCAGCATTTCGAAAAAACCATCCCGCCACCCGCCTGGTGCTTGCCGGGGAGGGTCCCCTCAAACCAAAGATCGAGCAGCATGCAAAAGATTTGGGGGTTGTAGAGGGCCTGGATTTTTCAGGATTTTTGGAGCGGGAGGCGCTGAATGCGTTATTTCAGAGGGCCCATTTGTTTTTGCACCCCAGTGTGACAACTCCTGCGGGTGATCAGGAGGGAGTTCCCAATTCCCTGCTGGAGGCCATGGCGAGCGGGCTGCCAGTGGTGGCCACCTTGCATGGGGGAATTCCCGAGGCCGTTGTGGACGGTGAGGATGGATTTTTGGTCCCCGAAGGCCGCTCGGAATTGCTGGCAGACCGTCTGGAGGCCCTTGCCTCAAACACGGAGCTTTACTCCTGTATGTCGGTCGCAGCAGCAGCCCATGCCCGTCAAAAATTTGAACAGGCTCAATCGGTCGCTGCTTTGGAGTCTTTTTACCGGGAACTGGTACCCTCTGGCCGCTGATTAGTGGGCTGCGTCGGCTTTTTTGGCAACATCTTCGCCATGGGTCAGTTTTTCTTTGCTCAAACGGAGGATTGTTGGGTCGTCAGGCTCGGAATCTTCGGTGAGGGCCGTGTATGCGAGGCAAGAGACCTCTTCCAAGGTGGTGTTCCCCGCAAGTACCTGCTCGAGCCCCTGCTGGTAGAGTGTCAAAACACCCTTGTGAAAAGCGAGCTCCCGCATCTTGCTCTGAGGAGCATTCACCGCAATCAAATCCGCAAGTTGATTGTCAATCGGGCACATTTCCATGAGAGCCATCCGACCGGAATAACCGGTCTCATTACACTCGGGGCATCCCTGCTTAGTATAAACAAACTCGGACTCTTTGGGAATCGCGATGCGGTTCACCCGAAGAATGGTTTTTAAATCGTTACCAATCTCTGTTGGCTTTTTGCAATAGGTGCAGAGTTTGCGAACCAGTCTCTGGGCTTGGGTCAGTGCCAGCGAATCGGCCAGCAGGTATGGGGGAATCCCCATCGAAATGAAGCGGCTCACGGCGCGTAGGCAATCGTTGGCGTGGAGGGTGGTGAGAACAAGGTGTCCGGTCAGCGCAGCATTCACCGCCGCATTGGCTGTCTCTTCATCACGGCACTCCCCGATCAGAATCACATCGGGATCCGCACGCATGAGGCGCCGCAGACCTTCTGCAAAATTAATACCATTCACCGGGTCGGTTTGGGTTTGGTTCAGTCCTTCAACCTCATACTCGATGGGATCTTCCACGGTATGGATGTTGATATTTTCCGAATTGATGCTGTTGAGAAGCGCGTAAAGCGTGGTGGTTTTACCGCTTCCGGTCGGACCTGTGACAAGAATCAGACCTTGGTCACGACTCATCGCATCACCCACAACCCCCAGGTGCCATGGAGAAAGATTAAGTGCCTCCAGCTTTTTGACGCCATCTTGCTTGTCCAAAAAGCGAATGGTGATTTTTTGTTGGTCCTTGCGGCAGGGAATGGCAGAAACCCGGCAATCCACGCGGCGTTTGCCAAGGAGAAGCGAAAATCGCCCATCCTGGGCATCCTGACGACGCTGCCCCATGTTGGAATAGTTTTTGATGAGGCTGACAAACCGGGGCAATTGCTCCTCCGGGCAGGAATGGATCACTTTGAGTTCACCGTCAATGCGGGCTCGGAAGCGGGCCATGTTGTAAAATTTCTCGATGTGAAGATCGCTGGCCCGGCCCGCAATGGCGCGGTTAAGAATCCAGTGAATCACCTGCTCGGGGGTGACGTTGATGCTGGAGGGATTGATCTTCTGGATGTTCTGAACATCGATATCAACAATGTTTTGGGCATCAGAATCCACCATGTCGGCGGACGTTTCCACATCGGAGACCGTCGCGGTCCGACCGCGTTCGCGGGCGATGACTTTTTGGATCGCTTCCTTGTCTGCGCGGACCGTCCGAAAAACATAGACTTCATTCCCGCCTGAGAGCCACTCGTCCTCAAACGCATAATTCTGTTTTTCTTCCGAGAGGAGATAAACCACTTTCTTTCCGCAAAACAGCGGGTAAACCGTGTGTTTTTCAAGAATGGCCTCTGGGAATATCGTTTGAGTTGGGGCATGTTCCGCATGGAAACAGGCCTCGCCCGTGGCAAGGAAATGCAGGGCCAGCCCCAATCCCCGGTTCAGCTTTCTGAGTGCAATCGGGTCGCCGTGGTTTTCCCGCAGGATCTTCGCACTTTCTTCGCGAATGCGATTTTTCGCTTCTCCTTCCTCAAGGGGATACTCCTCCAGCAACCACTGCAGCGCACTGTCCAATCCCTCGCGCCTCGGCAAAGGGGTTGAAATGGTGATGGGCTCCTTCCTGTCGAGCGGCTTGAAATTCAAACGCTCATCAATGTCTTTTTTCAGGATGGTGTAGGCATCCTGAGGCAGGATCACTGGAATAATGAATTCCGCAGGGATTCCCCACAATCCACCGGATGTGGGATTAAAATGGGCGCAGATGATGAGCGGACCAAGGTTGCCCATGGGAAGCCATGGCTCATCGTTGTTTGTTTGAACCGCCAGTCTGCGGAAAATCCCTTCAGCCCGGCTGGAACAGGCGGGGCGCACAGGGTTGAGCGGCAGCATGTGCATCGCTCCCGCAAACCACTCCAGGGCCTCGTCCGGCGGGATGGTGTTTTTGGAGGCCAAGTGCTCGTGGAGTTGCACGCCCTCCGCAGGTTTCTCTCCTGCGATCAATCCTTGCTCAGCCAGGGAATCAGACAGGTAATTCCAATCGCGGGTATTCATAGTGTCATGGAGGCCCGACAGCTGGGCCAGTTGAGAGTGAGACATAAGCATTTGTCGATTCCGACATTTTCATTAAATCCAGCCCCGTGCCGGAAACTCCCTTCGGATACATGCGGAAAATTTCCCCATTCCAGTAGGCCCTGTAGGTTTGGTCGGAGCTGGTGGACAAAAATTTAGCAGTTGCAGGTAGGAAGGGGGTGCCCGGCTCAGGGTTGCTAGGATGCCGGAATTGCAGAGATCGAAAGATATCCTCCGCATTGGTGCTGGAAATATTCCAATAGGACTGTTTGAAATTTAACACGGCCCCATTGAGCAAATTCAGGTTTCTCTGAGCCACTGAGAGCTCGCTGCTCGGCAACAATCCAGAAATCGTGGGAATGCCAATGGCTGCCATGATTCCAATGACGCCAACAACAACAATCATCTCGGGGAACGAAAATCCATTTTGCGTGCCTCTACGAAATTTTTTAAACTTCTGATGATACCCCGCACTCATTGGCTCGACTTCTCAGTAGTAGACTCCGCCAAGCGGCCCGGTGATCGTTACCTTGGTTGGCGGAGAGATCGTATTTGGAAACGCCACCGAGTAGCCATTCGGCATGTAGTTGGTAACATTTGTTTCAGCAAAAGCAATGTAGGGTGTCAGAAGCGCAAATTTCGCACTGGCCGACCCGGCAGACGACCACTGGCTTTGAGCTGTGATGCGCCCGTTGGCCTGAATGAGGGAGGCCATGGCCATGTTTAGAGACTCTGCTCGGGCGCGAGCCAAATTATCCTCTCCGTCTTGTTTGATCTGCACAATGTTGGGAATAGCCAAGAATGTGATCACGCCAATGATCGTGATCGCAGCAAGAACTTCGACGAGTGAAAATGCAGAGTGAGGTTTGGTGTTCATTGCAGGAGTTCGACCGCTGGATAATTTGAGACCGTCCATGTGGAAAATTCAAGTCGAGCGCCAATACGAGACATGGCATCACTTCTCAGGGTGCTCCCGGAGGAGGAATTGGTAAAATGTCCGAAAGTGTCAGCCCCAAGATAATTTTGGATGAGCGCCAATTTGGCCACATGCGAGCCGGCCCCCGCATAAGCAGTGCGTGCGGCTCTCAAACCATTGGTCCCAGCGGAGGCAGCTGAGATCCAAGCGTTAAGGGCCTCTTGAACAACGACTTGTTGCTGGCGGGCTATAACCGTTCGTGAGTCTTGTGCTGCGTTGCCAATCGCCGAGATCACAAGGGCGCTCATGATCCCGATAATGGCGATCACCAGCAATAGCTCGATGAGTGTGAATCCTGATCGAGCGCTTTTGACCAAAGGATCAAATCCGTTCATGTTCTTAATCTGCCCGAAAGGCCGAGGACATGCAACAAGAAAACGAAATCTATGCAACGGTGGGTGTGGCGTGTTGCGTCTGAATTTTTTGCTGCCGAATGACGCATTTGAGTCACCCATGGTGGCTGCTATAAGAGCGGTGGTAAGGTTTTGTTCTCCGTATCCCGAAAGCCTGAATTCGTGGAATTGAAAATGCCAACCCGTGCGATCAATGATGCCGCCCCGATCCAATCAACCTGCAAATTAAAAAGATCTTCGCGATTGTCTCTGATCAGAACACTCATCTCTTCAACTTGCGAAAGATCTGCGTGGTCCATCCCACGCATTGCCGTGATGGTTAAGCGCAAGAAATCTCAATCATCAACGAGTTCATCTCGCTGACCCCGTTAAAGTTTTGCCTCTGCTTGAGGTCAATCGCGGCATTGATTTGTGTTCCTTTTGGCTGGCTTTTTGGGACATAGTGGGGCAACCAACGACCGCGTGCCAATGAATCCTGAACTGCCTGAATTTGATTTTCAACCTGAGCCTTACACCGGACCGTCTGCAGAGGAGGTTTTGCGGCTTCGTCAGCAACACATCAGCCCCGGGATATTTCATTATTATAAAGAGCCGCTGATGATTGTGCAGGGACGCGGGCAGTATCTTTTTGATGAGAAGGGGCGGCGCTATCTCGATGCGTTTGGGGGGATTGTGACGGTGAGTGTCGGGCACTGTCACCCCAAGGTGGTGGCGGCGTTGAATGCTCAGAATGAAAAGCTCCAGCACACAACGACGATTTATTTGAATCCTGCCATCGCTGAATACGCGGCGGCGCTTGCGTCGAAACTGCCGGGCGACTTGAGTGTCTGTTATTTCACGAACTCGGGTTCGGAGGCCAATGACCTGGCGATGTTGATGGCACGGCTCACGACGGGAAATTGGGATATGATTGCCCTGAGGAATTGCTACCATGGAGGCAGTCAATCGACGATGGGGCTCACGTCGCATCACACCTGGAAATTTAATGTGCCGCACAGTTTTGGTGTGCATCATGCGGTGGCGCCAGACCTCTACCGGGGCCGTTGGACGGGCGAAGATTCCGGGCCGCTTTATTCCCAAGAAATCAAGGATGTGATTGCGTATGCGACACCAGGGAAGGTTGCTGGGTTTATTGCTGAATCAGTGCAGGGTGTTGGCGGGGCGGTTGTATTTCCCGAGGGGTACCTGAGTTCGGCGTATGAGGTCGTACGGGCCGCAGGTGGCGTTTGTATTGCTGACGAAGTCCAGACCGGCTTCGGTCGGACTGGATCTCACTACTGGGGTTTTGAGACGCATGGGGTGGTGCCTGATATCGTCACCATGGCCAAAGGTATTGGCAATGGGTTTCCTCTTGCTGCTGTTGTGACCACTCCAGCCATTGCAAAATCATTGGCACAGCGCATACATTTTAACACCTATGGTGGAAACCCGATGGCCAGTGTGCAGGGCAAAGCGGTCTTGGAAGTGATCGAAGAGGAAGGGCTGCAGGCGAATGCGGCGGCACGCGGAGCGCAGTTGCTGGCTGGATTTGCAAAACTTCAGGAAAAATATTCTGTCATTGGCCAGGTGAGGGGGATGGGCCTGATGCTTGGCGTGGAACTGGTGAAA
This sequence comes from Terrimicrobiaceae bacterium, assembly GCA_041749815.1. Taxonomy (GTDB): domain Bacteria; phylum Verrucomicrobiota; class Verrucomicrobiia; order Chthoniobacterales; family Terrimicrobiaceae; genus JAJTZA01. The sequence continues at coordinate 21,174 of JBGTAR010000131.1, forward strand.
GATCGCGACACCAAAGAGCCAGCAAAGGAGGCCTGCCTGCATGTGTTTGAGCGCTGTCGGGAGTTGGGCGTTCTTCTTGGCAAGGGGGGATTGCACGGAAATGTCCTTCGCATCAAGCCGCCCATGTGCCTCACGTCCGAAGATGCAGACTTCCTGCTTGCGGTGCTGGATGAGGCTCTTGCTTCAGCCTGACCGACGGATCTCTGGGAAAAAATCCTCCGGCGCGGCAGGAAAAAAATCTTCGTAGAGTTGAAGAAGCGCCTGTTGCCCATGGGCTGTGGTCGTGAGCGTTCTTGAATGGGCGGCATCAACCCCGAGCCACAAGAGGGCGCGTTTGACCTTGGAACTGACGTTGATGCATTTCAATGAGGAGAGAATGCGCAAGCTGTCTTCTGGATCTTGAAGGGGGGCAAAAAGGTTGGCTGTCATTTCCGTGGCGCGATCGATTCCCACCAACGCACAAGGTCTTTGGAGGGGCATCCCTGCGAGGGAGGCATGGGCCTCCCAAAACGGATGGGAGAGATCGGCAAAATAATCCAGAAGTGCTTCGTGACTTTTTCCATGAATGACCTCCTCCAATTTTGTGAAACTTGTGGCGATGGTGGCAAGAGCTCCGAGGCGGCGGTGGGGATGATTTGATGGACGGCTGGCCGAAAAATTCCAGGAGTCCTTGGGAAGCATCAACCGGTCCTCCCGGGCACGAATCATCCACCAAATATTCCACAAACCTCGAGCATAGTCGCGGGAATCCGCACCGGCCGTATCAAATTGTTCCGCTCCAAGAAACCCCGCAATCCCAAACAGCAGAGCCTCTCCTTCCTTTGTCCGGGCTCGATCGCGTCTCACCCGCTGCGCAACCAGCAAAAAGGGAACCTTGTTGTTTTTGTATCCGAGGGCCATGGCCACGGCTTGAAACAAAGCCTCGGTGGTCCCATGCAAGGCTTCCGCGCGAAACCAACGCTCCCGCTTGGCTGCAAGACGATATCGCACGGCCGCATCCAACACCTCGTCAAGTTCCATGGGGTCCACACGGGAGGTTCCCGCGCGGGCCTTCTTCACCCCGGCCGTCTGTTCCAATGACAGCCAGACTTGGGGGATCAATTGGTGCTTGGACGTGCGTGTGAAATATCGGTTTTTAGACGGCCGGAAAAACATGTGGAGCACCACGTTGTCAAAAGCGGGGTTGGTCGCATGTCCATGACGCTCCCAATCCAGGTCCTCGCGGTCGATTTCGATGTCACCATGCACATCCCTCCCATCAACCCGCAAAGCCGCGCCCACAAAATCCGGCCCGGGTTCGCGATTCCATTCTCCAAGATGGATCGCTTCGATTTGCTCGCCGTCAATCCCCCGCCACGTCAGCCCAAAATCCCCTGCGTAAAATCTGGCTTGGAGTTCGAGTTCCCCGCCCACTGATTTTCGGGGAGGCACTGACGGCTCTTTGATGTGTGACTGGTGTCTGGCTCTGGCCTCGATATAATTTTTTAACAAGAAAGCGCCACGGCTCATCGCATTTTTGGGGTGGGGCCGGGATTCGGGTTCATGTGCTCATAAAACGCTGCAAGGAGCTCTCTCGACTTGGCAGGAACCCCTTCTCCCGCCATCCGCGAAAGTGTGCGGGAGGCTGCCATGGTATCCCCCGTCGATCTCAGGATCGCATATTCCTCCAAGCCAAGACGGAACCTCACATCGATTCGTTTTTCGAGAGCCAGAGCCTCCTTGATCGTTTGCAAGGCGGCGTCTTTCTGTCCGGCATCAAGTTGGGCCGCGCCGAGTGCTTCAAGGAAGAGACTGTTGCTTGTTCTTTTGGCGGCGGCCCGGAGCTTTTCGGATGCCGTGAGCACATTCCCATCATTTGCCCGAACGATGCGGCGGTAGAGCTCCCAACTGGAAGGGTTGGGGGGAGAAACGCGGCCCGTCATTCTCCATGCCCCATAAGGCTTGTAAAGGGGATCACCCACCACCACGCTCATCCAAGAGATTCCCTGAGTGGCCGTCCAGCCGCTCTCCGCCAACGTGAAGCCTGCCATGAGTCGGTCCTGAAAAATTTGCAGATCCGTCGTGAGGGAGAGGTAGGGTTCATAGACATTTCCCAAGGTGGCGGCCGCACCCCGCACAAGGAGCGGGCCGCACCATCCCTGCGTGGTGCTCCGCAAGGTGGCGGCGCTGAACGAGTGAATGTGCACGGCCACGGCTCCCGGTCGGAACCGAAAAAAGATGTCGGCAAATGGCCCGTTCACATCCGCAGCATACCATCCATAATAAACAGCAGCATCCGTGACCGGGAACCCCTCAGGGAGGGTTTCCGCCGAGGAATCCATCATCACAGGGATTCCCTGTTTGCGCATTTCATCAAGCGCTCCATTAAGCCATCTGTCGCCCTCCGAATAGGGGCCGCTGACAATTCCTCGTGAATCGATGTATCCCCAGCCCCAAAGCCCATCCCGCTCCACAGAGATCGCGTCATCAATCATCGCACGGACCGTGATGGCATCCGGGGCGTCCAAGCGTCCGACGAGAAGGATTTCAGGGGCTTCGCTCAGATCCAACACGGGGGTAAATCTTCGGAAATACGGATTCTCACGGATGCCGGCGATGGTGGTTGCTGGTAGGCCGAGGGTCATCAG
>JBGTAR010000132.1:0-22428 GCA_041749815.1 Terrimicrobiaceae bacterium
GCGCAATGCCTCCCACATCCGTTCGCTCAAGCCCTACCGGCAGGGCCAGTTTCTTGTCATCGATGCCTCCACCCAATGGCACTTGGAAATTGTCACATCCCGAGCCGGGCGTCCCATGACACTGCTTGGCATTCTGGACCGCACCGCCACACCCATGGGAGCCCGCACGCTTCGTAGCTGGTTGCTCCAGCCTCTTCGCAGCCTGGAGGCCATCCTCGGGCGCCAAGATTCCCTAGCCCGCATGCTCGCCAATCCACTTGGCCTTGCCACACTCCGCGAGGAACTCGCCGAGATCCGCGACATTGAGCGCTGCATTGCACGTCTGAATGGCAACTCAGGAAACGCTCGCGATCTGGCGGCCCTCGCAACCTCCCTGGAAAAGCTCCCGAGCGTTTGCCAGCGTTTGGAAGCCCTTGCCCCCACAGATGAGCATCCTTCGATCTGCCCGGCCCCCACTCTCCCTCCACTGTTGGGTGAAATCCTCTCGCAAATCCACCCCCTGCCCGACCTCTGCGCCAAACTTCGTCAAGCCATCATCGACGAGCCACCTGCCATCCTTCGCGATGGCGGCATGATTCGGGACGGCTTCGATGCCGGACTTGACGAACTCCACTCCGCCTCCCACGAAGGCAAAAACTGGATCGCCCAACTCCAGGAACGGGAGATCACCCGTACAGGGATCAAATCCCTCAAAGTCCGCTTCACCTCGGTCTTTGGTTACTTCATCGAAATCACCAAAGCCAATCTCCCTGCCGTGCCGGATGACTACATCCGCAAACAAACCACAGTCAACAGCGAGCGATTCATCACGCCCGAACTTAAGGACATCGAAGGCAAAATACTTGGAGCTGATGAAAAAGCCAAAGCGCGGGAAATCGAGATTTTTGGGGAGCTGAGGAATGACACTCTTCTGGAACTGGCTCGAATCCAGGAAACGGCAGCCGCCATCGGAGCACTCGACGCCGCGGCCTCTCTTGCCGAATCCGCCCGTCAGCGCGGCTACGTCCGGCCTCAGATGGAACAATCAGGAGTCCTCGAGATCATCGACGGCCGCCATCCGGTTCTTGATGCCACGGGCGAACGCTTTGTGCCAAATGACACCTCCCTCGATGCGGACGGAAAGCGCTTTGCCATCATCACCGGCCCCAACATGGCCGGCAAATCCACCTATCTCCGTCAGGTCGCCCTCCTGGTCCTCCTTGCCCAGGTCGGATCCTACGTCCCCGCCGCCGAAGCCACGATCGGAATCACGGACCGCATCTTCACCCGGGTCGGTGCCAGCGATGACCTCGCCCGAGGCCAAAGCACGTTCATGGTCGAAATGAATGAGACCGCTGGTATCCTCAACAATGCCACCTCCGAAAGCCTCATCATCCTTGATGAAATCGGACGAGGCACCTCCACCTTCGATGGCCTCTCCATCGCATGGAGCGTTGCCGAGTTTCTCCATGACCGCATTGGAGCCCGCACCCTCTTCGCCACCCACTACCACGAAATGACCGATCTCGAGCGTTCCCGGCCCGGCGTCGTCAACCTGAACGTTGCTGTTCGCGAGTGGAATGATGAGGTCATTTTCCTGCGCAAAATCCTCCCCGGTCGTGCCGACCAAAGTTATGGCATTCAGGTTGCCCGACTAGCCGGCCTTCCCGATTCCGTCCTCCAACGCGCAAAAGAAATCCTCGCCAACCTCGAAAGTGCCGAACTCAGCACCGACGGCGAAGCCGCCTTCGCCAAAGCCCGCCGCAAAAAATCTGCCACCACCAAAGCCATCGACCAACTGGATCTGCTTTAGCCGCTTGAAAAGAAGGCGCTGTCCCCTCTGCTTTTTCTCACTTATTCCCTGAGTGGTCCATTAATGCTTGCTATGCAACCAGACGCTTTTGGGTGCAATGATTTTGATCAATCTCAGGCACTCTGATTTTGGTTCAAGCGGCGTGTTAGCGTTTGCAGGAGCAGACGGAGGGGTATAACGCTAACTTATGCATCAGGATGCAGATGCAGGAAAATTATTTCACCATATCGAATATTGTTTCTGCTGGATTTTGTGACTTGCGGACTAAGTGTTCGATGTGTTAGCTTTTTCTATCACGACCCGGACATAAAAAAGCGAGGGATTTCATCAGGGATGAATTTCTGAGCATGTCAGAATCAGCGTTCCAAGGACTGCCATCCATCAATAAAATGCCTTTCAAATCTGCTGGCCGATCGAAATCCTTGAAACCATTCAATGCGGGTTGGCGCATGCTGGTGCTTGGTGGTTTTGCGTTGGCCGATCCAATTTTTGGTCAGATCGATCGTGATGGAAGTGGATTGAGCGATGTGTGGGAGGCGGCTCATGGCGGCGGCTTGGTGGCTGGCGATGACACGGATGGGGATGGATTTTCCAATCGAACTGAAGATCTGGCCGGAACGAATCCGCGTGATGCGGTAAGTTTTCCCCGCGTGGATCAGCTCGAAATGACCGGTGACGGAGATCTGAGCGCGACCTGGTTTTCGGTCGCAGGGAAGAGATACCAACTGGAATCATCCCGGGACATGGTGACTTGGAAACCCTTGGGGAGTCCGTTTTTGGGGGACGGTCGCGTGCACGCCATGGTCTTGCCTGCTGAAACCACCTTTGCGAGTGGGGTGACCCTTCAGCGCTGGAATGGATTGACAACGGAGGGTCTTGTCGAACTGAAGGCCTATGCGGAATCAGGCAACCCGGCTCCCTCTGAGTCGATGACGCTCCAAAGTCTGGACATCCCGCAGAGCAATCCCAACGCTTCGGATTTCGGCCAATGGATTCATGGTTGGATTGTGCCGCCAACGACGGGGGACTATGTTTTTTGGCTGGCAAGTGACGACAGCTCGGCTCTTTTCCTGTCGCCAGATGCCGACCCGGCAAACTCCCAATTGGTGGCCTCCGTTTCAGGATGGACCTCGTACCAAGACTGGACCAAATATGGCAGCCAAATGTCCTCGCCGATCCCTCTGGTCGAAAAGACTCCATATTATTTCGAGGTCTTCCAGCGAGAGTGGGCCGGGGGGGATCATCTTTCGGTGGCCTGGAGCGGGACGGCGGTCGGAAGCGCAACTCCGGTGATTATTTCCGGTCCGGCGCTTTCGTCGTCCGACGAATCGCTGGCGTCCCAACTCGCTGATGGGAGGTTGTTTTTCCGGTTGAAGGTTGGAGATGTGGATTCCGACAGGGACGGGGCCTCCGACTACGAGGAGCGGCTGTTGGGTTTTGATACGATGCTGGCCACCACCACCCCGCGGGTGAATGATCGCGACGCTATCCTTGGCATGCTGGCGGCCGAAAACATCGTGACGATCGGCAACTCCGTTTCCCGAGCCTACGAAACCGGCGGAACGCCTGGGCGGTTCGTGGTGTTCCGTTCCGGCAACATCAATCCTCTCACCGTCTCCTACACTCTGTCGGGCACCGCAGTCCCGGGTGCCGACTACGTTCCTTTGACAGGATCGGTCTCTTTCGGAGTGGGCCAGAAAGAGGTCGGAGTCGACATTCATGCGGTGCCGGATGCGGAGGTTGAGTCGTCGGAGACGGTGGTCTTGACCATGCAGTCGGGCCCGGGCTTTCAACTTGGCGCGGTGGCCTCGGCGACAGTGACAATCGACGATTCGCCGGACGTCCTCTATGTCGCCAACCTCCGTCAGCCAGCGGAGATTCGCTCGAACGGTTCCGGGAGCGCCGCTATCAATCGCGCCGGCAACTCCCTGTTTGCCATGATTTCCCTAAGTTATGGTAATCTGAGTGGTGACGCCACCGGGGTGGATTTTTATGTTTCGAATGATGGGGCTGCGGGTCCTGTGGTGTTGGGTCTTCCAGCGGGTCAGGTGCCAGCCCAGCGCTGGGAATTCGAAGCGGCCGGCGGGTTGACCCGCGAGGAAATCCTGGCCGCTCTCGGCGAAGGCAGGATCTGGGCCAGGGTCCGATCCTCTGAAGAGCCCGATGGTGAAATTCTCGGCCAGCTGACGGCGGGTTTTGGATGGCAGGAAATGCCGGATCCCCCCGTTCCCGGTCCGGCCCCGGTCCTGCCAGCCAACAATGGAGAGGCCTCGCGATTCCTCGCTCAGGCCACCTTTGGCCCGAGAACGGCAGACATTTTGGAATTGGCTTCGGGTACCTATGCCGGCTGGATCGACGCCCAGCTCGCTTTGCCTCCCACTCTGCATCTTCCCTACGTTCAGGCCCGTCGTGAGGAATTGTACGAGCGGGATGGAGCGGATGGATGGCAGGGGCCACGCCAGGAAGCCTGGTGGCAGGCTGCCTTGACCGCGCCCGATCAATTGCGGCAGCGCATGGCATTTGCCCTCAGTCAGATTTTTGTCATCTCACAGTTTGGAGCGCTCGATAGCGATCATGAGGGAACAACAAACTACTATGACATCCTCCTGACCCACGCTTTTGGCAACTACCGGGACCTTCTGCGGGAGGTCACTCTGAGCCCCATGATGGGGACCTACCTCAGCATGATCAGAAATCAGAAGCCCGATCGGGAAACGGGTCACGAACCCGATGAAAACTACGCCCGTGAGAGCATGCAGCTCCTGTCCATCGGCCTCAAGATGCTGCACCCAGACGGCTCCCTGCAACTCGATGCCAATGGCCTGCCGATTCCGACCTACACTCAGGACGATGTGGTTGGATTGGCCCATATTTTTACAGGATGGGGTCCGCATTTTGATGTGAACGATCCCCCAAGATGGAGCGATGGAAATCTGGCCAATATGACCGACTGGTTCCGTTGGGGATGGGATGCCATGCGGCCGATGACGTTTTATGCGGAGTACCATGACACCGAACCTCGAACGATTGCGGGGGGAACCGTCATTCCAAACACCCTCTCCGGGGAGCAGCGTTTGGAGATGGCGTTGGAAACGTTGTTCCAACACCCCAACACCGGGCCGTTTGTGGCCAAACAATTGATTCAGCGCTTTGTCACCGCCAATCCGTCCCCAGGCTATATCTTTCGCGTGGCCTCGATCTTTGCTAATAATGGAAGTGGCGTCCGCGGCGACCTCGGGGCCACCATCAAAGCGGTGCTGCTTGACCCTGAAGCACGCAGCATCGTGGGTTTGGGGGATGCAGGTTACGGCAAACCGATGGAGCCCCTTCTGCGTGCCTCCCGGATGCTCCGGGCATTTTTTCCAAATCCCGGCAAGCAGGGAGACGAGCGGTTTTTCCTGAATTTCCAGTACTCGCTTTCCGAGCAGGCCCCGCTATTGGCGCCGTCAGTCTTCAACTTTTTCCAACCTGGATACGTCCACCCCGGTCGCATCGCTGCTGCCGGACTCCTCTCGCCGGAATTCCAGATCCTCGCCGAAACGACCGTGATCAATCAGGCAAATTTTCACTTTGCCGCCCTCTACTGGGACATTTGGACCGGGGAGCCGCTGGATGCTGACAACAACGTCACCCTGGCGGCTGATTTCAGCGAGCAACTTGCCTTGCTGAACACCCCCGGCATCTCGGCAGCGGAGGCTCAGGAACTCCTGATCGACCACCTGGACACGCTGTTGCTTGGCGGACGGATGACAGAGCCCCTCAAACAAGGTCTGCGGGATGCGTTTGCGAACCTGCCCGGCTGGTTCGACTATAGGGAGGAGCGGCAGATTTCGCGGGTACAAATGGCAGCCTACCTCATCATGACCTCTCCGGAGTTTTTTCACCAACACTAACGACCCATGAACCAGGAAACCCGCGGCGTAAGCAGAAGACAGTTTATCGGCCAGTCGGCCTGTGCGGGGCTGGGCCTCACGGGGGTGCTTTCCACCATCGGAACCCTGCGCCTCTTCAGCGCCACACTCGCCGCACAGGAAATCCCCGGCCCGGAAGACGACTACCGTGCACTGGTCTGCCTTTTTCTTTTTGGCGGCAACGACGGCAATAATGTCATCGTGCCCATGGATACGACCGACTACGCGGCGTATGCCAGGGATCGGGGGATCCTGGGAATTCCCCGGGAGTCGCTCCTGCCCTTGAATATCTCCGAAGGCGATGGCCGGACGTTCGGCATGCATCCTTCGTTGACCCGACTTCGCACCCTCTTTGATGCCGGCCAGGCCGCAGTGGTCTGCAACGTGGGAACCTTGGTGGCCCCGATCACCAAGGCCGACTATCTGAGCGGCGGAGCGGCCATTCCGCCTTATCTGTTTTCCCACAACGACCAACAGGTGCAATGGCAGACTTCCGTTCCCGATTCCTCAAAAAAAATCGGTTGGGGCGGGCGGATGGCTGATCTGATGAAGGAACTCAACGGCCAGTCACAGATTTCCATGAACATCTCGCTGGCCGGGAATAACTTTTTCCAGGTGGGCAATGAGGTCTTTCAATACCATGTTGGAACGGGAGGCAGCATCGGACTCAACCAGAACGATGCCACGTGGTCACCGATCCGCGAACAGTATGACGCGATGAAAGGTATTCGCGAGCGCAGCTACGGTCATGTCTTTGAACAGGAGTATGCCGATATTCTAAACCGAGCCGTGGCCAACGACACCCTGCTCAAGCAGGTTCTGGCCAACGTTCCAAACTACCCAACGGAATTTGCCGCATCGACCGATGGCGGAGGTCGCCTCAGTTCGGTCGCCGCCCAGTTGCGCATGATCCTTCGCCTTATCACTGCGCGGCAGTCCCTTGGAATGAAGCGGCAGATCTTTTTTGCCTCCCTTGGCGGCTTTGACACGCACGATGATCAGCTCAATGACCACGCCGTCCTGCTCAACCGGCTTTCCAACGCCGTGGCCGATTTCCAAAATGCCACCCAAACCTTGGGCATTGCCGATAAAGTGACTTTGTTCACCGCCTCCGATTTTAACCGCACCTACAACAGTAACGGCAAAGGATCGGATCACGCTTGGGGCAACCACCAGATTGTGGTGGGTGGGGCCGTGCGGGGCGGCAAACTCTACGGCACAGTCCCCCGCCTCGAAATCAGCGGGCCTGATGATACCGGAACGCGGGGCAGTTGGATTCCAACCGTCTCCACCGACGAATTTTCTGCCACGCTCGCGCAATGGTTCGGTGTGACACCGGCCAACCTCCCGTTGGTCTTGCCAAACATCGGGCGGTTCGCAAAACCGGACCTTGGGTTTATGCAGATCTGATGGCTGGGAACACGAACCTGAGGGGACCACGTCAAATCCTCGGCCTGTTTCTCGCTGCACTCGTTTTGGGTGTGGGTGGTCTCTTGTATTGGAAAACGGAAACCAGCATACCCCAACCCGCCCCGGCCGTTGTTGCTCCAACCCGCAGCGCTGCGTTTCCCCAATCCACACCACGCCCGCTTCCCGCATACGCTGCGGGTCGGATCCAGGTGGCCCCGCCCGACCCCGCCACGCTGGCCAACGTTCCGCCCTCCCCTCTGGCACGCGCCTTGGGAGCGAGGGCAACTCCGCCGGGACAGGAGCCCGGGATCGTTATGGAACTGCTCGTCTTTTACCGGCGACAGTTCGGCGCCTTCCCTGCGGGAGAGGACAACAGGCAGATCGTCAACGCGCTACTCGGTGCCAATCCCCAAAAACTTCCGATCCTTCCGTCGGACCATCCGCGGCTTTCGTCGGGTGGCGAACTTCTCGACGCCTGGGATCAGCCGTTTTTCTTTCATCAGATCTCCCGGGACGAAGTCCAGGTCCGATCGGCTGGTCCGGACCGTCAGTTGTTTACCGATGATGATTCTGTTAGCTCGCGAGGGAAAAATCCGGAATAGGGTCTGGTCGACACATGTGCCCGCCATGGGATGGTCGGGGCTTTGATGCGGACTGGGACCCTCAGGCAGGGACGGGAATCTGGGATGGTACGGGGCTTGCCTTGCGCACAATCCATCCCCCTCCCAAGGCCAGATCTCCTTGATAAAACACCGAGGCCTGGCCTGGAGTGATCGATCTCTGGGGTTCGCTAAGGGCAATGTGGGCACGCCCGCCGGTCAGGGGCGTGATCATGGCGGCGGCTCCGGCATGGGCATAACGGATTTTGACCGTGGCCTCCACCGGACCTTCCGGTTCCCCGGAAATCCAGTTCACGCGGTCCACTTCAAATTCGGTGCGGAGCAGTTCCTCTTCTCCTCCAACGATCACCCGTGATGTGGCGGCGTCGATATCCACCACATACATGGGTTTTGGCGAGCCACCAGGAAGTCCCTTGCGCTGGCCAATGGTGAACATTTCGATGCCCTCATGTTCACCAAAAAAGTTTCCCGACGTGTCAAAAATACCGCCTTTATGAAACTCCTCCTCACCGAGATGAGATTTCAGGAAGGCTTTGTAGTCATTTCCGGGAACAAAACAAATTTCCTGGCTGTCGGCTTTGTCGGCAACCCGAAGCCCAAGGTCGCGGGCAATCGAGCGGATTTCCGGCTTGGTCATTCCCCCAAGCGGTGTGAGCGCCCGCCGGAGTTGTTCCTGCTTGAGGCTGAAAAGAAAGTAGGACTGGTCTTTGCGATCGTCGCGGCCCTTGCGCAGACGTGCCCCTTCGGCTCCATGCTCAATTATCGCGTAGTGGCCGGTGGCAATAAACTCTGCTCCCAGCGCCCGGGCTTTTTCCCAAAGGTTGCCAAATTTGAGGCGTTCATTACACATGACGCAAGGGTTCGGGGTTCGTCCGGCACGGTATTCATCCGCAAAATAATCGATGACGATTTTTTCGAATTGGTCGGCCTCGTCGACCACATAGTGGGGGATCCCGAGTTTATTGGCCACGCCTCGCGCATCGGCGATTGCGGATGGTCCGCAGCACTTGTCCTCGGCCCGGGTGATGCAGTCCTGGGGCCAGACTTTCATTGTCACCCCGATGACATCATACCCCTGCTTCTTGAGAATGTGCCCGGTCACGCTGGAGTCCACACCCCCGCTCATGCCCAACAAAACTCGTTTTCCTTTTTCGCTCATCGGAGGATTATACGCTGTCCTTCCCTTTCACGCAAAGCCTACGGGCAGGGTTTCCTGCGACGGAGTCCCCCGATGCGACATCATGCACCACCACAGACCCGGCACCAATTTTCGCGCGATCCCCGATGGTGATCTTTCCGATGATCACGGAATTGCTTCCGATTTCCACATCGTCGCCGATGATGGGCACATCCTCCGCGCTCCGGCGATTGCCAATGGTTGTGCAATGACGCAGGGTGCAATTTTTTCCGATGACCGTCTTTTCGTGGATGACAAGCGCCGTGCCGTGATACAACCGCAGGCCCGGGCCGATGGTGGCTTTGTGGTTGAGCTCGATCCCGAACTCCCAGATCACGATGACATGATAGGCCGCAAGATGCGGCCAACCCAGCCAGCGAAGAGGAGGAGGCAGACGGTGGCACGTCTGAGCAAGGCGGAACATCGCCAAAACAAATTGGCTCCTTGAGTTGCCCCGGTTGGCTTCCCAATCTTGAAAGATTCCCCGGCTCATCTACCGTGGCTTGGAATGGAAGTGTCCTTCTTCATACCCAAACACTATCTCCCGGAGACCGCCCGCCGGGAAGCCTGGAAATCGGGTGCTCCGCTTCAGTTGGAACAGTCCGGCAAAGCGGCTTGCGTTCAGTGCTGGATCTACCAGACATGGGTTCACCTCTCCAACGCAGGATTTCCGGCGAAGCTTGTTCATCAGATGCCGGAAGAAGGGCTTGTGGTGGCACTCACAGGGAATCTGCATCCAAAATTCCGGCCGGCGAAATCCTCGTATGTCGTGGGTGTGGTTGCGGATGGTCTGCCACATCCGCATGTCCATTGGCATATTCTGCAAAACGCTGCCTGGGCCAGACAATTGGGTTTGTCCAGCTACCTCCCTCTTTGGACCCAACCCAATCTTATGCGTCGTGATCCAAGCCGGGGGGACAACTTTACAACCATTCGATTTTACGGGGATGGAGTCAACCTCGCGAGGGAACTTCGAGATCCGGATTTTGTGGCTCATTGCAGGAATCATCTCGGGTTAACGTTGGAGGCCGTGAATGCCGACCGCTGGCATGACTACTCGGACGCTGATTGTGCCTTTGCCATTCGTGGATTTGACCGGGCTCCCTGCCATCACAAACCTGCCACGAAACTTGCGAATGCCTGGTTAGCTGGCGTCCCTTTTGTTGGTGGGGCGGATTCCGCCTATGCTTCAGAGGGACGAGTCGGGATCGACCACATGGCCTGCCAAACACCAGAGGACTTTTTGAGCGTTCTCCAAACTCTCAAATCGGATCCCGCCTTGCGGCAGAGGCTCGTGGCGGAAGGCAACACAGCGGGCAAACGCCACACCATCACCGCCCTTACCTCAAGATGGGTCGAGTTCCTCAACACAGAGGCTAGTGAAAAGGCCATCCAATGGAACAAAAAAAGCGCCACAAAGCGGCGCTTGTTTTTTTTGAATCAGCAGTGGCGGCTGATGCTCAACCGGCTTTTGATGCGATAGTATTTGAGGTTTTTATCTTTCCTTGGTGAGGGCCTCTGAAAAATCATATCCCACCGAACTGCCGGGAATATATCTTGCCAGAATTCGGTCCAGCCCCGGATCCAAGCCGAGAAGACGGTGGTCTTGGGTGAAAAGCTCCGGGTCATTGATCAATTTCCACATGGCAGGACTAAAATCTCGGGCAGCCCATGGCATGCCAATATTGACGATCAGTGAGCGGTCACTTTCCTCGGCGGTTTGAATGAGTTCCACAAACTGAGTGGTTGATTCCAGCCGGATTGCTTTGGGATCATAAAGATAGGGAGGAATGCAAAAACTGGCAGTGATCAATTGCTGTTTACCGATCTCTTTGGGATCAAGCGTCCCGCGGCTGATCAGGGTCGACTCCCTGATTTGTTGAAGGGGATGGGTCATCATCCACGAACGGGTGGGGTGCGTGTATGCAAAAAATGCGATCACTAGAGCCCCTGCCAGTGCGGGAACGAGGGAGGGGTGCCGGAATTGTTTGAGCAATCGCTCGCAAACAACGAACACCCCACAGGACACAAGGGCCACGAAGCCCGGAAGAGCCGAAATCACGTAGGGCTCATAGATGAGCTGGGTGCGAATCCTTGCAAAGCAGACGGTCACAATCGGAGGCACAAGAATCGCAATCAGAAGTATGACGTTCAGAGGACCTTTTCGTAAGAACCAAAACGCCCCAATGACTGCAAAAATACCGGTCAGCCAAGCTGCGAGAGCCGGCACCCACAACCCTGAAGAAAACTGATGGGCCAACTCCGGGTAAATGAATGTTCCAGAACTTCCGCGGTTCCATGCGACTCCGGACACAAAATGCCAGAGGACGTTGGTGACCCATGGCCAGCCGACGGCAATATTGCGACCGCTTTCATAGGCCATGTAATCACGGACCTGCTCATAGAGTGGCAGCATCAGGATAATGACCGGAATGGCGGACAGGGCATTCGTGACAAACCAGCGGCCGCTTTGCGCCGAGAGGGGTTTCGCTGCCTCTGAGCAGAGCGCCAGCACCGGGATGGCCGCGAGGTTGAGAACCAGCAGGATGAATAGGGTGCCAGGGTAGGTGTATAGAATGGCGAACTGTGAGGCACCAAAGGCGAGCCACCAGTTCCATTTTCCAGACTGGATGGCGTATTTCCAGAACAGAAAAATCAAGGGAACAAGAAAGAGCACAAGACTGTAGCCGCGGCATTCGCTGGTGTAACGAATGTGCCATGGATGCATCGCCAACAACCAGGCGGCCAAAACCCCGGCCCCCGGCTGACCAAGGCCCTTCAAAAATAGACCAAGTGTTGCGATGGATAGGATGCCAAAAATATAAGCAGGAATTCGAAGTGCTGTTTCGGAAAATGGGAGTCCGTTGTTCGGTTTTCCGATTCCATTCCAAACCTCCATACTCACACGAGCCAGCAAGCTGTGCAGGACGTGGTTGTTGGGCTCCCGGTATTCCCCCATCGTTTCGACCCACTTGAGTCGGTTCAGTTTGATGGGTTCATCCCCCCTCTGGATGTTGTATCTGCCGAGAATCGATTTTCTGACATTGTACTCCTCATCGTCCCAGAGGCTGTTTCCCAACCGGGGGAATGAAAATGTCGCCGAAAGCAACATGGCGACCCCAATCAGCGGCCAGAACCACCTTGGTGTTTGTGTGGCTTGAAGCACCGCCCCGGGAGAAACTTTCCGACCAGCCCACCAACCGCACAGCAACGCAAGCCCAACAACAATCACCACGGAAAAGCTGACCCCATACCATGAGTAGATGCCGAAAAATTCCTCAATTTTCGGTCTCTTGATGAGCTCGAAATTCCAGGGCTTTTTTGCCACCACCAGCCAGAACCCCAACAGTGATGCGAGCCCGAGCAGGAAAACTCTCCATCGCATGGTGGATGAAGAAGGAATGATTTGATGAAGCAATGTTGGGATTTTCATTTCCTGAGCGGTGACATCCTAGAGGTAACGCTCCCGGAGCCAAGCGAAGGTTGTGCGGAAGTCCAGCCGGAATGCCTCAAGAATATCCACGATCGAGGTCATCCCACCGACCGAGCCGGCTGATTTCAAACGGTGAAGGGCCGCATCAGCTTTTGGTTGAGGCGTTCTTAAAACGAACTCTGAATTGTAGAGTCGCCAAAAATCCGTGTGCTTTTCTGGTGTGATGCCCTTGCGGAAGGAGGAGAGCAAGGCAAGCGCTTGTTGATCCGGTTGTTTTTGAAAAAGCCGCTCCGCTTCTCTGGCCGATACCCTGTCTGCTTCATCAAAGGCGATTTCCCGCCCTGTCTTTGAAAGCGAGCTGCTGAGATGACGGTAGCACACCAACCGTTCAATCAGGTTGGCTGCGGGTCGCTGAGCGGCCACACGACCCCACAAATCATAATCTTGCGCAATACGGAATGATTCATCGTATCCCCCGAATTCCCCGGCAATCACCTCTCTGCGGAACATCACCGAGGTGTGAACAAAAGGATTCAGGAAGGGGGACCACCAAGAAATACTCTCGGCCGTGGTGGGGGCATCCAGGAGACCAACCAGTTTGTCATTTTCATCGATCATCCGCCCACAGGTGCCAAGGAGCACAAGATCCGGGTTGATTGTGATGCGCTCGTGTTGTCTCAGCAGGCGCAGAGGATGGGAAAGATCATCCGCATCCTGCCTTGCAATCCATGTCCCGCGTGTTTCACGCAGACCCTGATTCAGGCAGGGGGTTTGGCCTTTATTGCTAGGGTTCAATATCAGCCGTATGCGCGGTTCGGCGGCCGCCCACTTTTTGAGAACCTCCGTCGAACCATCCGTTGAGGCATCATCCACGATCACATATTCCCAATCCCGAAAAACCTGATTTGTGACGCTTCGAATGGCGGGGTCGAGGAATCGGCCAGCATTATAAACCGTCATGAGGACGGAGATTTTCGGGATGGGGCTCAAACTAATTTCGCGTGACTTCTGAACAAATCTCTTGATGGTCCTGCACCCACTTTACAGAATCAAAAGCGGTCAGTGCATGGTCCCGTGCTGCACGGGATGCGCATTCGATTTCCGGCAGAAGATCTGTGATCGCTTTTGATATTTGTTTGCCGTCCGGGGTGTGGAGGTTGGACCAATCATTCTCGGGCACCTGGATCAATCGCCCGCAGTCCTCGGGAACCATTTCCGGCACCCCTCCGGACTTCGAACCCACAACCGGAAGTCCGCAAGCCATGGCTTCAGCCACCACGGTGGGGCAGGGGTCAAGGTATTTGGGATGAACCAGGAGATGGTGGCTTCGATAGAGCGAGACCGCCATGTCCTGACTGAACTCACCCACCCGAAATACGGAAGCCTCGACGCCAAGCCGCCTGGCATGCTCTGCGACCTGGGCTTCGGCATTTTTCCAAAGCAGGCCTCCGGCAATCGTGAGGGTGGCCTCAATGCCAGTGCGGTGGAGTTCAGGAAGAGCGTCGATGACACACAACACCCGCGCCGCATAGTTTTGGGTTCCCATGGCCAGAAGACGCAGGGGGCTTTGGGGCTTGGGCAAATTTGTCGGGCAAAAACGGGCAAGGTCCACCGGGTTAAGCAAGATTTTTGAAGGCACGTCACAGGATCCAAGAAATTGATTGGCCGAGAACCGGCAGAATTCACTCTGATAAATGACAAAATCCGCAGTCGCCCGCAGCCGCCTCATCGGCGCATTATGAAGTTCCGCCGTCGGCCCGGCCCACGCGGGATATCCCACGCCATTTTGGTTCCAAATAAAACGAATCCCTTTTTTTTGGCAGATTTTTAGGAGGTCTTCCGCAAAGTCAGGTTGGGCGCTGCTCACGAGGTAGAGGCAATTGAAATGTTGTTCGTCGTTGGCGAGGCCATTGCGCAGGGACAGCAACTTCACGGCCCCCCCGTGGATCAACCGACCGCCGGAGAGCACTCCGCCGAATCCAAGAACGACAGTTTGATTCGAGGAGTGAGTGATCTTGGACCACTCCTTGTGTTGGTGGAGGCGTTGTGGCGTGGAGAGAAGGCTCGAAACCTGTGCCCGTAAATTAGAAAGCATCAGCAAGATGGACAAACAGAAATCAAATTTCTTCCAGCCCGAAATAGTTCCCTCTCACCCAATGGCAACTGCGCAAATCTCTCCCGCAGTTTGGCGCAGTCCAGTTTCTTGAGATCCAGGAGGGCTCTGACAAGCTCCAAATCTTTCTCTCGCCCGACACAAAGTTTGACCATTGCCAGGTCGTGGGGTTCAAGTGCCCAAACGTTTGAAAAACCCTTAAGCGGAACGAGACGATCTTTCCACCCAGGAGGGAAGGGATCGGTGATGCTCGGGTGGAGAATGTCGGCGTAGAAACCATTTTTGGTGTGGTGGAGGCTGTTGCTGCCAATCGACTCACTCAGAATGGCTGCCGTCTCCTTGTCAATTGGCTCCAGAAGGAGATCAGCATCATAAGTGGTATCCAGCGGACCCCCCTCAGAGTCCAGTTCAGGAAAACTGGCAAATATTGACGAGGATCCCAAGACAAGAAGTTTGGAACATTCGCTTAATGCAAGAGCGACAGAAACCAAGCGATTTAATGAGTGTAAGCGCATTCTAGCAGGAAGGGACGCCTCTCTTCCGTTGAAAGTATTCCCGAAAACGGAGCAAAATCACGAAGGTGCGACGCTTGCTCACTATCCTCTCGAAGAATGGACAGCAGGTGGTCCATGGCCACCTTGGACTTTTTGGCTTCCAGAATCAGCGTTCTCCATTGCTCAAGCCTGTGAACTTGTGAAGCCCCATTTGCTATCCAACGATCAATGTTTTGAAGACCGATCTCCAGAAGGGCGGGATTTTTGTTAATTTTGTCCGCGATCATCCGGTCCATGCCAAGGACATCCAATCGGTCTTTCATCTGAATGATTTTACCATTGATCGCCAGGAATCGCCACCATCGAATCAGGCCTGCGGCCTGCTGCGAAGGAAGTCTTCGATGGCCGTGTGGATCGTCCAAGTAGGCTGCCAGCCGGAAACCTTCAATTTATCAACAGAGATTTTTGAATAGGACACATCCCAGGCAAAGGCTGGACGATGGGTGAGGAGGACCCTTTTTCCGGTGAGAGATTCCACGATTTTAATGATCTCCAATAGGGAATATGACGCTGCACCTCCAACATTCCAGACGCCGGGGGTGCCTGAACCAAGGGCCGCTTCGAGTCCGGTGACAAAATCAGACGTGTGAAGGTAATCCTTTGTGGCGGATCCATCTCCCCAAATCTCAACCACCGATCCGTTCAGAGCGGAATCCACCAGTCTCGGAAGAATGCCTTGGGGTTTAAGAGGGTCTCCCACTTCGCCAAGCAGATTGGTTGTTCTCAGGATGTAAGCCCGTGGGCCTGCATTCTTGAGAAGGAAATTCTCAGCGGCAATCTTCGCTTTGGCATAGGCCCCCAAAGGGTTAAGGGTGTCATCTTCGGAAGCGGGTTCTTTGCCAGTGTTTCCATAAACAGCTCCACTGGAGGGAAAAATGATGCGTGTTCCGAAAGCCGCTGTGGATGCCACAATTTTTTCAAGCAAGGGCAGATCCTCCCTAAAAAACGAGTCGGGATCATTTTCTGCGGTGAGAGGCACAGTGCTCCACGCACAATGAATGAGGAGATCTTTGGGGGAATTTTCAAAAAGCTCCCCGAGGGGTAACATTCCGTCCCTTCCTTCTCGGGAATACATCGAGACCTCCGCACCATGCTCTTGGAAATGCCTCAAAACGAGAGGCGCAAGTCGCCCTCGTGCTCCGGTGATTCCAATTTTCACCGCTGTTGGGTTTCCTTTCGCAAAAACACTTCATTCCCAAGATACTCGCCACCGAAGCGATAATTTTCTTTGAGGTAGGCATAAAATTGTGGAGCCCAATTTGGAAAACGAGAGGCCTCATTGTTGTTGATGGCCCGATCGTCGATGACAACGGCGGCCGGCTTGTTTCTTTTAAGGAGGGCAATGTGGAAGGAGTCAAAATCCGAGCCAGCCATGGTATTGTCCGTGTACAGGTCCCAGAGGTAGCTGGGTCGGTTGGTCATAAAATTGATGGTTGGCGAGTATGGGAAACACACCACCCAATCTTTAGGGGACGAATTGTCAACGATGGCGGATTGCAGGCCTTTGAGGGCGTCCGCATGCTCGGGCCGGAGTCTGACACGAACATTGTTCAGACCAATAAATTCCGCAGGCCCATGTTTGCGGGCGGCAATGGTGCCGGCAGATTCCTTTGGCCAGGCATGACCAAAATGAATCCAGATCTGTAGCACGCACACTGCGAGAGCGAAGAAGCCAGCCAGATAACCAGCCCGGCGTTGTGCACTTCGGAGGAGCAAAAAGCTGGTGACCACAATCGCCGGCAGAAATGGCACCATGAATTCCGAAATGTGCGGGGTGTCCGGGCGAAAGAAAAAATATGAAGGAAAAAGCGTGAGAGAACAGCCCGTTAGCACAAGAACAATGAGGCTTTCATTCCACAATTTTTCCGATCCTCTCAGCCAGGCGCCAAAGAATGTGAATGTCGCACCCATGACCATGCCCACACTCACGATGACTGGAAGATAAATGGCCGCTGCAAAAAATTGGTCCCTTGGTTTGGGTCCGGAAAAGATCTCATGGAGTTCTGGACGCTGCCTTCGTCCCCCGGTCTCCGGAGTTGCGGAAACCGTTTCAGTTTTTTTGGCCTCAGCGGTGGTATTGTCTGCTTCCTTCACACGCTGAGGAGCGGGAGTCTTGGCAAACATGGGTTCGATTTGTTTTTGGAGCTCCCACTTCAGGAGCCCCACAAAGGATGTGTACTGGCCGTAAAACTGGGGCGCGTATCCACGGGCGTGGGCGTCCCAGGCAAATGGCAAATGCACCAACACAATCGCAAAGAGACCAAGAAATCCCCCCACAAGACTCTCTTTGAGACCAACCACCAATGATCTTCCGGGTTTAAAAACGTTTAACAAAAGAAGGCCCGCCACGATCAATGACATAAAAAGGCCGATTTCGACCCGAATCAGAAAGGTGAGCCCCAGGACGAGTCCTGCTACTCCGATCAAGTGAACCCGCTGACGATATCCAGCGACGGGAAGGAGAAAAGCTGAGGCCAGGGCCCACTGATTCGCGACGCCCATGAGCCCCATGTAGTTGCGAAAAAGCATGCCGGGAATCAAGACCAGCATGACTCCTGTTCCCAAGGCTAACAGGCCGCTTCCGGTAATTTTTCTGACCGTCAAGAAAGCTAAAAGCGCCGAGCAGAAGCAAAGCGCGAAAAAGAACACCCGCATGGCCAAATAGTCGGGGCCGGTGATTTTAAAAAGCCAGGTGATGGGGTAAAACCAGAGAACGTTGTAGCCGAGAAAAGTGTCAACGATGGGCCGTTGACCCTCCAACAAACGGATCGCAATCACAGCCGTTGTGCCACCTTCACCGCCCAGATTCAGACCGTTGTTGAGATAGGCTCCATAATACCCCACGGCGAGAATCAAAAGCAAAAGAGGCCCCCAGGCAGCCAGAGAGCGGTCGATCATCAGGGCTCTCTTTTTTGCTTCAGGGAGATACTGATTGATGATGGAAAGCATGGAGTTTGTTGGCGGGTTGGAATTCTCTTTTGGGAAGGTTTTTCAAAAATCCTGTCATTTTAGCAATTCCTTCAGGAAGGGTGCCATGGATTTCATTGGCTTTGCGAGTGCTTGAAAGTCATGAGCATCCATTTTCGCCAGAGTCATTGCTTCCTGGAGGGTGCGCTGGGAGCCATAAGAAATACCCCCATGGAAAACTTGATAATAATAGGCGGAGTGATCTGGGTAAACGATTGGTCGACCTGCGCCCATTGCTTCGGAGATCGCTCGCGAGGCCTGAAGATCTCCCTGGTTAACCAAGAATGGGATCTCGGATCTCTCTTCACTCACATGAGGGTCAGGACAAACAATGACTGCATTTGATCCGCCTGCCATCCGAAAATTTACAGCCTCTTGAACCGCAGAAAATACCACGCAGGCACCGGAAATCGCCTCCTCTCGTTGAAAATCGGCCTCCGCAAATTGAAATCGGATTTTGTTGGCCCACGCGCCTGGGTTTCCAACTCGACCAGCAATACGAAAGGCTGCTGAATCCCTTATGGCCACCCCCATGATCTCCAATTCTTTGCGAACGCATTGGATTCGCAGACCGCCATCATGGACAAGCGCTACGCTGGGAGAGGGGGACTGACGGGAAACGCGTCGTGAGATCTGATACCATAGATCCCGGAAACCATCAGCAGCTTGAGGTATTGATTTTTTTTGGTACGATATTTTACCGTCCAGGTCCCCGTACAATGAGCGAAGAGCAGAGGACATTGCCGACGATGTGTGCTGGTGGTGCCATCGCTGGAACTGAGGATCACGCGTCGCCGATAGCGTGTCATTCTTGATATCATCGAGAATTTTTGAGGCGGCCTCGGAGGCAGTTTCAAAAAGGCTGATGGGTTCGAGAATATCTCTTCCCACCCCCAAGGGCAGGCTCAGGACTTTTGTACGGCATGCGACAGCCTCCATGGCTGACTGAGGTCCCCCCTCCCATCGCGAAGGAATCACGTAGAGGTCGCAGGCGTTGTAAAGTCGGTTGAGTTCGTTGCGTGGAAGAATGTTTGTCCCAAAATCATCACAAGCAACTTCCTGTCCGATGAATGTGAAAGGGACGCCCGAATCCTTCAATGCCCCGCGAATCCAATGTCGGCGCGGCCCGGCAAGCAGAACATGGATTTTTGCGCCACGGCGAATGAGGTGTTTGCACACCTGAACAAGCATCTCTGGAGATTTTTGGTATTTGGGAGTGGCCAGATCCGATCCTTCAGAGTCTCGATGAAAGTTGCCAATGATGTAGGCATCAGTCGGGAGATTAAATTCTGCGCGCAAGTTGGCCCGCATGGGCATTTCAAAAAACAGCTTTTCGTCGATCGCATAGGGGATATGGGTTGAAGGCAGGTTGAGTTGGTCGAACTGCTCCTTGGCTTCGGTGGATCGGGCGACCCACAGGTCAACAATCTGCTGGGCTTTTGCAAATGAGGGCTGGGTCAGATAAAAAAATGGTGGATTGTCGGCATGGGCGATGACAAAACGCCTGGCGAGAATTTGGGGAGAGTGGGAATCAAGCGATGCCCAAAACGGTGAGTGAACCACGTGTGCCGAGGATAAGGCAGTTTCCATTGCAACGCCTGCCAACGCGGAGCGAATCAATCGCAAATCCTCATCAATCGCCCAGCCGTGTTTGTCTCCGGATGTCGGGAAAAAATTAATCATGCGCTGATGTGGGCGATCGTCTCGGCGAGTCCCTTCGGGCATCCCATCTTGTGGGAGGACGAATCACCGCCGTTGATGACCATTTTTAGACCGTTGCCTCCACAATCACCCTTTGAATCAATCTCCGGTATTCCAAACACATCAGATCGCCGGAAGGCGGAGAGGCAAGCAGGTTTTGGCGTAGGTCCGTGTAGCGGGACTTGGCCTCCAGAATGGTCGCAACAATGTCTCCTCGATGGAGGACTCCATATCGCTTTCCGTGGGTCACGGTGCCCCCTGCATCTTTGTGGTAAATGAGTGGGAGGCCGCACTGTAAACCCTCGACCGGGTGCATCGCACCTGGCTCGTGCCGCGAAGCACTGACATACAAATGGCATTGGCGGAGAATAGCTGCCAACGCTGGTCCACTGGCCGGTGCGTGGGTCTTGGCGGTTTTCCAAACCAGCTCTTTTGGCCAGCGCCCAATGATCCAAAGTTCAAATCCCGGCAGTTTTCCTCCGGCAATTGCCTCATCGATTTCGGCATACACATCAAACCCTTTCGACCAGTGGTCCGACCAGTGATGCGTGACAATGCGGGTCGGCGCAGATTCCGAGGGGGGGGTGTTTCCAAACGGGTGAAACACCGAAGGATCAGCGCCCGGTTCAATCACCGAATGCGGGCGGCTCTCATCAAACCAGCGTTCGGAATGATACTCCTCGAGCCATTCTGAAACAAAAATGGTGTGATCAGCCACCTTGCTGGACTCTGCCAAAGCGGTATCCATCGCCCCCGTGCCTTTTCGAATATCATTATCATTGATGCGGTGAAGGCAGGGCACGGAAGCGAAGCGCTTCTTGAACTCCTGAACATCATCGGCACCAAAAGAAACCCCGTCAGAGAGGCCTGTGTGCGTCAAAACGATGGCATCGACCGGTTTGCGGAGGTCGTATCGGACATCATACCCTGCAAAGCGAAGGAAAGCGGAGAGCTGGCTTGTCCATTGATTGGCACCCCCCCAAGAGCCCTTGCGTGGGCGAAGGTTGATGGCCACCGTGGGGCGCTTGCAGTCTTTAAAAAGATTCATCAAAAAAAGGTAGCGTGCTCACATCGATCATCGGCCCGCGACGGTAACGCTCCTGTTTCCAGCCGGATCGCCTTTTTTGCATGACTGACAAAAGGCGGGAGAGCCAATTCGGCCGGTTGTAAATTTCATCAATATTTTTGCGAGCAGCCGTCTCATGAAAATCCAAGCTACTCCGTCGGCAAAAGCAAAGGTGCAAACAGCGAAGGGGGGAATCCTCCCATGAGGTTTCGTTGAAAAGCAGGCGTTTTTTGGTGGCATCGAATCCGGCACGGAATGTCGGAGATCCACCATGCAAGCGCTCCATGGAATTTCCCGGCCAGGCATCGATCGCACTGAAGTTGTAAAGTTTTGTCACGCTGCGGCTTGGAGGTGCCTGAAAACCACAAGCGCGGTCCTGGTGGAGTTCTTCCGTGTGATGACAGTGCCCCATGATCATCCATGAATCATCGAATTCCCCGTTCAAAATCCTGGGCCGCAGACCGACAAGCCCCTTCGGGTCGTAAATTTCATCTCCATCCACCCCAAACACCCACACGTCTTTTCCAGCGAGTGGCTGCAGCGCTTTCTGGGATTCCGACGGGTGGGAAATTTTGTGGAGCTTGGCGTCACGATGCCCGCGTGCAAATTTTTCAAAGATGCCAAGGCTCTGGTCGGTTGAGTGATGATCGAAAAGCAGGAACCGGTCGCAAAAACCTGAGGCATTTCGCAGGGCCGTCTCCAAAAATCGGTCCTCATTTCGAACGAGGACCACACCAACAATTTCGCAGGAGCTCACCCGTTCCGAGCCTTGTCTCGGACAAGCACCCAGAGCCACTGATCGTCACGCTCCACATGGACGAGTGTTGTGAATGTGCCGAGCATGCGTGCCACAACATCCTCACTGCGATTCCATGAAATGGCTTCAAATGGCCCCCCTCCTCCCTCCATGTTTGTTCCGATTTCGTAGAGCAGGAAACCTGAAGGTTTCAAGGCCCGGGAGTGCTCTTTCAGCATGGCATCAAGGTCAAACGCATGGTCCACGCAGTTGGTGTAGATGAGGTCCAGAGAGTTGTCCGGCGCATCCAGCTTCATCATGTCTCCCGGTTTCACAAGGGGGTTTCCATCACCAGGGTTGAGGTCGATCCCGCTCGCGTTGTCAAAACCAAGGTCCCGCAAAACCTCAACCTCCGTGCCTTGTCTTGCACCGCAGCAAAGGATCGCAGAGTTTTCCGGGAGCAGACCCTTCAGATGACGAAATCGAGAGTAAAACTTTAAGCGGTAGTTGAAGATATCGAAGTTGCTGAAGCCCCCCTTCATTCTGACCATCTCTTCAAGTTTGAGCTTTTGATGGGTTACATATTCCTCATAGCTGGCGTAGTCCCGCTTGATGACCCCATCTTCAGCTTCGGATTTCCATCCTCCTTCTCCGTGATGTTTTTTGCGGACTTCATGTTTGTCACGCTCATGGTCATAATTTTCATCTTTCCCAGCCCGCAGTTGTCGGATGTAGCCATAACCACCTGGTGTGGCCAGATGCAGAAAGGTTTTCGCCCAGAAGGCAGGGTGAAGGCGCGGAGTGAATATGTCTCGGAAGTAGGCCACGGCGTTGAATTTAAGAATTGGGTTCTATGAGTTTGGCGGGAAGGACTCGAAGCCCCGCAGCGGAGGCCAGTTCCCTTTGCCGCTTGTCGAAAGAAGCAAATGAGGCATAGCCAAGGACTCT
>JBGTAR010000133.1:0-18519 GCA_041749815.1 Terrimicrobiaceae bacterium
ACAGAAGAAGATCGGCCCCGTTTGATTGATTCCAGCTTGGTGCGCTCTTGTATGGTCAGCTTGATGGATGGGGCTACTCTCATTACACAAAAGTAGCAGAATATTTATAATATGCAATCTGTAAGGCGGACTACACTAGCAGTGCGACGCTCACGGATCGAAGAATCGGAGCTAACATCATAGATTCCTTCGAACTCGACGACGAAGGCAGCGGCACCCCTGAGCTTTTTCTCTACGATTTTGATTCTCCCAACACCTTTGGATTCCCGGGCGGCAGCCTAGGTAACGACCAAGAAAGCATCATCGGCCCTGGAGACTCAGGAGGCCCCGCCCTGCTCGATACGGGAAATGGCCTAGCCCTGATCGGCGTGAATACCTTCACAGAAGGGGGTAACGGCATCTTCGGAGAACGGGGGGGCGGGGTGCTTTTAGAGCCCTACCTGCCATGGATATCAGAGACCACTGGTATTCCCGTGCCTGAGCCTTCCTATGTCTTCTTGCTCATTCTTTTTTTTGTTTGCGCTTTTAGGAGGAAACGCCACCTAAAGTGCCAGTAAAAAATGCGGGTAGGTAGTTAAAGGTGGCAACTGGAACAAGCGCGATAATTAATGACGGCCTCGACTGCCCGTGAGACAAGGACGTAGAGTGATCAAGACTGCTCTTGAGAAATCTTGGCGGCCAGTGTGTATATTTTTGCAACATCGACACTCGCGTTTGCCCGAACCACCTGAACAAAGTCGGCCTCCCAAGGAACTCCGCCGAGGGTAGCGCATCTCGCCCGCTTCCCGGTGGCACGGGTAGTCGCTTTTAGGGACAGGCCCATAGTCGCTTGGTTCTGTTTTTGCTGCGTCTCCGAGAAAAGAGGAGAGAGATGTTGCAACGCTGGTATGATTGCCATAATATTATTTTGCATGAGCTTTAACCCCCCTCTCGATTTGGCACTAATTGAGAAGGAGCTTCCTGGTTGGCGCGTGCTTCAGTTCATCAAAAAGGGAGGGTTCAAGGCGGCTTATCGCGGTGAATTCAACGGTAAAGTCGAAGCATTGAAGCTGTTTCATCTGCCTGATTTCGGAACGGATGCTGAGGAGGTTGCGGCAAAGGAAGCGTTCGTGAAGAGGTTTATCAGGGAGACACGCTTGCTGCAAGAGTGTGAAACCCCCCATTTGGTGAAGCTAGCCAGTCTCGATCCGACAACGATCCAACTTGGAGGGGTCGAGTTCATCGCGTATTCGGAGGAGTTTCTTCAGGGAGAGTCCATCCACGATTTGATTGTCGCTGGAATTCTGCCGAACGAGGTAGAGGTCGCCAATATGATGCTGGGGGTAGCCCGTGCCATAGAGGAGCTGTGGGGAAAGCACTCTTGCGTTCACCGAGACATTAAGCCGGACAATCTGAAATTTCGTTCTGATCGTAGTGGCGCCATTGTGGTGCTGGATCTTGGAATTTCGTTTGACGCGGAGGGAACGAGATTGACTGAAACTGGAGCTTTTCCCGGAACGCCTCCCTTTAGAGCGCCAGAAATGTTGACCCCCGCCTACTGGGACAACCTGACCGAGCGAACCGATATGTATTGTTTGGGGGTCTCCGCCTTCATCTTTGCGACAGGGAAACACCCCCTTGAAGATGGTTCGGGCTCGCTGACCGGGCGGATCTTGAACGAACCTCCGAAGAAGGTGCTGGAATATCGACCAGGATTCGATCCGAAGCTCGCCTCGATCATCGACCGGATGAACAGGAAGGCTCCTCCTCTTCGGGGCACGCTCGGCAAGTTGATTGCCGACCTTGAGGCGTTTATCTCATGAAACTCTATTGCCAGTGTGGTTCAGGCCCCGGCACGAAAGCGAGTCGAGGATTCGAGGAGCAGGTAATTGACGGGATAATTGTTGGCCCAAAAGAGCATGTTCCCGGGACGCTTCGGGACATGCTCGAAAGTCTCACTGCTGATTTTCCACACGCAGATATCCTTTTTGATCCGCAATATTATGCGTTGAATCTTCCGCAGAACTCAAAAAATCGGTTCGGACATATGGAGAAGTTCAAACAATGGCCAAACTTCCATGCCCGACGAACGGAGGCCTATTTGCGCGACAGGGAGAATGTTGTCGCTGATATTGGCGGCTCACTTTCGTTTCAGGAAACTCTTCCCACGACCCGCTTGGTCGCGCCGAACATCGTGGTCAATCGTTCGCTTGACAGTCGCCTCGGGCAGATTGCAGAGACTTTTATTGTGACAGCATCCGAAGTGCATAAAGACCTTGGGCTTTCAAAGCCTCTTCTTTGCACGCTAGCTGTCGGAGCAGAGACCCTCTCGCAGACTGAAGAAGTGCAGAGACTCGCGAATACCCTTATTTCTCTCCCGAACCCACCGGCAGGCTTTTACCTGCTTGTGGAGACATCTGGCGATCCAAGCGATCTATACGACGCCCGCCGATATGGAAATTTATTGTTCCTAATTTATTCTCTGAAATTGAACGGCTTCGAAGTTGTTTGGGGCTACTCCGATATTCTCGGCGCTATAGCAACATGCGCTGGTCTGGATGCCGCGTCGTCAGGGTGGTTCGGGACGCTTCGTTCGTTTTCGACTTCGCGCTTTGCGCCCGCTGAGGGGATGGCGAGCAGGCCGAGAACGAAGTATTTCAGCGTGCATCTGAAGAATAGAATCCTGCTGGCCGAATTGCGGCTCGCCCGCCGCCTTGCTCCTCAGATTTTTAGCAGTTTAGCAACTGATGCCCCCTATGTAAATGGAGGCGAGATCATCGACCCCGAAGACGACACAGAAAAATGTCTTCAGTCTTGGGGTGGCCTGACGGCGCTTATCCAAGCTATTGGCTCACAAGAATTGGAGGTTGATGCTATCGACCGTGCTCTACTGGACTGTGAAGAGGCTTGGGCGACATATCAGGAGCTCCGTTCTCGCGCTGTTCGGTTCGAGCCGGATACGTCTTCGGGGCATCTGCGCCCTATAATCGAAGGGCTCCAAGAGCTCAAAGACGAGCTTTAGCCTTACTTGAGCCGCAAGCGCTCGATTGCGTTTTTGTGTGCACGAGCGCTCAAAGGCGAACCAGATTCGCCTTCAATAGCCACCTGAAATTCACCAGTTGTGCTATCAAATGCGATCAGCCCAACTCCTGCTGACACAAATGTATCCCGCATTTTTAGCGCTAAGGCGACCTGCATTTCAGGAATCACCAAAAAAGATCGATGGGCAAAAAAACGGTAGCGGGCAGCCTGCGCTAGTCCACCTGCCCAATCCTTAATTTTCATCTCAAATGCGGTGATATGTGGGAGATGTGCTTTTGCGTGCTCGCTCGCAACCGCATGTCCGCCGTCGTCGGTCTTCCAGGAAATCCAGACCAAATCTGCAACGCCAAAACCCGAAACGGGAACCTCACGATATCGCATATCTGCTCGAGAAGATGTCTGCGCCTCACGCAAATACGCTCGTTCAAAGGCGAGGACAAAATTACTTTCCCCCCGGCGACGAGACACGTTGCCAAAATTCAAACGATGTGATCTTCGCTGAATCTTCTTTGAGGGGCTCGTCTTTTCAGTCTCATTGGGAAGTAGAGCCTTTTGGTGCATGAGTTGTATCTAAAATTATCACGGCACCCCAAGGGTGTAAATAAAAAGGATTCCCGTTTTTCGCGGTCGCGTTGCGCCAAATTGAATGACACCGGGGAGAAGGTAAGAAAGGGGGCGTGGCGAGTCGTTGCGTCATAAAGAATGACGCCCAAGGTCTGACACGCTTGTGTGAATCTGGTAAACGACATTTAGTTTGCAGGCCCGACACCATCGGCTGTTGCGAATAACGGACAAAGCTCGGGAGATTACTGACAGAGTGGAGCATACCCGCCGATCACCTCGGGGTTGCCAACATAACGTCCCATAAGCACCCGCCCGTCCCCACCTTTCTCCATCACAATAAATCCCTTTTTTCCGTAGGACTTCGCGGAGGACTGCAAGGACAAGCCGCCCGTGGGGGTGTTGGTGAAATGGGCGGAGGAAATCATGACCGTGTTGCTAGCGGAATTTTTTGTGACCACATAAACCCGCACTGCCGTTTTCTCCATGGAAAACATGTCCTCAGGCCGGACGCGAATACCAGGACCCGACAGCAATTTGCAGATGTCGTTTGTGCGCAGAATATTGGTTAAAGAAGCAATCCAGTTCAAATAACTTCCCGCCTGCTCTCCCGGCCAAGCCAAGTGAGGCTCTCCGGCCGCCTCATAATCGAGTGATAGATTGTACGTTGCCAATTGCAGCTGACGGGCATTGTTAAGGACTGATTCCCATCTGCTCCCACCTCCATTTACTGACGGAATAGCCATAGCAGTCAAAACTCCCACAACTAATAACAGCACCACGATCTCTACTGCGGTGATTCCAGCTTGGTTCCGCCTTGTCATGACAGCCAATCTCCTCCTGGTCATATAAAACGTCAATCACCGAGCCATGTGCAAGGCAGGCGTGATTAAGGTGGATCGGGAGCTCCGCCGCACGATGAGAATACGACGCGGCTCTGCCGCCACTTGCTCCCATCGCGCTCGGAGATCGCGATCCACCCCAAATCCACAACCTCACCCTCTTTACATCACACCCATCACGCGGTGGCAGGCTCGACTTTTTGTACGATGAGGTAGAGGTGTATTTCAGGAAGTTGATCAAACTCCAAATGCCTACAAACGCAGCCCAACTGGTCGATCAGTCGCAAGAGGCGAGGAATCCCCAAGGCGGCGTGATAAAGCGGCTGACCCAAACACGGATTAGTTACCTCATCGGGCACGTCTAACCCGCCAGTGGAAAAAAGAAGGACGCCATCAGGGTTGAGCGCCTCGCAGAGCTTCCTCAACACAGCTGGTTGGTCTTCCAGTGGGACGTGCCAGATGCTGTCCCATGCTGAAATGAAGTCATACGCCTTCTGGAACTCCCATGTGCAAATGTCGGCGTGATAAAATCTCACTTGGGGATGCTTGCGCTTCGCCAGTGCGAGCATCTCGAAAGAAAAATCCAGCCCCTCGGTTTCAAAGCCCCGTCCCAAGAGGAGTTCGATAAAGCGTCCACTGCTTCCACAGCCAATATCGATCGCGACCCCGAAGTTCGTCAAAAACTGCAGGGTTCTTTCATGAGCGGCAATCCCACTGGTGCTGTTAAATTCACGTCCTGCCCAATGGCTCGCGAGCTTATCGTAATTGGCTGCTGTCTGATGAGGCTTCACCGTCGGTCACTTTATCGAAGGGGGCAGGGCCAAGGCTTCGTTTACGTTTTTGCTCCCGGCTGGCAGGGGCGGGTTAGGGCACTGTCAGGGTCATAATTTAAGTAGGGGCTGAGCCATTTTTCGACTTCGGCTTCGGTCATGCCTTTTCTTTTTGCGTAGTCGCTGATTTGGTCCTGTTCGATTTTGCCGACTGCGAAGTATTTGGCTTCAGGGTGTGCGAAATATAGGCCGCTGACGCTGGAACCCGGGAACATGGCGAGGCTTTCGGTGAGGGTGATTCCCGTGGTGGCTTCGGCATCGAGCAGATCCCAAACGGCCCATTTTTCGGTGTGGTCAGGTTGGGCGGGATAACCGGCGGCGGGGCGGATGCCACGGTATTTTTCGCGGATGATTTCTTCGGTGGTCAGGTTTTCGTCCTTTCCGAATCCCCAGGCGTCCCGCGCAAACTTGTGCAGGTATTCGGCAAAGGCCTCGGCAAGCCGGTCGGCGAGGGCCTCGGCCATGATGACATTATAGTCGTCATGGTCGGCTTTGAAGCGGGCGATGATTTCCTGGAGGCCGTGGCCCGAGGTGACCGCAAAGGCACCGACGTGGTCGGCGTGTGGGGCCGGTGCCACAAAATCTGCGAGGGAGAGATTTTGTTGGCCGGCTGGTTTTTTGATTTGTTGGCGGAGGCAGTGCAGTGAGGCGGCGATGTGGGAACGGGATTCGTCAGAGTAGATGATGATATCTTCCTCCCGGCGGTTGGCCGGAAACAGAGCACACACGCCGCGGGGATGCAGGAGCTTATTTTCGACAATTTCTTTCAGCAGGGTTTGGGCATCATCAAACAGCTTTTTGGCTTCGGTCCCGGAATGGGGGTCATCAAAGATGGCGGGATACCGGCCACGCAATTCCCAGGTGTGAAAAAACGGAGACCAGTCGATGTAGGGAACGAGGTCTTCCAGCGAAACAGAAACGTGTTTTCGGCGCGGGTCGGTTGATTCTTCTGCCTCTGATGAAAAGACGATCAACCCTGTGAATTCAGGTTGAGGCAAATTCTCAAAGTCGAATTCGGGAGCATTGCTGATGGCATCTTTGAGCGAAAGCATGGGTTTCCCAGCGGTGCGGTTTGCGTGTTCGTTGCGCAGGGTTTCATAATCAGCAGCCAGCTTGTCCATAAAGGCCGGCTTTTGTTCATCGCTGAGAAGGGCGCTGACCACATTGACCGAGCGCGAAGCATCCAACACATGCACAACCCCATGTTTGTAAAATTGCTCGATCTTCACGGCGGTGTGCGCCTTGCTTGTGGTAGCGCCACCGATGAGGAGCGGGATCGTGAAACCTTCACGGGTCATTTCTTTCGCCACATGAATCATCTCATCAAGAGATGGTGTGATGAGCCCGGAGAGGCCGATCACATCGGCATCATGTTCGCGCGCAGCGGCCAGAATTTTGTCACACGCCACCATCACCCCCATGTCAATGATCTCGTAATTGTTGCAGGCCAAAACGACACCCACAATGTTTTTGCCGATGTCATGAACGTCGCCTTTGACGGTGGCCATGATGACCCTTCCTGCGGCGCGCTGACCCGGATTTGCCGCTTTTTCGGCTTCGAGGTAGGGGGTCAGATAGGCCACGGATTTTTTCATCACGCGGGCGCTTTTGACCACTTGAGGCAGAAACATTTTGCCGGCTCCGAAAAGATCACCAACAACCTTCATGCCATCCATGAGCGGCCCCTCGATCACGGTGATTGGTCTTCCGTATTTTTCCAAGGCCTCGGCCGTATCGTCATCAATAAAATCCGTGATCCCCCGGATGAGCGAATGTTTGAGGCGCTCCTCGACGGAGCCCGAGCGCCAGGCCGTGTCTTCTTTGACGGCCTCTTTGCCGCCCTTGCTTTTGATGGTTTCGGCAAAAGTCACCAACCGCTCGGTGGCATCCGGACGGCGGTCAAAAAGCACGTCCTCGATAAGTTCGAGCAGATCTTTCGGGATTTCCTCATACACGGCGAGCTGACCCGCATTCACGATGCCCATGTCGAGACCGGCGCGGATGCTATGATACAAAAACGCGGCGTGCATGGCTTCTCGCACGGCATTGTTGCCACGGAATGAGAACGAGATATTGCTAATGCCTCCGCTCACGCGGGCATAGGGTAGGTTTTCTTTAATCCAGCGCGTGGCTTCGATGAAGGCTTTGGCGTAGGAGTTGTGCTCTTCGATGCCGGTGGCAACGGTCAGAATATTGGGATCAAAAATAATATCCTCAGCAAGAAACCCGACCTCCTCGGTGAGAATCCGGTAGGCACGTTCGCAGATGGCGATTTTGCGTTCGACAGAATCAGCCTGCCCTTGTTCATCAAAGGCCATGACGATGGTGGCGGCACCATACTGACGCACCAACGTCGCCTGGCGCTTGAACTCTTCCTCACCACCTTTGAGGGAAATGGAGTTCACGATGCCCTTGCCCTGGACACAACGCAGACCGGCCTCGATCACTTCCCACTTCGAGGAATCAATCATGACCGGCACCCGGGAAATATCGGGTTCGGCGGCGATGAGGTTGAGAAACTTTGTCATGGCAGCGGCCCCATCGAGCATGCCCTCATCCATGTTGATATCGATGACCTGGGCTCCGGCTTCGACCTGCTGCCTTGCGACGGCCAGCGCCTCATCAAAATTCCCGGCGAGGATCAGCTTTGAGAATTTGGGGGAGCCGGTGACATTCGTTCGTTCGCCGATGTTGATAAACGGGATTTCCGGTCTTGCGGTGAAGGGTTCGAGTCCGCTGAGCCGAAGCGTCCGATCGCGGGTCGCAACCTGGCGGGGTGGCAACCCACGCACTCCTGCCGCCATTGCGCGGATGTGGTCCGGGGTGGTTCCACAACATCCGCCGACAATGTTGAGCCATCCCTGCTCGGCCCACTCGCGCAGTTGAGGCGCCAGCGAGTCCGGCGTCTCGGGAAAGCCGGTTGGAGAAAGGGGGTCAGGCAGGCCGGCATTCGGATAGGTGCTGACATAAAACGGCGCAATCGTGGAAAGTTCCTCGATGTAGGGCCGCATTTCCTTGGGTCCCAAGGCGCAGTTCAAGCCCACGGAAAGCAACGGAAAATGGGCAATCGAATTGAGGAAGGCCTCGACCGTTTGTCCTGTCAGAGTGCGTCCACTCAGATCCGTGATCGTGCCGGAGACCATCACCGGCGGGCGGAGTTCAGGATTCGGAATCCGGCTTTGGAAATACTCCGAGATTGCAAAGAGAGCGGCCTTGGCATTCAGGGTGTCGAAGATCGTTTCCACGAGGAGGATATCAACCCCTCCGGCCACCAGGTTTTCGATTTGTTCCAAATAAGCCTGGACGACCTGGGTGAACGTGACATCCCGCGCTCCGGGATCATTAACATCCCGGGAGAGCGTCAGCGTCCGGTTCAGCGGCCCGATGGCACCAGCCACAAACACCCGCCGGTCCGTGCAGGCATCGGCAGCCTGGCGCGCGAGCTTCGCTGCTTCGCGATTGATTTCGGGCACCAGCGATTCCATGCCGTAGTCCGCCATGGCAATCGTTGTCCCGCTGAAGGTATTCGTTTCAATAATATCCGAACCAGCGGCGATGTATTGTTCGTGGATGCTGCGTATGACATCCGGCTTGGTAAGCACAAGGAGGTCATTGTTGCCTTTGACATCAGAGGGCCAGTCCGCAAAACGTTCTCCGCGGTAGTCCGCCTCTTCCAGCTTGTAGCGCTGAACCATCGTGCCCATGGCTCCATCGAGGAGAAGGATTCTCTCGGCCAATAATTTTTTTAATTCCTGATGTGTGTTGCTCATAACGTGTTTTAATTCTCCGTGCGAAGGCCGGGAAAAGCCATTATTGATAAATTCCCATGAGTCAAATCCGCTTTGAAGTCATTCCGCCTGTTCGCGACCAGCAGGAGCCGGTCTATGTGTGTGGCAGCCTTCCGTCTCTGGGGTCCTGGGATCCGGCCAAGGCCCTTCCGCTGCAATGGGCCGACCCATACCACCTCGGCGAGATCGATGTCGAAACCGGCACGTCCTTCGAATACAAAATCCTGCGAGGGTTGTGGCAAAACGAGGCCGTTGATGCCTGGGGAAATGTGCAGACCAATTTTCACCATGAGACATGGTTGAACGCCACCAGGCACCACACGGTCGCGGATTGGAAGGATCGGTACTCCGGCCGCCTGACCCGCGACGGGCTGCACTCGAACATTCTGGCGGGTCGGCGGGAGTTGCTGGTCTGGCTTCCTCCGTCCTATCCGTCCGAACCGGGGCGGCACTTTCCGGTCATTGTGCTGCATGATGGAGCCAACATTTTTGATCCGGCCACGAGCTTCACGGGCGTGGATTGGGCCGCTGACGAATGGGTCAGTGCTTTGCACGCTGAGGGCGTGATGCCCGAGGCGATTGTGGTCGCCGTTGTTCACCCCGAGGGTTACAACGAAGAAAATGTGACCTTCCGCGACGTGGATCTGTCGCCGGAGCTTGGAGGGGCCGGTTATGCCGATTTTCTGGTCAACGAGCTGTTGCCCTATCTCGATGCCCGCTACCGCACACTCCCGGAATCTGCCGCCCGCATCCTTGCCGGGGCTTCGCTCGGCGCTCTCCTCACGTTTTATGTGAGCCTCCACCACCCGGGGGTTTTTGGAAAATTTGCCGGCCTCTCCACCTCCTTCGAAGATATCTCTCAAAGCCTTCCCGAACACGCAGGGCAACTGCTCGCACTCGAATCGTTGAGCACCCTGCCCACCGGCGTTCGTATGTTTTTTGATTATGGAAATTCCGGACTTGATGAATGTTACGAGGTTTACCACGCGCAGCTTACGTCCCTTCTGCGCTCCAAGGGCTGGACGGATCAATTCACGGTCCAGCAGGTCCCCGGCGGAACACACTCCGAACTCTCGTGGCGAGCCCGCTTCGGTACAGCCCTTCGGTTTCTCGCTTCCTAGCTCAAAATCAGAAGAACAAATCAACATATTTGTATATCTTAATACGTTTTAGTAAATCTGCAAGACATGACCATCTTTCATCATAGCGAATTTGCAGATGTGGCCCGGTTGGTTGCCGCCAAGGGAGAAACCAGCATTTCCCTGTGTGTGCCGACGCTGAACGAGGAGGATACCATTGGGGAAGTGATTCGGGTATTAAAAGAATCCTTGCACGATCGGTTTGGGCTGTTGGATGAGGTGGCTGTGGTGGATTCAGGGTCAACGGACCGGACGCGGGAGGTCGCGGCCGCCGCCGGGGCGGACGTTTATCTGGCTTCGGAGGTTCTGCCGGAGGTGGGAGTTGCCAGGGGCAAGGGGGAAAACATTTGGAAAGCGGGGGCCTGTTTGCGGGGAGACATTGTGTGTTTTGTGGATGGGGACGTGCAGAACATGCACCCGCGGTTTGTGCTGGGAACGCTGGGGCCACTGCTTTTTAAGGAAAACCTGCAGTATGTGAAAGGCTACTATGACCGGCCACATGCCGCTGTGGAGGTGGGGGTTCGGCCAGCGGGCGGGGGCCGGGTCACGGAGGCACTTGTTCGTCCTTTGTTTTCACTTTTTTTCCCGGAGTTGGCAGGGCTCGTGCAACCTCTGGCCGGAGAATATGCGATCCGCCGGGGGGTGCTGGAATCGTTGGCGATGCCGACCGGCTATGGAGTGGAAACGGCCCACCTGATTGATGTTCTTCAAGGCTGGGGATCAGGCGCCATCGCCCAAACCGATCTTGATGAACGTCTGCACCGTCATCAGGACACCACCTCCCTCGGCCGGATGAGCTTTGCCGTGCTTCATGCGTTTTTCCGAAGGGCTGAAGCGGCAGGAAAACTGGGGTTGCCCGGCCCGCTGGGTGATCAATACCGTCATTTTATGCGCAAGGACGGGGTCACCCAACCCATCGTGTGGGATTTTACGGACTTTGAACGCCCTCCGCTGCGCGACGTGCCCGGCTACGCCCTTCTGCGGGGACGCTGATGCAGATTGCCATACTTCACTATCATCTGAGGCCTGGCGGGGTCACGCGTGTCATTGAGCTGGCGTGGGCGGCCCTTGCCGATCTGGGCGTTGAGGCCTTGGTGCTGAGTGGAGAACCGCAACCAATGACGGGAAAAATCCCGGAGCGCTGTGTCCGTGTGGTTTCAGAGCTGAGGTATGGGGCGGGGGTCGCTGAGGATCTTGCTTCGTCTGTTGACGCCGCCTGTCGATCCCACTGGGGAACACCGGCTGATCTGATCCACACCCACAACCATGCACTTGGCAAAAACTTTTCCCTCCCGGCGGCCGTGGCCAGGTGGGCAAAGGACGGGCGGGCGCTGGTGCTCCAGCTTCATGACTTTGCTGAGAACGCTCGCCCTGCCAATTATCATGGCCTTTGCGAAACCTTTGGGGGAGCGGAAGGGCTTTCCAGGCTTTTATATCCATATGGCGGGAAAGTCCTGCCCGTGTGTTTGACCCAGGGCGCGGCTGCCAAGCTGGGTCAGGCCGGGGCAGTCGTTCTTCCCAACCCGATTGTTTTGCCTGAGGGAGGAAATTCGCTTCCGGAATTCGCGAGTGAGGAATTGTTTGTTTATCCCACCCGGGGGATTCAAAGAAAAAACCTGGGGGAGTTTCTCCTTCACGCCGCCTTGGCGAACCCGGGAGAACATTATTTGATCACGTCCGCTCCGGCCGATGGCAGGGAGCTTGCGGTCTATGAGCAATGGCAGGAACTTGCTGACGAACTCCGGCTGCCTGTGACCTTTGATGCCACCCGAAAATTCGGCAGACCGGTTTATGATTTTTTGTTTGCTGCCGACCATTGTGTCACGACAAGCATGGAGGAGGGTTTCGGGATGGCCTTTTTGGAACCATGGATCGCAGGGAAAGGCCTCATGGGGCGGGAACTGTCCCCTGTGACAAAAGACTTCCGTGATGCGGGGGTTGATCTCGATGCGCTCTATGATCGGTTCGAAGTGCCGACCGGGGTCCTGAATCGATTGGAGGTTGATCACATGATCGAATCCCGGTTGAAAAGCCTGCTTGCGGCTTATGATTTGCCGATGACGACAGAGCGACTGGCCTCAGCCAACCAGGCTGTCTGGAGCCCATCCGGGGCGGACTTTGGCAGGCTGGATTTTGACACCCAATGCTCGCTCATCACTCAAGCCAGAGATCTGGCATTGGTGAAACCCGCACAGAAGCCACCCACACACGAGGTCATTAGAAAGAATCAAGGAATCATCACGGAAAGTTTTTCATCAGCTGCGTATGGAGCAAGGCTTCTGTCGATGTATCATCAGTTGTTGGAAGCACCTGTTAGCAAACCTCAGTTTCTGAACGCCAAGGAAGTTCTGCTCGCAGTTTTAGATTTGGGGGACTTTGCGGCTTTGCGGTGTCCTGATCCATCGACAGATCAGGACATTTGACGATATTTCGATGGGGAAACACCCGTGTGGATCTTGAATGATCTGCTAAAGGCTGCGAGGTCGCAATGACCGAGGTAATCTGCGATTTCTCCAATCGTAAAATTTGAGTGTCTGAGATGATGTTTGGCGGCTTCCAATTTGCTGTTGATGACGAACTCACCCGCGGAAGTTCCATTGACACGGCGGAAAACACGGCGGAAATGATCAGGGGACATGCCAGCCTTTTGTGCCATGTCCTCCACCTTCCATGGATGGTTCACATTTTCCAGCACCTCCATGGTCACACGACGAATCGCCAACTCACGATCGCGCTGCGGTCCGCACGACTCTCCTTTGAGACTATGAGATTTCAGTTCCAATAATACGACGTTGAGCCATTCCGCAGCGGCCATTTGAGCTTCCTTGCGGTGATGGGCTTCGACCACCCTTAAAACCAGGGTGCGAAAAAAACCGACATCTTCGATACCATGAACCACATGGGGAAGGGATTTTGTTGTCGGCGCATGCGCCCCGATCCAGTCGAAATGGATGTAAACCTCAGTCATCAATTCAGGTGCCGCGATGCGTTGGACATAGCGCGTGCCCTTGCGGCATAAAATACAATCCCCTGCGCGGAGCCTGACTGATTCCTTACCCCATTCGAAGACACCCGAACCGGAGAGAACAACAACAAGGTCATAGTCTGGTAGCGGGGCTCCGGTGTCCCAAACATGCGGATGCTCGTGCGCATGGTAGCCAGCACTGTGAATTTGAAGAAAACCTTTGGGTTCGTCGGGCATGAACAGATCTTACAATTTCCAGCATCCAAATGCCATATGAGATTATATGGCATGCCCGGAATTCACAATATTATGACCATTCCAGCCATTCCCTTGTGATGAAAAGTTGATTATGGTTTGCCTTGTTATCACCTCCACCGTCATACCATGAATGCCCATCTCTTCGACTCATCTAGCAAGCTTGCGATGTTGGGGGGTGAGCCTGTGCGCAAGACATCGTGGCCGGTATGGCCGCAACATGGGCCTGAAGTTTTCGCGGCCATCGAACGCGTCGCAAAAAGTCAGTGTTATCATCCGCAATTCGGAACTGAGACGACGACTTTTGAAACGGCCTTTGCCGCTTATCATGGGGTTCCCCATGCGGTCGCGACAAGCAGCGGCACCACGGCTCTTCAATTGGCTTGCGCGGCGGGCGGCATCGGCCACGGAGACGAGGTGATCGTTCCGGCATACACGTATATTGCTTCTGCATCTTGCGTTGTTGAACAAAATGCGATCCCTGTGTTTGTTGACTCCGAGCCAATAAGTCAGGGTTTGGATCCTCACGACTTACGACGTAAAATTACGCCCCGCACGAAGGCGATCATTGCCGTCCATTGCAATGGCTATCCCTGCAACATGGAAGACATCATGACAATCGCCGAT
Source organism: Terrimicrobiaceae bacterium (assembly GCA_041749815.1). Lineage (GTDB taxonomy): Bacteria > Verrucomicrobiota > Verrucomicrobiia > Chthoniobacterales > Terrimicrobiaceae > JAJTZA01. The sequence continues at coordinate 14,029 of JBGTAR010000133.1, forward strand.
GAGCATGACCTCACGGTGATTGAAGATTGCTCGCATGCGCATGGTGCCAGATATCACGATCAAATCGTTGGGACCATCGGGCATCTGGCGTGTTTCAGCCTGCACCACAAAAAAAATCTCTCTGCCGGGATTGGGGGTGTGGTGATCACCCGCGATGCGGAGCATGCCCGGAAGATGCGGGCCTGGCGCTCATTCTCAACCGAGGAACCTGTGGGTCATAACTGGCTGATGAGTGAATTTCACGCAGCGATTGCCACCGCGCTTTTACAAAATCTCGATCGAATGAATCATCAGCGCCAAGCCAATGTTGACACCCTGATTGAGGCACTTGGCGATGTCGAAGGGATGACGCCACTGCCAGGACACAAAAACACCACGCCAGTTTATTACAATTTCATCCTTCAATACAATCAGGAGCAAGTGCAACTGTCCCGTGACGTTTTTGTGAGCGCGATCAAGGCCGAGGGTATCCCCTTACACATGTTCTACACACCGCTTCAGCGCTGGGGCATTTTTAAACATGCGAATTTTTACGGACGAGGCTGCCCATTCACCACACAAGGCGAACGCGATTTTGTGAATTATGACAATGTCTCCACCCCGGTGGCGGATGCGATTTGCGATCGTGTTAATCTTGAGATCAAAGTCCAACCCACAAGTAGTGCTTCTGAAATGGTCCAAATTGCAAAAGCCATCAAAAAAGTTCTGTCCCATCGGAACGAACTAAAAACTCCAATCAGCAACAATTAGCTTATGAACCCTCCCATACTCCTACGCAAACCTGTAAATCTCATTCTCGCACTTTTTTTCCTGTGCCTGCAAATTCATGCGGCAGAATATTTTGTTGGCCCAGGGGGGAATGATCAAGCGGCTGGCACTCGCATCGATCCTTGGGGGACTTTGCAGCGTGCGGCTGATGCCGCCATGGCAGGAGACATCATCACGGTGCTACCAGGAGACTACGCTATTCAGGTGCCGGAAATCACGAAGTCCGGAACCAAAGATCAGCCGATCGTTTTTCAATCCGAGAAGAGTGGCGAGGCCCAAATCGGTGGCTTCATTCTGCTCGGCGATTATATCACGATCAGGGGATTCAAAATCTCAGGTGATAACAAACAGAACCGTGGGCGCGGCATCTATGCAGGTATGGCTTCAGACTCCAAACATCCCGCGCAAACGGGCTGTGTGATATCAGACAATCTCCTCACGAACCTTTCCGGCACAGCGATCACCAGCGGACGCGATGCCGTGGTTCGCAACAACATCATGCGACGGGTGCATCGCGGGCTGTTCGTGAATGGCGGCACACTGGTTGAAAATAACGAAATTGACACCTTGACTGCTCCGATCGTTGAGAAGCCGCCAGAGGGGAATCTGCCGGCACGTCAGGGACCAAAAAAAACCTGCTATGCCTTCTTTGCAGGTGATAACATTGTCTTCCGTGGCAACCACTGGCATGGCACGTACGATGGACGTGATGGAGCGCCGCCTCTGAATCTCTTTTACACGTGGGGGACGGATTTTTTCAGTACATGGGATGCTGGCGGCATGGGCTCTTCAAACAATATCCTGATCGAAAACAATCGATGTTTTTACGCGACTCATGCGGTGGAACCGCTTGCACGAGTCTCCCAAAAATCCCATGGGATCATCGTTCGAAACAACCTGTTCGTGAACACCTGTTATGTTGGCGTCTTCCCTCAGAAATGGACCGGTGTCGTCGTGGAAAACAACACGCTGATTAATTGCGGGGCATACCCGGTGTGGAGCCGTTCGGAAATCCAGTCCCGGGGAATGGTGGTTCGCAACAACCTGATCTCCGTTTGGAAACCTGAGGAGCTTTGGGCCAACGGTTTCAAACCTCCTGAATCGGGTATCCGGTTTGATCAGGACGAATGGCAGAAAGAGGCCGTTGCGGATTTCAATCTGATCCATGGATTCCGGAACAGGAATTACGGGAAAAATGATGTCAACGCCGAGCCCATTTTTGTGGACCCTGATGCCGGGGATTTTCGCTTGAAGCCCGAATCTCCGGGAGTGGATGCCGGAGCGGACATTCCTGAAATCACGACTGATGGGCTTGGCCGCCCTCGACCCGTTGGCAAAGCCTTTGATATTGGTGCCTTTGAAGTCCAGGTTTCCGAACCCTAAGCGTGCGTAACTTTGGGCACGTTAACGATATTTAAGGGAGCAGAAAATTCCCAAACCACCAAAAATTGATGCGGAGCTTCCAAGCCGGAGAACCCATTGGTTGGGGGATTATAGGATGCGGAGATGTGGTTCTGCACAAAAGTGGACCCTCGATCCTCCAATCGGGAGGCAGTCGTATCGTTGGCGTAATGAGGCGGGACGTGGCAAAAGCCCGCCCCTTCGCGGCTTCAAACGGGATCGCAATCTGTACGGATGAGCCTCTTGAAATCATTCATAACCCTGAAGTCGATATCGTTTATGTGGCAACCCCACCTTCTTCTCACTTGGAATACGTGCTGGCCGCTGCGGCAGGTGGAAAACATGTGCTGGTTGAGAAACCGATGGGCCTTTGTGTGGAAGAGGATCAACTCATGATTGACGCCTGTGACCGCTCGGAGGTTGAGTTATTTGCATCCTATTACCGGCGATTTTACCCCGCAATTCACCACATCAAATCCCTTCTCGATGGGGGCATTATTGGTGATCCTGTGACTGCGGTGGTGGACTTCGCACAACCACCACATTCGGCCAGGGACTGGGGTTGGCGACTACAAAGCGAGTTAAGCGGCGGTGGACTTTTTGTGGATACCGTCAGCCATCGGATCGACCTATTAAATTTCTTCTTTGGGCCTCCCGCAAGCGCTTACGGGTTAGTGTCTGCTGCAAGCGCAAAGGAAGGTGAGGAGTTAACCGCTCTGCTTGTCCAATATGAAAACGTATTGGCCACAGTCACTGGGGACTTTGTGACAGGCCGTCAAAGTGACTGCCTGATTTTGCGAGGCACAGGTGGCAGCCTCGAATTGAATGATATCGAACAAGGTAATTTCCGCATAACCAAGAATGAAGACACAGAAGACTTTACGTTCGACAAAATACGCCCGCCTCACAAAGGGCTGATTCGTCATGTTGAAAACGTCTTGAGGGGTCAGGCCAAAAATATTTGCTCCAGGAGAGATGCGCTGTTTACGGATTGGATTCTCGATACGGCCATTCGCAAACGAGCCAGCAAAGCGGGATAATCCGTAAGGATAATAATCCGCATTGGCAATGATCCGCGGCTTGTTCATCTTATCACCCATGCAAATTTCCTGTCATTCTGTGCGCAAAACCTATGGCACGCATGTGGCGCTGGCAGACGTTACCCTTGATGCCGGATTTGCCCACACCCTGGCCCTGATCGGGCCTTCCGGCGGCGGAAAATCCACGCTGCTGCGGATTCTGGCCGGCCTGGAAATGCCGGATTCGGGGAAGGTGTCCATTGACGGACGACCCATGGTTTTTGAGGAGGCCTGGATGCACAAATACCGGGTGAAGGTCGGAATTGTTTTTCAGGGATACAACCTGTTTCCGCATCTCACGGCCCTCCAGAACGTGTTGTTGCCTCTTCATCAAGTTCACAAACTAACGGACTCCAATCAGCGGGCCATTGCGGCGCTTGATCGCTTTCGCATGGCCGACCATGCCAATAAGAAACCTTCCGAGCTTAGTGGCGGGCAGCGCCAGAGAGTCGCCATCGCAAGGGCCCTGGCAGCAGATCCTGAGGTTTTGTTTATGGATGAACCCACGGCGGCTCTGGATCCGGAAATGACAGCTGAAGTGCTTGAAGTGATCGCCGGGTTACGGGGTGCCAAACAACCTCTGTTGTTGGTCACGCATGAGATGGGTTTTGCGCGAGAGACGGCGGATGCCGTGGCGTTTGTTAGCGATGGGCGGGTTCTGGAATGCTGCGACGCGGGAAGCTTTTTTTCTGATCCGCAATCACCAGGTGCCATTCGTTTCCTTGAGCGGATCTTGAAGTATTGAGTCCCGCTGTCAGTCAGTTCGAAGACCAGAAATTCTGAAAAGGAGGATAGACCACGGATGACACTGATGAACACGGATAAGAAGGAGGATGAGGAGATCCTTTCAGTTTAAGATGAAAGCGCTTTTCGGTGAGTCTGTGGTCCATCGAGAAGGCTTCTCTTTTCCCCTATCCGTGCTCCTCCGTGATATCCGCGGTTAATTTCTTCTAAGCCAGCGGCCCCAGGTCTTAAGTACAAACGAAACCGGCGGGGGCTCTCCCTCCCCCGCCGGCTCGTTTTTTCCCTAACTCCCCTACGAGTGTTTGATCAGACGGCTTTTTCGACGGTTTCGTCAGTTCGGATGCGGATTGCTTCCTCGACTGGCGAGACGAAGACTTTTCCGTCTCCGATCTTACCGGTTTTTGCGGCTTTCACGATGGCTGCGAGGGCTCCCTCCAGCAACGCGTCGCCGAGCACGACTTCGATCTTGATTTTTGGCAGGAAGTCCACCGTGTATTCG
>JBGTAR010000134.1:0-16278 GCA_041749815.1 Terrimicrobiaceae bacterium
AAGAAGATCGGCCCCGTTTGATTGATTCCAGCTTGGTGCGCTCTTGTATGGTCAGCTTGATGGATGGGGCTACTCTCATTACACAAAAGTAGCAGAATATTTATAATATGCAATCTGTAAGGCGGACTACACTAGGAGCGAATGGCATCAAACCTAAGCCTCGAATGGGGCTATATCCATCAGCCCAGGGCAAGCGTCGGCGCCGCCCTGGGTCTCTGGTAGGGAGTGGTATCTGCCCTGTAGGGACAGCATCCCAAAATGCCTAAAGTTAGCGTCATTCCGAACTGGGAGCTATAAGAACTGCGCCATCAATCTCAATGTCGACTCCTACACCTTTTATAAAACCCTCTACTGTCATGGCATCCCCAACAGAGAAAATTGGAGACCAGTCCGAGCTATGCTTCGAGGATGAGGAGGATCCTGCGGAATATGTTGAGCTTCGTTTATATGATGCCCTAACTTCCAATTGGTTCATCCCGCTTTGTCTGAATTCGAGTTTCCTTCCATAATAGCCATAAAACCAGCTTGGGAAGTATTTGTAATCATTGATTATTGTATTTGATTTAGCGATGGATGGAGAAAGGCGAACTTTAATTCGTGGCATTCCAGATTCGGTGGAAAGAGTTATCACAGGCTGCCTTTCGCTGGAGCCTGACATCGTTTCGAGAGTTGCTTTTTCAATAGCTCCGAATACTCTAATTGATTTACCTTTGCGTCGTGCAAGGAAGTCCGCGCGATCTGATTTACATTCAATTGCTAAATCAAAGGCGCTTTTAGCAGCAGAGTCGTTGTGGTTAATTGGAGTCGAGATTCCTGATGTTGGAGTAGAAACTGGACTCGATATCACAACTACACTTTGAGGCAGTAGTCCCACAACCTTTTTGCTTCCATCTTGCATGTATTGGGCAATCCACTCTTCGGTGTCAGCCTTTTCTCCGAGTATGAGGACACTTTCTCCGACTTTTACTCTCGCGACCTCTGAACCATTCATAATAAGAGGAGCATCTGCTACTGCTATTGCTGGACGTGGTTCCTGAGCCGTGCTGTAAAGCGGAATCGCAACCATGATCGCCATTGTGACTTTGCTGAGGTTAATTGGTTTCATATATATTTCAACGTCCCCGGTAAGGAATCACCGCTTGCTTCTGGCGTGGCTCCTGCCCGCGTAGCGGATCAGCAGAAGCCATGCCAGAAGTCCCGAAGGGACGGTGATTTGCTGGACCGTTCGCTTCATTTCTCGTCGTCCAATGCGTCTTCCAAGTTCCATGCAACTTCGTCATCAACGGGTTTCGGCATCCTTCCCTCGAGCCATTCTGCACACTTGCCAGGCGTGAATGGAGAATCTTTAGATTCAATCACCCAAGAAAGAAACTCTTCTCCTCCGTTCAGATACGGTGGCGGAGAAACTGGCATAAATACGGTCGGGAGTCGGTCTTCTACTGATAGATAATTTAAAACGTGCCCAAGCTCCTGAACATGACGCCAAGCCAGTGGATGCTTGGTATCTAAGTGAAATTTCACCCACCAGTTGCCGTTCTCAAAAGTGCCTGTCCCGATAGATCTTCTTCCTGCTGGAAGGTGAATTGCTGGCATCCGCTCTAAAAGCGAAAGAATGGGGTCGAAATCTGGGCTCATATATTCTGCGTAGAGGTCTGGCACGGCGCTTTAGCGACGTTGTCCAGCACCGTCTTGTTAGCTGTTGAGGGTTGCTACGAGTGCGGTTCCTTTCGCAACTTGATCAGTGCCTCCAAGAGCTGTGAAACTATCAATTACATGCTTATATGACTGCTTGATTGTAGGATCATCCAGTTGGATGGAATCAATTTCGTTCAAACCTTTCGCTACATTAGTTTCAGGTGAAACCAGCTCTTTCGCCACAACAGCTGCGACATAAAATTTAATGTTAGTGATAACCTTTCGATCTAATATTTCACCATCAATGTCTCCTCGAAGAAACTCTTCTACTCTCTTCATTATCTGGATAGCCTTAAGATAAACATCGATAGGGGTATCTAGACTAAATATTTTTGCATACTCTGAATCAGAATTAATTAGCGTGGATGGCCGTGCTCGCGCGCTATCAGGCTTAAACAAGGTTGTTGCCATCATCGCTTGAGCCATATAGGGGATACTGATTATTTTGGAAATTGGCTTTCCTTGATTTTTGTAAAAGTTCTTCTTCCTATCATAAAAGTAACCATTTGCTTTGAGAAAATCCTCGATATTTCTATGGATATGATCCGAGCTCCTCAAGGAAGCTGGAGGTATTGATGTTTGACTGTTTGTAGCACGAATAATCCGGTCGCGTGCATCTTCATTCTCTTCACATATCACACGAACAAGGATAGCTCTTTCATCGTGCTCAAGCTCCTCCATTGTTGAAAAGTGCGCATACACTTCATGTGATGTCTGTAGCCCATTGACTATTTGAGGGTCCTCAATCGTAAGTTGTTTTCCTGCCAAGATCGCTTTCGGAGTAATAATTGTAACTCCGTTATTCAAATACCAAAAGTTCTCCGAATTTCTATTTTCTAAAGTCTTTCTTATGCCCGTGTTCACAACCACACTTCCCTGATAATCACGAACATTTGATTCAAAGATACTTCGGGCTAACGCTCCAGAATCAGAGACAAAATCAAAATACTTGGACAATGAAACAAGACATAAATAGCTTCCTGATGTTGTTCCGATTGGTGACTCTGAAACCTCAAGTATTCGAGAGGTTGATGCAACTTCTCTAGTCATTTCTAAGAGCCTAGAAGCACCTATAAACTCAAAACTAAAATTAGCGCCGCCAAACATTCGCTGAATGTCTTCGCGAAGCTTAGGGACCTTCCCGTCAACATTTGGATGGACCTCTACGCCAAGTGTAGCGTAGAAATAGTTAATAGAAATGTTCGGGAATGACTTTGCGAGTTTAGAATAAACGCTTCGGAAATGAGACACTCGATCAATGAGGTCTTGATGGTATCGAGTCGTAAAATCTATAGGGTCATTTGAAAGATTAAACAAATCTTCTGCGGTTTCCCTGAATTTTACGATGGCTGATTCGCCAAAGGAAGCTGAAGTCTTTGACTGAATAATATAGACCTCGATATGATTCTTTTTTTGGTTCTGGTTGATGACCGTATCTTCCTTGATTTGCTCCCCGTTAAGAAACGTGAACATCGAGTCAATTCCGCCATCTCCACCGCTTCCAACGATTCCGTAGAAAACATCGTCATATGACAGGTCATGATCTTTAAGTATTTCCGAGGCGGTGTATATCTCAAAGTATTCCTGCTTTGTGAGATCCAGCTCAGATTCTTCGATACGCTCCTGGATTATCTGATCAAGTATGATCTGATCATTAGTTTTGTTGCTCATAAATTCTTTTGCGAACGTCCCTCGTCAGGAATCGCCGCTTGCTTTCGGCATGGCTCCTGCCCGCGAAGCGGAATCAGCAGGAGCCATGCCGAAAGTCCCGTAGGGACGGCGATTTGCTGGACGAGCTCGTTAGCCTTCACTTTTTTTCGAATAGCGTGTCGCACCAAAATTGAGGCGCATCACTAGGCGGCGGATTCCAGATCTGAAAGAGAAAGTTGTCTTTGCTCCCCCCTGGGTTGCCGAACTTCAGTTGCCAACCATTTTGGTGGGGCATGAATGTCGTGACAGATGATTGCTCGCTGCCAAAGGTAATGGCAACTGATGTAGCGTTTGATCGATCTGGCGCCGTTGCTAGAAAGATCTGTGACACTTTGTTCTCGTCAATCTCCAGTTCAAGCATTGGCTTGTCGGAGCCTTTTTGGCGAAAAGTCAGTCGGGCTCGATATCCCTTCGGCACCGTGAGCCGCCAATCATGCCTTTGAATCTGAAGATATCTTTCGAGATAGTCCAGCCTCAACGAGGCAGGCACCTCCGATGCTGGGACTTGCTCAAGAGTCAACTCAGCCGAGGAAGCGTAGCTGGAGGTGATGAACAATAGTAGGAGTGGGAGTATGATGCGCATATTTTTTGCTAACAGTATTATTGAGCAACACGCTGTAATTTACCTGCAAATGCAGCGTGTTGTATAACTCCTACAAATGCGGCATCGAAGGGCAGACTTCGTCCATGGCGTTGCATGGAGCATTTTTTAACTCCATAAAAACTCCTTCTCAAGGATAAACGGATGAAAATCGGCCCACGTGTTTATCGCAGATCCAGGGAGCTGGGCCCTCCGGCTCCTGGTCACTTTAATAAGCGAGCCGTCAGATCAGTTCCGAATGGCGCTAACTTAAGGGCATTTTGGGATGCTGCCCCAACAGGGCAGATACCACTCCCTATGAAAGACCCAGGGCGGCGCTGACGCTTGCCCTGGGCTGTTGGATATAGCCCCATTCGGGGCTTAAGTTAGTGTTATTTGAATCAGTTCCCATCTCTCTCCAATCGGGAGGCTTTCTCGATCAGCGTCAAAAACTCGGCCCGGTAACTCCCCGGATCCTCGCCGAGGGCTCCCCGCACAATTTTCTGCAGGTCATTCCAGCCGAGGTCTCCGGCGTCTGGAGATCCGCGTAATTTCATCCCGAACCCGGCGACTGCGGAGGCAAACCGGAAGTCCTCGCTTGCCTGGTCAAAGGGTGGGATCTCGGTGGTGGGAAATGGCACCTCGATCAATTCGCTGGTTTCGGCATCCGGGGCTTTGTACCGCAGTTTGACGGTCATCAACTCACCGGACTCCGGTGCTCCGGTCACGACCGGCTCGGGCTGTTGGTATTTCAGGGGATCCACGGACGGTTGCCCGGGCAGGGAGTGGCCTGCAGGAATGATTTCGTAAAGTGCGGTGACCGTGTGTCCGGCACCGATCTCGCCGGCATCTTTTTTGTCATCGTTGAAGTCTTCCTTCGCGAGCAGGCGGTTTTCATAGCCGACCAGTCGATACCCGGCAACGTGGGCGGGATTGAACTCGACTTGGATTTTGACATCCTTGGCAATGGTGAAAAGGGTTGCACCCATCTGATCCACGAGCACTTTCCGGCCTTCGTTGATGGAGTCAAGATACGCGTAGTTGCCGTTGCCCTTATCCGCGAGTTTTTCCATGGTGGAGTCCTTCAGGTTCCCGGTTCCGAAGCCGAGAACAGAAAGGAACACCCCGGAGTCGCGCTCTTCTTCAATCAATTTTATCAGTTCGCTTTGGTTGGTGACTCCGACATTGAAGTCTCCATCGGTGCAAAGAATCACCCGATTGTTGCCTTTCTTGACGAAATGTTCGCGGGCGGTCTGGTAGGCAAGGCGGATGCCCGACGCTCCGTTGGTTGACCCGCCGGCTTCAAGATTCTCAAGGGCCTCCAGGATTTGCGCCTTGTCCTTTCCTGAAGTGGAGGGAAGCACGAGGCCTGAGGAGCCGGCATAGACGGCAATGGCGACCCGATCCTCCGGGGAAAGATTCTCCACAAGCGCCTGGAGGCTCTTTTTGAGCAAGGGGAGTTTGTCGGGTTCGTTCATGGAACCGGACACATCGAGCAGGAAAACCAGGTTGGCGGGACCCCGCTGCGAGTTGTCAATCTCACGACCTTTGAGGCCGATACGAACCAACTCCCGCGAGGGATCCCAGGGGGCGCTCATTTCCTTGTAGCTGAGGCCGGCTTCAAATTTCAGTTTCACCAGTTCGCGTTGCTGGAGTGGGAGCTGGGTGATCAGTTCGCGCAGCCTGGCTCCCTCCTCAGAAGCCATGGCATCCCCGAGCGGGCCCGGGCCTGCGTCGGGTTGATCTGCTTCAGGGACCCCGTCCACAAACCGCACAACTTTCCGGCAGTGATCGAGCGCACAGTTCCTGCACACTGGCACCTCTCTCCTACGAAGAAAGGAAGAGATGGACAGGAAAGGGATGTGGGGAGAGAAAGATCTCCATGGCACGGAGACATGAAGAGAAACGCGTTCGTTTGGACATCAATTTTGATGCGATGATGAAGTCGGAGGAGTTGCGTATGGGTTTCTGGGACAATCTTCTTCATCAGGGGAGGTTGTATTCGCTTATTTCCCTATTGGAATCCACGTTGCACCTGCCCGGGGACGTGATCGAGTGCGGTGTTTATCGTGGTGCTTCGCTCTTCAAAATCTGCCGCCGTGTCTCGGATCTGTCTCCCGCAAAAGTGGTGTATGCGTGCGACAGCTTTGAGGGTTTCCCTCCGGAGCAGGTCGGGAGATGGGACAGAACTCTTTTCCGACCACTTCGAAAGCTTCGAAATAAGTTCACACATTCCTGGGATATGCCAGAACGGATTGAAGTGTTTTCACGTTTATTTGATGTGTCTGTCCAAACGATCAAAGGGAGGTTTTCAGAGACCCTGCCTTCCTGTGGCAAAAGGGAGTATTGTTTCATCCACCTGGATGCGGATCTCTACCTCTCGATCAAGGACTGCATGCAAGCACTCTTCCCCTGTCTTGTTCCCGGAGGCATTATGGTCCTTGACGACTATGACTCTGTAAAATGGCCGGGCGTCAAAAGGGCAGTGGATGAATATCTGCTTGGCACTGCCACCACACTGAAAAAATGTGAAGTGCGGAATATCCCCTGCTACTATCTACAAAAACCCTTGGAATGAGCGGCCACGCGAACAGCCGATGAGGTCGGGAGTATCAGATCAAATTAATGGAGGAAATTGAAAAAGATTTGATGGCGTCCGGGACGGTGCTCATTGATTCCTGCCCATGATCCTTCAAATTCGCGATAGAAGAGTTTCTCTGGACCAGATATAGGGAGGGGGTGTCTGTTTACTCGCGAGCGCTTCGTTATATCCGCCCCTATCTGCTGCCGACGGTGGCAGGGACGGTCTTTACCCTTCTGGGGATTGGTCTGAGCCTCCTGCGTCCGTGGCCATTCAAATACATTGTGGATGGTGTGCTGGCATCCAACACGGAAGCCGGGGACCAGTCAGCCCGCGATGTCATCACGTATTGGTTCGGCGACCAGCCGCCGCACATGATAGTTTTTTGGCTCTGTCTGGCTCTGGTGATTGTCAGCGTGTTGTGGGGTGTGGTGAACATGGTCGCCAACTTCTTTTTTATCCGGGTGGGTTTGAGGGCGCTCCTGCGACTCCGCACGGATCTTTACGCCTGTTTGCAATCATTGCCTCTAAAATTCCATGATGCCCGCCGCAGTTCGGATTCCAGCTTCCGGGTGGCCTATGATTCCCAGAGCATCCAGACCCTCTATAACAAAGGCTTCGCGAGTGTGCTTGGGTCGGTGGTCACGCTGGTTTCGACGTTTGCAATCATGGTCGCCATGAACTGGCAACTCGCGCTGGCTTCGCTGTGTGTGTTGCCCTTCGTTGCGTGGGCGGTCCGGTTTTATGCCGAGCGTGTCCGGCGCGAATCCACGGCGATCCAGGAAAAAGAAAGTGATCTGCTGGCGGTCGCGCAGGAGGGACTCGGCCAAATCCGGATGGTTCATGCTTTTGGGAGGGAGCTCTTTGAAGTCGAACAATTCCAAAAGCGGGCCGCGGGCAGCCTGGAAGCCAACATGCGGTTGAACATGACCTCCGTGGCCAGCTCGCTTGTCATTGGCACGCTCATGGCGGTCGGCATGGCCATCATGTATTTTGTGGGTTCCAATGCGGTGCTGACCTCGGCGTTCACGCTCGGGGACCTTCTCGTTTTTGCGGCTTACCTGCAAATCCTCTACCAACCTCTGGAACAACTGAGCTACACAGCCTGGGCCCTCGAAGGGGCCGCCGCCGGCGCGGCGCGTTGCTTCGAAGTGCTGGACCGTCAGGATGATGTGCCAGATGCGCCCGATGCAAAAACCCTCACCGAAACCCGTGGGGAAATTGCGTTTGAGGAGGTGAGTTTTGGTTATGACGACTCGCGGTTGATTCTCAATGGGGTGAACCTCCGTATTGGACAGGGAGAGTCCGTGGCTTTTGTGGGAGGAACAGGTGCTGGCAAAAGCACGCTCTTGAGCTTGGTCCCACGGTTCTACGATCCCGTTGGCGGCAAGGTCACTATGGATGGGCATGATCTGCGCTCCCTGAAAAAAAGCTCCCTGCGCTCACATATCGGGATGGTCCTCCAGGAAACCGTGCTCTTTTCCACCACGATCCGCGAAAACATTTCCTATGGACGACCGGGTGCAACCTTTGACGAAATTGTTGAAGCCGCCAAACGCGCCCAAGCCCATGATTTCATCCTCGCGATGGCCGCAGGATACGATTCCCCGGTGGGCGAACGCGGGGGACACCTGAGTGTCGGTCAGCGTCAGCGCATCGGCATCGCCCGCGCCTTCCTCAAGGATGCCCCGATCCTCCTGCTCGACGAACCCACCAGTGCCTTGGACCCCGGCACGGAAAATTCCATCATGGGCACCATCCGGGAACTTATGCTTGGTCGCACAACGCTCATCATTACGCATCGCCTTGCCACCGTCCATGACCTCGGACGCATCGTGGTCCTTGATGGCGGGAAAATCGCTGAGGAAGGAACGGGCGCCCAACTCCTGGCCCACAAAGGCGTTTATGCAAGACTGCACGCCGCAGGTCACTATGGGGAGAGCTCAAAGGAGCCGGGCTGAACGGCAGTTTGCATGATGCATCACCTCCCTCGCCTCATAGGGGGTTAGGCAGGGAAAGATGATAGCGAGTGCTCTTGAGTGTTCCCACGCGAACGAACGATCCCTTTTCCACCAAGTCATTCAAATCCCGGGTTGCGGTGGCGCGTGATGTTCCCGTGATGCGGAGATAGTTCTCTGCGCTGAGGCCGCCTTTGAATCCGCCAGGACCTTCGCGGAACATCCGCAAAACAACCTTTTCCTGACGTTCGTTCAACTGGCCACGGAAACGATCGAAGAATTTCACTTTTGCGATAAGAAAGTCCACCAGGCGCTGCGCAAAAGCCTGCGCTTCCAATACCGTTTCTGCAAAATAGCTGAGCCAATCGGTGATTTCATTCCGTTTGTTGCCAAGCTCTAACATTTCATAATAAGTCTTGTGCTTGTTGTTGATGACATGGGAAAGCGCAAGGAGTGTCGGCTGGCCGAGGCATTGCGAGATGGCTTTTTCGGCCAATGCTCGTGCGATGCGCCCATTGCCATCCTCGAATGGGTGAATCGCGACAAAATGCCAGTGTGCGATTCCAGCTCGTGTCAAGGCATGTCGAGGAGATTTTCCCTTTGGGGCCGTTTGGTTGAACCATTTTATGAACCGAGACATCTCGGCTCGCATTCTGGCGGATGGCGGAGCTTCAAAATGCACTTTCGGCTCGTGAATTGGACCGGAAACGATCTGCATGGGGCCGGTGCGATAGCGGCCAACATCCCTTAGATCGCGGCGGCCGTTCATGAGCATCTGATGCCAGCGGAACAGGAAATCATCTGCCAGTGGAGCATCGAAATTGCGGTAGAGATCGACCATCATTTCCGAGATTCCTTGTTCTGCAGGCGGGATTTTGCGGTTGTCGGTTGCAATGCCGAAATGGCGGCGAATCGAGGATTGGAGGCTTTCGCGATTTAAAATCTCCCCTTCAATCTCGGAGGTTTTGAAGGCTTCATCGCTGATGAGATCAACCGTAAGCTGCTGCTTGTCAGCATTGTCAACGTGCCTCAAAGTACCAATAAATTCCCCGGCCCCGCGCAGAAATTCCGCCTCATAGGCATCAAGTTTTTTCCGGTCATACCGGAATTCCGGCCAATCCTGTTGCTTCCAATTCCATTCTTCATCCCGTGGCATGAGTTAAAAATCCTCCTTTTATAACTCATAAAATGCTATTATGTGAGGTATAAAGCCAGCGTTTATTGCTCATGGATCTCCGAATGCTCGCGGCAGGCGCAAAGCCTGACTATCGGGATTCCAGGAACAAAACCGCCGCGGACCGGGCCCGAGAACTCAACAAAACCTCAATTTTGGCACGACTGAACGTGGCCGCTGCCGCCACACGTTGAGATTTGCTGGTGTCGCCTGTTGGCTTTCTGCTGTGCGAGCATGCCGAACAAGGTGATGAATGCCAGCGCGCCGATTCAGGCTCCGATCATTCCAGCCCTGCTCTTGTGCCTTTCTCCCAGGACAACCCCCATTCCTTCATGGCCCGCACGATGGGTAGCAGAGCGTTTCCCTTTTTGGTGAGTTGATAAGCAAGATGCCTCGACCCCCCGGCCTCGCTCACCTGAACAACCACTTGATGTTCCAAAAGGCGCTTCAATCTTTCCGTCAGAATGTTCGTCGGAATGCCCTCGGGTGACGCGAGGAACTCCTTGAACCGTGACTTGCCCAATATGAGATCGCGGATCACGAGCAGGGTCCAACGGTCACCGAAGATCTCCAGCGCGCAGGAGACCGGACAGGGGGAGCGACGAGATGCAACTTTTGGCATGCTTAAAAAATAATCAAAATTTCACTTGCATTCAACAAGTAAATAACTTGCATTATGCAAGTATGAAACAAAATCATTCGACCACTCCTCCCCACCTCGCCGCACCCGGTGCCGGTCTGCCGAAGATCGAGCTCTTTTTTGCACGTCTGATGGTGCGTTGGAAGGCCCGGACCACAGACCGCCAAGCCGCCGCTGCCACATTTGTGAAAGAGCGCGATGCCATCCTTCACCTGGTGGCAAACGCACCCACCGAAAAACTGATGACACAGGTTTTGATCAAGCGCCTTCCGGGTTTGGAGGACAGCAGCCGCTATTGGTCGGTTTTTATGACTGTTGATCACCTGCGCATTGTGAACAATGAAATCGCTGGAATCATCTCGAGTCTGGGAGAGGGACAATCGCCCGGGCGAGCCGCGAGCACAGCAGCGGTCAAGCCGGGGAACAACGTTGATGTGTCCGTCATCTCTGCCTTTGATGAAGGCTGCCGGGACTTGATAAACACCGTGGCCAAACAGGATGATCTTGCGACCGAGCTCCGTCATACTCATCCCTGGTTTGGCCCCATGGACGCCGGCGACTGGCACTTTATGGCGGGCTTCCACATGGGCCTGCATCGTCAGCAAACTTAACGGATCCTCGCGAGCAGCAAGAATCAGGGGGCGTGGGGCCAGCGATGACTCCTCACGGTGGGCGGGATATTATTCGCTCTCAGTAATCTCTGGCTCGCCTTGCGCATCAGCCCGAGCCCAGACTATTTTGGCACATGGTTGCCTGGGCAAATCCTTGGTGGCATTGCCATCGGCCTCACGCTCCCGTCGATCGCCGGGGCTGCTGTTGCCAGCCTGCGGGCAGAAAATCTCGGAGCAGGCAGTGCCGTGAACAACGCCATCCGCCAGATCGGCAGTGCTCTTGGTGTGGCCCTGGCCATTGCCCTTGCAGGCCACGCCACAGCCAACGTTCAAGCCTTTCAACACGTTTATCTCTGCCTGGTTGCTGCGGGCGCGGCCATGGCTTTGCTCGCCCAACCGTTGGTTCCGATTCCGACCTCCCTCTCCTCCGAAGCTGTTGAATAAATTAAGCCGGATTCGAACCGCCGATCATGGAGAGGATGGTGCTGCGATCCAGGGTCTTGGCACGGTTTTGAATTTCGGGAAGATATTTTTTGTGCAGCTCGCCGGCCTGCCCTTGCAGGGAAGTATAAAGCGCTTTGAGCCCGGAGGCATCGAGGCGCCGGCCCCCCGAATAATACTTCTCCGCGACATGGCCGATGGCGTACGTCGAGGCGAAGGAAAACGCTGAGCCCGTGATCTGATCGGCCGCCCGCCCTGCCAATTTCCCACCCAGTTTTTTCCCGACTCCCCGCATGAGCTTTCGGGCAAAACCTTCCACCATCTGGGATCCCAGGCCGAGACCCGCGGTGGCCAGAAATTCTTTAATGTTTGACGTGCCAAGTTCAACACCATGGGATTTGGCAATTCGAAAAACCATTTTCATTTGGAGGGGCACGATCGCCATGGTGGCCAGTGTTTCGGGGAGCAATTCCAGGGCACCGTTCACGATGGCATATTTGAGGATCATGCCCGTGTTCTCGGGAGCCGATTGCTGGGGGGAGCCGGTTTCCACGGGAACCATCGCAACCGAAGCCACCTCGTTCTCCACCCCCCGGGACTCTTCGGCACTGAGCCCCAGGTGCGCTCGCAGCGAGTTGAGAAAATCCTGTTCTCCGGCAGAAACCGATCCTCCCGCCTCGCAAATCCCGAGGGCCATCTCATACGCGAGCAGACGGTCTTGCTGATTGGTCAATCCTGACACAACGGATTCAAGCGTCAGTTTCTGCATCAAAATCTGACGCGACAAAGTCGCCAGATTCTGGGATCCAACTTCTTCGGCAAGCCGACGGATTTCCTCCCGTTCGGCATCGGATTTTTCTCCATCGGCAAAGGCGGCGAAGAGACAAATGGCAAGAAGGGCATCTTGGGAAGTGGGCGCGGGTGAGGTTGGGAGAGTCATAGTTGGTATTGAGTTGGATGAGACGGAAGGAAAAGAATAATCACAGGGGCCACTGCCAGCTCTTGTATCATGGATAACAAATCGTTCTTACTCACGATCATTAATGATTTCCACCGGGAACATTCGCGTCATTCCCAGGGCCGGGTGGCAACTCTTTCAGTGGAAGCAGGATCGACATCAGTGTGGCTGCGACGAGCGTGCCGAGAACAACGACCAGCGAAACAAACGGATCGATTTTGATACCCTTAAGTTCCGCCGCGCTCAGCCCAAGGTCGTAAAAGAACGGTGGCGCGGCGAGAAGAAGCAGCTTAATGCCCACGAAGGCGAGAATAAGAATGAGGGCAGGCTTGAGGAATCGAAATTTCCTGATCAGAGCGGCAAGACAGAAGTAAAGGGCGCGGAGTCCCAGAATCGCGAAGATATTGCTGGTGAAGACAATGAAAGGATCGGGGGTGATTGCAAAGATTGCAGGGATGGAATCTACGGCAAACACAAGGTCTGTGATTTCGACCATGATCAAAGCCAGAAACAACGGCGTGATTGCCCGCCGGGGAGACAGCGTCCCGGGCTCTGCCGGAGCCTGGGTTTCCTTTCCGGTTTTCGGATCAAGGACGTAAGTGGGGTTTACCGTCCGGAATGTAAAAAATTTCTGCCCATCAAAAAAATCCACCGTGCGAAAGAATTTCTTAGCCAGTTTGACCACAGGGTTTTTCCCCGGATCGCTGTGGCTTTCCACAAGGGCCATCTTAACGGCGGTGAGGATAAGAAAGATTCCGAAGAAAATCAGGATCCATGTGTAGCGCATGATCAACTCCGCGCCCAGGTAGATCATGCCACCACGCATGATGAGGGCTCCGATGATTCCCCAGAAGAGCACACGATGCTGGTATTTCGCGGGGATTGCGAAATAACCAAAAACCATCGCAATCACAAAAATGTTGTCCATCGCCAGGGACTTCTCAACGACATAACCTGTCAAATACTGGATCGCCGCTGTGGTTCCGGTGACCTCACCCACGACAATCTCTCCACCATAATAAGTTGGGGTGTCCAATCCCAGGCCCAACCAGTGAAACTGGTATGCGTAGTAAACAAAGGCCGTGAATGAGAGGCCGCAGGTGAGCCAGATGGCAGACCAAACAATGGATTCTTTCATGCTCACCACATGGGCATGCCGGTGAAAAACTCCGAGATCCAGCGCGAGGAAAACCATCACCAGGGAGATAAATCCCACATAGGCCCAGATTTTCATGCTGGCTGGGTCGGCAGGCAGGGTGGTTGCTGCAAGGACAAAGAGTGTGTTCATTGAATTGATGGCCGTTGGGTTTGGCGATTGGTCAGCAGAGTGACAGCCCTTGGAAACTGTGACAAATTTTTGGCGGGACCGTGCTGCTCATGAATTGTTGGCCTGACCAGGGCGCGAGCACCTGAGGAATACCCGCAGAGGCTCATCCCGTGCGATCAATGCGGCCAGTGCCAAAAAGACGCGCAGCCCTGTAGGTGAGACCAGCAAACGGGGTTCGACCACGCTCATGGACAGAGCTCCGGGTTGCGGGCCAAAACCCTCGCAACAATCCGCGCATCATCCGTGAGCCCGATTTCGGGGATCCAATCAGGGATCAAATCAACTCCCTTGAGGAGGTAAGAGGCGGCAACCCCCACCTCGGCCAGCTTGGCGGGGAGGGGATCGTTGCAATTCGCCACTTCCTCCGACTCAAGCAAACGCACGAGAATGTCCGTCCCCTCGTGGAGATCAAAGTGCTGCCGGGCCTGCTCGGTGGTGAGTTTTTCCCTCATTTGACGTGTCATCCCGGCAAGTTGCCTCAGGTTTTTCGCAGTCATATGGACGGCCTCTTGCGCGATGAATTCATCAAGCGAAACGGGCGTCGTGTTGGGGCCGGGGGGAGTCACGGTGTGAGTTCTGTGGATCAGTGGTCGCATAAATATTATTCCTCGTTTCGGCCGGTCAGAAACGGAAGCATGTGCCAGATGAAGTAAGCCAGCGAGGTGATAAAGGCCGCAACGTACGTGAGAGCCGCTGCGTTCAGGACTTTTCCAACCCCGTCAGATTCGGTGGTGGTTGAAACGACACCACTGGATCGAAGCGCCAGGGCCGCCCGCTTGGAAGCATCAAATTCGACCGGGAGCGTCACCAGGTTGAAAAGCATGATCACTCCCCACCCGCCAGCGACCAGAATCATGGCGGTTGGCGTGTTCACAAAGCCGGTGAACAAACCAATCAGCGGCAACCACATCACCAACTGACTGGCAATGGTCGTGGCACCCACGGCGGCCATCCGGGCATGCAGGGGGAGGTAAGCCCGCGCGTGCTGGATGGCATGGCCGGCTTCGTGCGCGGAGACGGCCAGGGCGGAGATCGATGTCCCATGGTAATTGGCCTCACTCAAGACCAGACGCCGATGAGTGGGGTCATAGTGGTCGGTGAGATCTCCGGGTTGAGATTCTATGGAAACTCCGTCAATGCCCTCATCCTGAAGAATGCGTTGGGCGGCCTCGGCTCCGGTCAATCCCGAGATGGAAGGTTCCTCCAAAAACCGTCGATAAACCCGCTTCACACGGAAGGAGGCCCAGATCGAAAGTCCTAAAGTTCCCACAAAGAGAAGGATGGTTGCAAATGTCATACGGGGAATCTGTGGGAGACTCTTTGATTTGCATATTACGAATATACACATATATAGTTCGTTTTTATCGAATGAACCTTCAGCTCAATTACCATCATTTGCGGTACTTTCTAGTGTGCTGGTTGTTAAATAGCTATACAAAACACAAATTGGCGGTTACGATTGGCGGATGGCCCGTCCAATCCGCATTCTCGCAGCAAGCCCGGAACAGAAACGCAGCTTGGAGGCGATGATTTCTCGTCCAACCACGCCGCAGCGAGAAGCCCGGCGAGCGCGCATCGTCCTCCATCGCGTCAATGGTCTTAATCAGGAGCAGACGGCGCAAACAGAGAGAGTCAATCGTCCGGTTGTCGTCCAATGGGAAAAACGCTTTCGTGAGCGCGGCATTGAGGGGCTGCGTGAGGCCAGAAGACCCGGACGCAAGCCCAGTATCCGCAACGAGGTCAAAGAGGCAATTATTACCGAGGCAACCCGGCCGCCAGAGGGATTTACGCAATGGTCATCGCGGAGGATGGCCAAGGCAAAGGGAGTCTCCGCTTACACCGTGCAGAAGCTTTGGCAAGCCAATGACCTCAAGCCTCACTTAAAGCGCACTTTCAAAGTCTCTAATGATCCCCGGTTTGAAGAGAAGTTTTGGGACGTGATCGGTTTGTATTTGAATCCGCCGGAACGGGCATTGGTGCTGTGTTGTGATGAGAAAAGCCAGTGCCAAGCCTTGGAGCGCACGCAGACCGCATTGCCCTTGGGGCCGAGGAAGGTCCGAACAGGAACTCATGATTACGTCCGGCATGGCACGATCACGCTTTTTGCGGCGCTCAGCTATCTCGACGGGAAAATCTTCCGTCAGACGGCGGCCCGGCATACGCACAAGGAATGGCTTGGCTTCTTGAAAAAGCTCGACCGCGAAACCCCAGCGGATCTCTCCCTTCATCTGATTATCGACAACTATGCCACTCACAAACAACCTGTGGTCATGAAATGGATCGCCTCGCGCAATAAGGCCCAGGCAAGCCGTCTGGGGACAAGCCGCATCCAGCTTCACTTCACGCCCACCTCCAGTTCGTGGATGAATTTGGTGGAACGGTTTTTTCGCGACCTGACCATGGACTGTATCCGTGATGGCAGCTTTACCAGCACCAGAGAGTTGATTGCTTCCATCGAGAGCTATCTCAAAGAACGCGATCTCTCTCCCAAGCGTTACGTCTGGAGAGCGGAGGGACAAGCGATCTTGGAAAAAATCCAGCGAGCCAGAGCTGCAGTCCAGAAGCAGAATATTGTATAGCTATTTCCAAACCAGCACACTAGC
>JBGTAR010000135.1:0-18495 GCA_041749815.1 Terrimicrobiaceae bacterium
AATGCCTGCGCCAAGCCATCGGGTTTTGGTTGTTCGGCGTAGGTAAATTCCACGCCGAATTGCGAGCCGTCCCCGAGCAGCCTCTGAAAGGCGGGGAGGTCATGGGGGGTTGATATCACGAGAATTTCCCGAATGCCTGCCAGCATCAGCACCGAGATCGGGTAATAGATCATCGGTTTGTCATAAACCGGCATCAACTGCTTGCTCATCGCCAGGGTGAGGGGATGCAAGCGTGAACCGGAACCACCCGCGAGAACAATGCCCTTGCGGAGCTGAGGGTGCATGGAAGGGAGGGAGCGTGATGTCATATTGCGATATACCTCTGTGATTGTTCGTTTTTAAGGCGGCTTGGCCTCAACCTCTCAATATGATCGGGGAGCAACGCATCGTGTTCATCACCGCACCGTAAGGATAACCACGGAAATCTGCAAGAAGTTGAAACAGGCGACACCCACTTCCAAACCGGAGGACTCCAGCCCCTGCTTCATTGGTAACATTTGAATAACGTTCTGACATTCTGCAGAATATCAGAGTGTTTTGTTAACTCTGGATCCTGCCTGAAAACTCACAAGATATCACCCGAGCAGCCTCGAGATGTTTTAAACTTCTCCCCACAGGATGCCCCTGACTCTTTCCTGCGCCCGGTTATGTGGCAACTAGCGAAGTCCCCGCAGAAAAGCCAAAATGATGTCGCCACGTTCCGTCAACTTGTGACGCACCTCTCGCCCTTCATGCCTTTTTAGAATCAACCCGGAAAATGCCAAACGCCGTAAATGCTCACTGGCTGTTTTCAGTTCAATCTGAAGGGAAACCGAGACTTCGCCAAGAGAACGCTCCGGGCTGCGGGCCAGGAGTTCAAGAATTTCGATGCGCCGGTGGTTCGCGAAACCTTTGATGATGCGCTCCAGTTGTTTGGACTTCGCCGAAGACTTTCGGACCACACTTCTCGATAGGGGGTTCTTGTGGGCACTTTGCATAGGATTCAGCGTGCTTGGGGCAGCCTTGGTTTGGCCTCGATATACATTCTGACATTCTTAAGAATGTCAGATTATCTGTCGACAAAAAAGCTGATGCACTGCTGGTCCATTTTCTACTGGTTGTGGTGGTTACTGCCGAATCGAGCTGGCATCTTGAAGGAGGATCAGTGCGGCTTGCTGGCCATTACGATCCCACTCTTTGAGGGTATCCGAGGGAATGTTTCCTTGCGCTTTACGGTTTTCCCACCAGCGGACCTCATGCGTGGTCATGAGCAATAACAACGCTTTTTGGTTGGATGGCAGGTCTTGGCCGGGAGCAAGGACGCTGAGACTGGGATCCAAAACCTCCAAAAGCCCGCGGAGGTCTCCAGGCCTCATGGGTTTCTGGAGCTCGGCTTTGATTTGGTCAGAGGCTCTCAAGACCTGCGTCTCATAGTCCAATCCGGTATCCGCGTAATCCGGCACAATGATCAGGGGAGTCTCCCGAGCGGCCAGGGTTGTTTCCTCAAACAATTGGGAGAAGTTGCCGCGAACAGAGGTCACTTTGCTAAGCGCATCATATTTTGGCGAGATGGCGACCCAGCCGACCAGTCCGACAATCACAGACAGGATCGCCGCTCCGGGGAGGACCCATCGGAGTGGGAGTCGGCGGGCCACGCCGGCAGCTTGGAAAACCCATGGGGAGAGCGCGCAGGCAAGAACCAGTGCGGCTCCGAAAGAGGATTCAAACAGGTAGGTGCGGGTTTGGAAATCGATGAGGATCACTGCAAAAATCGGGGCCCAGAACCAGGCAAGGCCGGGCAGAACGTGACGGTCCTTGAAGGACCAAATGGCTGTAACCGCCAGAAGTGCGATGAGTGCCACCGGCGGGTTCCATGTGATTCCCAAAAAAAGCACCCCTGCCAGCGCGGCTAAAGCGTCCCTCTTTCCATAGCCGACCGGTGCCCATGCCCTCACCAAACCGACGGCGAATCCAAACCAAAGAAGTTTGCCGGTTCCGCCCGCCAGGTAACTGGCGTAGAAGCTCCACCGTGTCCAAAGAAACTCCAGCGCTTCACCATTCTGAAGCGCCGTCAAGATTCCGAGCCGTCCTTCAAGCCCTGGCTTGAGAAGCACCCAGGCCACACCCGCGGCACCCACCACAAAAAGTGTGACCACAACCCGCCGGTTTTTCCAGGCTGCGGGGAAGTCCAGAAAAAGCCCCAAATAGATGCCCGGGAGAATGAGCCCTGCCGGTTCTTTGGTTAGAACAGCAAGAACGTGAAAACCCACAACTCCAAACAGCGCCCAGTCAGAACGACGCACAGCCAGTGCCGCAAACGCTGCGGCTGCGGCCAGAAAGGCAGTCTCCAGAAGATACACGTATCCGGAAAACCAGAAGAGGACGTACTGCAGGAAATAAAAAACCCCGAGCCACAACACCAGGGCAAGCAAGCCTGTTCGCTTCCCGTTTATGGCAATGCCCGCCAGGACAAACGCACCAAGCATGAAGGCATAAACTGCTCCAAGGGCGAAGTGGTAATAAAAGCCTTCCAATCCCGCGACGCGGTAAAGCCCATACCACCAGAGGTTCACGACCGGGCGGAACATTCCGAAAAGCATCCCGCCATGCAGGTCCCATGCCGTCATCGGCGTGGAAGCCCGAGCCGCCCAGGCGAGATAACCGGCATCATCCTCACGAAAGGAAACGGGAAAAACCGACGCCAGGAGCCACGCAAAAGCGAAGGCCCCCAGAATCCAGAGAGCGGCTACAAAAACCGGGAGTTTTTTCTCAATGGATGATCGTCCCATGGGCTCACGGAAAAATACCATGGGCCATGTGACTGCGGGCCACACGCTCGATGGAGTAATAAAAAGCTGCTGTTCGCAAATCCGGCATATCTTTGGTTTTCCAGATATCGCGGATTTTGTGGTAGGAGAGCGCCATGGTGTCGGAAAGCGCCGACCGCACAAAATCGATTTCCTTGGGACCGGCCGTGACAAGGGCTCGCTGGGTTGGGTCGAGGGTTTTTCCCGTCAGCCCCTCAATGGCAGTCAGCATGCGCTCTTTGGAGGATTCGATGTAGCCAGAATTCATACGGTCGAAACTCACGTGCGAAAGATTTTTAAGCCACTCAAAATAGGAAACGGTCACGCCTCCTGCATTGAGGTAAAGGTCGGGGATGACCAGGATTCCCCGCTCGGTCAAAATGTCATCCCCTTCGAAATCCACCGGCCCGTTCGCTGCCTCGGCGACGATTTTGGCTTGGATGCGACCGGCATTTTTGGCTGTGATTTGGTTTTCCAAGGCGGCGGGAATCAAGATGTCGCATGGCATTTCCAACGTGGTGGCGGGGTTTTCAAAATTCTGTGCAGCCTGGAGTCCTGCCAACGTGCGGAATTCATTAAAATGGGCAACAACCTCCGGAAAATTCAAGCCCGCCGCATCATAAACACCCCCCCCAAGTTCAGCAACACCCACAATCTTGGCTCCCGCCTCATACAGGAAATTGGCTGCATGAAATCCCACATTGCCCAGACCTTGGACAATCACGGATTTTCCTTCAACGCCGGCAGTCAGTCCCAATGCTTCCATGTCATCTTTGTGAGACACACACTCCCGAATCCCAAAAAACACGCCCAGCCCGGTGGCTTCCCGTCGTCCGGGGATTCCATGCAGCTCAAGCGGTTTGCCGGTGACACACGCATAGGGATGCAGCTCATTAAAATTCATGGCGCGGTAGGTGTCCGCGATCCACGCCATTTCTTGCTCGCCGGTTCCGTAGTCGGGCGCGGGCACATCCACGGCCGGACCAATAAACATTTTTTTTACCAACTCGGCCGTGTACCGCCGCGTGACACGCTCGCGAAATCCTGGAGACGACGACCGCGGATCAATACACACCCCGCCTTTTGCCCCACCAAATGGCAGACCCACCAGAGCGCATTTGTAGGTCATCAATGACGCCAGCGCGACCACCTCATCCTGGGTCACGTCCAGGCTGAACCGGATGCCCCCCTTGCACGGAAGCCGGTGGTGACTGTGCTGCGCCCGATAACCAACCACAACGACCGTGTTCCCATCATCATCCTTCACGGGAAACTTGATCCGATAAATGCTGTCGCAGGATTTGACCTGATCTAAAAGTCCGGGCGGGTAATTGGTGAGCGCGGCGGCGCGGTCAAAATATTTGGAAACGGACTGATGGAAGCTGCTTCTTGCGGGAACGGGGTCACTCATAACCATGATCCTACCCGCTCCGTGGCCTATCGCAAGTCGGCCCTCCTTCGTACATAAAAAACGCCCCGGGGTAACCCGGGGCGTTTTTTTGGATTTTGGGATTAGTATTTGCGGGCAGGACGGCGATCGGAGCCGTAGTTGCCGCGTCCACCACCGCCGCCGCCACCGCCACCATTGGGTTCGCGGTCTTTGGCTTCGTTCACGGTGAGATTTCTTCCATGAAGATCTTTACCGTTGAATTTTTCTGTGGCTGTACGGGCGCCTTCGGCGTCTGACATGGTGACAAATCCAAATCCGCGTGAGCGGCCTGTGACTTTGTCATTGATCAGAATCGCTTCGTTGACGGTGCCTGCTTGTGAAAACAGATCGTTGAGGTCTGATTCGGTGGTGTCGAAGGAAAGATTCCCGACATAGAGTTTGTTTGACATATTTGTGTTTGTTTTGAGGGCTCACCTGTGTGGCTGTTTCCGATGATCGGATTTCAAATCGCCACTGAGAGTTCACGGATTTCGCCGAAAGAAACACAACTAGCAACCTACCATGCCCCTATGGGCCTCGACCCGCACAATAAGCGCGATTCCCATGCAGGCAAGCCTTATTTGTTGGGGTATTCACCCCATTTCTCGCACACTCCCGTCAATGTATGCTAAACATTTTTTATGGAACCATCCAAAAAGCCTGAAGTTTGGCAGGCCATTGTTAAGAAGTATCAGGAACCGTCCGCCCCAAGAGCCCTGTGGCAGCTGACAAATTCTTTGGGCGCGTATGCCATCACCTGGATCGCAATTGTGTGGAGCCTTTCGGTTTCTTATTGGCTGACCGCATTGCTAACTCTCCTGGCCGGGGGATTTCTTGTGCGGATTTTTATTATTTTTCATGACTGCGGGCACGGGTCCTTTTTTAAATCCAAGCGGGCGAATGACATTTTGGGTTACATCACCGGAGTGCTGACCTTCACCCCCTATGCCCTCTGGCGAAAGGAACATGCCCTTCATCACAGCACCTCGGGTGACCTCGACCGGCGGGGGATCGGAGATGTGCCCACAATGACCGTCGAGGAATTCCGTGCGGCCCCACGCTGGAAGCAGCTGGGCTACCGGTTCATCCGCAATCCGTTTGTGCTTTTTGGCATCGGACCCCTTGTCATGTTTCTCATCAAACATCGCATTGTTCTCTCAAAAATCGCCAACGCCGAAGAACGCCGATCCGTGCATTGGACCAATCTTGGCATCCTTGCAATGGCGGTGACCATGGGCCTCCTGGTGGGTTTTGTTCCTTATCTCCTGGCTCAGATTGGAGCGATCGCTGTGGCCGGCTCGGCGGGAACATGGCTTTTTTATGTGCAGCACCAGTTTGAGGGGGTCAGTTGGGAGCGCAGGGAGGATTGGGATTTTTTTGATGCCGCCATCCAGGGCAGTTCATTCTACCGGCTTCCGAAGGTGCTTCAGTGGTTTTCTGGAAACATTGGATACCATCACATCCATCACCTCAGCCCCCGGATCCCCAATTACCACCTCGAACGCTGCCACGAGGCCGAGCCAATTTTCCAAACGGTTCCTCCGGTGACCCTGCTCTCCAGCCTGAAATGTCTCACCTACCGACTCTGGGACGAGACCCACCAGAAGCTGGTCGGTTTCCACCGCTGATGGGTTGGCGCATGCGCGAAGCGACCTTAACTGGTAGGGCTGCCCGTCCCTAATCACAGCTGTCGCTGATTTTTTTTAGGAAATTTCTTTTGCTTGGGCAACTGGGATGGTACCCGAGTTGAAGCCAAGGGACAAAAGGAATGCCGGGAAATACAACAGCTGACTACATTGCATCGGGATTTGAAAAGATCGATGCGGATTTAAAATTTTTGATGGAGTGTCTTCGGGAGGTTCTCGAGGAGATGGGAGAGACCGAGGCGGCCAGACATCTGCCATGGGGAGAAGAGTCCATGGAGTACGATGTGAGGCAACCTCCTCAGCGCATCGAGCAGGCATTTTCGATTGCCTTTCAACTGCTGAACATGGTCGAAGAAAACGCTTCGACACAAACTCGAAGATTCCGGGAGATCGAGCACGGTCTCACCGACGAACCCGGGTGTTGGGGAGAAGAATTATCCAAGCTTTCAGCGGCGGGTTTTACGGGGGAGGAGATTGCAGCCATTCTTCCCGAGATTCGGGTTGAGCCGGTCCTGACCGCTCATCCCACCGAGGCCAAACGGGCGTCCGTGCTCGAACAACACCGGGCCGTGTATGGATTACTTTCGGCGTTGGAAAGTGAAACGCTGACCCCAAGCCAGCGTGAAGCGACCCGCGATGAGATCAAAGTGGTGCTCGAGCGGCTTTGGCGAAGCGGGGAAATCCTTCTTGAAAAACCAGATGTTGCCTCCGAACGTCGGGGAGTTGCGTTTTATTTGCGGGAGGTTTTCCCACTGGCCCTGGCCCAGTTGGACGAAAGACTGCGCCGATCCTGGAATCAAGCGGGGTTCGATGATTCTCTGTTGGAACATCCCCAAGCCTGGCCGCGTCTGCGTTTTGGAAGCTGGGTCGGCGGCGATCGTGACGGGCACCCTCTGGTGGATGCCGCCGTCACCCAGGGAACTCTGCGCGACATGCGCCTCAATGCCCTGCTCGTGATCCACCGGCATCTTGGTGCTCTCGCCGAACGGTTGCCGCTTTCCAGCAATTTTCAGCGCATCCCCCCAATCCTGGAGGACGCCCTGACGCTGCTGTCCGCGGAAAACCCCGAGGCTGCCAAAGAAATCACCCGCCGCTACTCCGATGAGCCCTGGCGCCAGTACGTGTTGCTCCTGCAAAGCAAGCTGCCCATCGAAACCGGTCTGGCAGGAAGTCCCGAGATCAGTCTTTCAGATTCCAAATACCGGATGCCGGGCGCGCTGGATGAAGATCTTGCGCTGCTTTCGACGTCTCTTTTGGAAGTGGGTGCCGGGCGTCTGGCATTCAACGCGGTCTGGCCGGTGCGCCGGGCCCTTGATGTTTTTGGTTTCCACCTGGCAGCCCTCGACATCAGACAAAACAGTGCCTTCCATGACAAGGCCCTCTCGCAAATCCTTGCTGCCACTGGACACCCCCGTCCAGATTTTGAAAATTGGACGGAAGAAGAGCGCCTCGCGTTCTTGAATGAAGAGCTCCTCTCCCCCCGGCCATTCCTCTACACGGATGCCGGTATTGGAACAGAGGCCGATGCCATTCTGGCGTGTTACGGCGAGCTTCGGCGTCACATCCGGGACTATGGGCGCGAGGGGATTGGATCTCTGATTGTGAGTATGACGCGGCAGCTTTCCGACTTGCTCGTGGTGTTTGTGCTGGCACGTGAGGCCGGGTTGATGCGATGGACGCCGGAGGGTCTGGCCTGCACACTGCCGGTTGTTCCTTTGTTTGAAACATTGGATGATCTCGAACGCAGCCCGGAGCTGATCCGCAGCTTTCTTTCCCATCCGGTCACATCCCGCAGCCTGGCCTTCCAGCAGAAAGACCGCACGAAGGTGCTCTCTCTGCCGCACAGCCAGCCCATTCAACAGGTCATGATCGGCTACAGCGATAGCAACAAGGATTGTGGCACCGTTGCGAGTCAGTGGGTCCTGCACAAAGCCCAGCTGGCGATCTCACAGGCCGCAGGAAACACCCGCATCCGGTTTTTTCATGGCCGGGGTGGGACGATCAGTCGGGGGGCCGGACCAACACACCGTTTTCTGGGGGCCCTGCCGCATGGGTCCATTCAGGGAGACCTCCGGGTCACCGAGCAGGGTGAAACAATTGCCCAAAAATACTCGAATCTCATCACCGCCACCTACAACCTGGAGCTACTCATGGCGGGCGTGACCGGATTCAGTGTGCGGGAGAAAAAAGAGCCCCAGGAGAATGGAGACACTTTGGAGATTTGGGAATCACTGGCTTCGGCAAGTCAGAGTGCCTACCGCCAACTGATTGACCACCCGCAGTTCATGACTTTTTATTCCCAGGCGACCCCCATTGACGCCTTGGAAATCAGCAGCATTGGATCACGCCCGGCCCGGCGGACTGGTCGAAGAACTCTCGCCGACCTTCGGGCCATCCCATGGGTCTTCAGCTGGAACCAAAGCCGCTATTATTTGCCCGGCTGGTTTGGCGTCGGCTCGGGATTGCAGCATTTGGCTGAGCATCGCCCGGAAGACTTCCAAAAGCTCTGCGCCAAACTGCGCTCCTCCCCATTTGCCTATTACGTCTTCACGAATGTGGAAACCAATCTTGCGAGCTCGGATGAAGAGATCATGGCGCGTTATGCCGACTTGGTTTCCGAATCGGAATGCCGGGAAGAAATCCTTGGCATGATCATCTCGGAATTTCGCAGAACCAAAAACCTGATGTCCGAACTCTTCGGAGGCAGCCTCGAGAAACGCCGCCCAAGGATGCTCAAAACCCTTGGCCTGCGCGCGAATGCCCTGCGGGCTTTGCACGAGCAACAAATCGAAACACTTTCACGATGGCGTGCGGCCCGGGAGGCGGGTTCTCAGGAAGCTGAACGACTGCTTCCCAGCGTCCTGCTTTCCATCAACGCCATCGCAAGCGGTCTCAGAACCACCGGATAGTTGTGACGGAAATCCTCCAACCAACAGCGGTCCAAAAAATTGGGGACATGCTGGCCATCGCATGGTCGGATGGTCGCGAGGATTATCTCCCGCTCAGCCTGCTGAGAAAGTCCTGTCCGTGCGCCTCGTGCAATGGCGAACCGGATGTGCTTGGCAAGCCCGGCCCGGCTGCCGTGGAACCCGAATCAGCTTCTGCCGACCTTCAGAGCTGGCAACTGGTCGGCGGATACGGGCTCCAACCGCGCTGGGCAGATGGTCACTCGACCGGCATTTACTCGTTCGGGTATCTGCGTCAGTTGGGCGCGGATCCAAGGCGGTAGAGGACAACCGCACTCCAAAAGCTGCCGCACGTCATTCGGCCCTCTCGCCGCGAAGCGTTTTGGACTGCGCGTGTCCTCTCGCGCTTTGGATCTTTTGGTTATTTTTGCGCAATCCAACTCACCACTCCGATGAAGGTTCATATTCATCGAGCACCTGAAGGCGATCCGTTTTGAATCGGTATATGGTCTTGACCATCGACGCCGAGGCTGTCCGTTCGAACCAACCGGCCGAACACCATGGATAGTGATTGGCCACTGTCACCAATCGGTGACGGACCGGATTCTGATGCACATAGTTGAGCCGGGCGAAATAGGATCTCGCATGAGTGAGCCGGGTTTCCCAAAAGTTATGCCAAACCTTGCGGGCCGGAGTGGCATCCAGCCGATTGACCCATCCGGCCGTTTTGGTATGGAGGACGCTGAGCATGTCGGGAAGGTTCGAGGCTCCGGCTTCACTCACTGGCGGGTGGCCGACAAAATGGTAGTGGTTGGAAAAAACCGACCAAGCCTTCAACGTCCACCCGAACTCATCGGCAACTTTCAGGAGTCCGCGATGAAGCACTCCAAGCCGCTCTGGACCACGGAAGTGATGTTCCTTGCGGAACGTGCCGCAGGTCACCATATAGGACCCGGATTCGCTTAGTCGATGCTCCGGGGCATGAGGCCAGGGGATGCGCTCTGGAGTCATAGGTGAAATGCTATCGGAGACATGGAGGGTTGGCGAGTGTAATGCAGCTTGGTTCTAATCTACGTACGCGCGGATCCAAGGCGGTAGAGGACAACCGCACTCCAAAAGCTGCCGCACGTCATTCGGCCCTCTTGCCGCGAAGTGTTTTGGACTGCGCGTGTCCTCTCGCGCTTTGGATCATGGATCGGGGTTTTAAATTTCACTTTCATTGAACGTGCCCAATGCCGCGAGGGCGGTATTTTTGTGCACCTCGATGATGTCTGAAATCTCCGGCGAATATCCGCCGGCCAAAACCCAAGCCACGGGAATCCCTGAGGCCTTGGCAAAACGAAACACCGCCTCATCCCGGCTCCGGAGGTCAGCAGCTGTCAGAGTCAGGGGTGAGTAGGGATCTTTTGCAAGGGGGTCAGCGCCTGCTTGAAACAAAAGGAGATCAGGGCATTCGGTTTCAACGAGCCATGGCAAAAATTCTTCAAGCAAGGCGAGTAGATTTGCTCCGTCTTCCTCGCCACTGGGTGGGATCGGGACAGATAAATGATTGGGCCCATCTTCGTGGCGACGGATGCTCACATCACGAAACGGGGTATTCTCCCAATAGTCATTTCCATAGATGGAAAGCGCCTGAAGCCATGGTCGCGAGGCAGCGAGGCGGGCGGTGCCATTTCCATAATGCAGGTCCAGATCCAGGACGGCCACTGTTTGGATTTTGCCTTGAGCTCGAAGTGCCTCAACAGCAACCACCAAACCGTTGAAGGTGCAGAACCCCTCGCCCCGGTCGGGCCCGGCGTGGTGAAATCCGCTGGCGAGAGCCCCTGAAACGCCTTCCATCAGAGCCGATCGTGCGGCGGCCAGGACGCCCCCATTGGTGAGCAACACGCTGGGATACAGTTCCGGCGACCACGGAAATTTTTGGCTCTCTGCCAGCTCCCTTGGGTGGCCCGTACGAACAGCATGAACATACTCGGGATCATGCACGCGCAGAAGATCAGCTTCTGTCACGGGGTCCGGCGCAAGAATCTGGATTCCCTCCACGCCGCCCAACACCTCTGCGACCAACCCAAACTTGCGAATCGGCATGATGTGCTCCCCAAGCGGGGCGGCAAATCCCGGATGATAATAAAGTTTCATGGGCAGGGTTCAGGAGGTTGGCGGCAGGAGTGCCACTTTTGTGTCCGGGGCCGGGTAGTCGTTAAAGGTGCGATAGGCTGCCTTCATATCCTGATCTCGGAAATCGCGTGAGTACATGCGGTAAAGAGTCTCGGCCAGTCGCTGGATTTCCCGTGTCTCGACCTCACGCTCCTGCTCAAGCCCCACCCTGCGAATCAAGAGTTGCATGGGAAGTGGGCGGGCTCCTCCGGATTCGTCGATCTCAGCGACTGAACGAAAATCCGGCTGGTGGTAGGGAATCACGCGGGGATCAGCTTTGAGAAAACCGGCCCGTTCATATGCTGAGAGCCGGATCATGGTGGCCTCATCTTTCGGGTCGGGATGTTCCATCTCCCCCACGAGCGTGATGGGTTCTTCCCCCGGACGATTTTGGGCCTTGAGGGCCTGCCGCGCGGTTTGAATGGGCAGAGCCCTCAGCCATCCGGCCAGTCCGGTGCGCCTCCACTCCGGTGCCACGAGGTTGTGGGAAAGATGCACCACCGCTCCTGGAATTCCCTCACTGACAATGGCCGTGTGATCGCGAACCGCCGCAAAAGCGTCTCCCGCAAGAACCAACATCAGACGGTAGCGCAGAGCACACCCGCCCTCCATCGTGCGGCCATCCCAACTGAGGCGACTAGTGATGATCGACTCCTCCTCCATTTCATCCATCTCCCCGAACTCCGCCCAGAGCTTGCCATAAGCCATTGCAAAGTGCGGGCTCTGGGCCGAATCAATCCGGTGCAGGCAGACATCACGCCAATCCCGCGTGGCGCTTTTTGAGTCCCCAGGCGCCAGGTCCGCGACGATCATCCAAGGTTGCAGCATGCCCCAATGATCCAACATCGTCGCATCATTGGCGAGCCCAAGAATTTGGCGAAGTTGCCACAAGGGCGCTCATCCTTATAAAAACGAGAGGGTGAACTCGAAAGAAAATTGGGTTCCCGAAATTTTGTATTGGTCGAGGGTGTCGGGGCCGCAGCTGTTTGTTCCAAGGCCACGGTGGTGCGCATCGATGCTGAGGATTGTTTCGGAACGTGGCACCAAATCCGTGGTGTGTTTGGCTTGGTAAAGGTCCTCGGGTGCGAAGTGGCTTGCGTTGAATTCGAAGGTGGGTGAGCCGGCGATATGAAGGGTGGGTGATTGTTTGTTGCCACGAAGTTCAAGCCAGCGGACATCAGTGAAGTGGCCGTGTTCCTGCGGCATCACATAATCGACATAGATGTCAGAGATCTTCGTGCGATGGACGGCAAGCAGGCTGCCAGCTTTGCGGTCCGCATAATTCTCATGAGGCCCTCTTCCAAAAAACGTGAGATTCTCGTAACCGGCGACCACATCCATTCGAATGCCAATGCGGGGAAGATCCACAAGATCTCTGGCGCCCAACCGGAGGTCGTTGGCGATCACCAACCGACCATCAGGGTGCAGGGTGTAGCGGTGCAGATGGGAAAAATCCGCCCAACGCTTCCGCCCTGAGGCAGTGTGTTGAAGTGTGACAGAAATCGAGCCATCCCGGTTTGTTTGCCAGGTCAGGGATTTTGGGCGGTGTTCGAGTGGGTGGCTGATGAGACCAAGTTTCCGCCATTTGCCAAGGGCTTTTGTTTCTTGCCCGCTCCAGAGTTTGAGCCCGTCATTATCCGTTGCGGCACGATTGATTTGCAGAAGGGGACTGCGTGCAAGGAGCTCGCGTCCTCGGATATTGAGCGAATCAAGCGTCGCTGTTTTTCGGTCAAAACCTGCAACCACCTCCCCGGCCTGGAGGCTGACTCCAGAAGCCGTTTCGATGGCCACAACCTTGGGTGCAGATGGTGCCCGGGTTGTTTTTTTTGGTGAAGCTTCGGAAAGCCGCAATTGGGTCCATGCCACTTCATGGCCTTGCTTCGCAGAGGGGCTGTCCTTGCGCGTGAAAAACCGAAGGGTGAGATGGACTTCCCGGGTTGCGGGAAATTTTTGAACGGGGATGGTGAGAGTTTTCGCAGCTCCCGGCTTCAGCCTGAGACTGGGAAGCGGGCCGCTGCCATATGGCTGGCCATCAACCAGCAATTCCCACGCGCCCCGAAGATGGGACAGGTCAACAAAATCATGGTCATTCTGAACTCGCACCCTGGCTACGCCCTGACGGAAAGAAACCAGCTCCGCCGACACGGGTTGAGCCAGATGTTTGAATTCCCACATCGCCGGGTGCGGCACGCGGTCCGCTGACACCAATCCGTCGCAAACAAAATTGGCGTCATTCGGAGTGTCTCCAAAATCACCGCCATACGCAAAAAATTCGCGTCCGTCCCTGGTCTTCTGCCGGATGCCGTGATCGAGCCACTCCCAGATGAACCCTCCCTGGATCCCCGGTTTGGTTTTGAAGAGGCGAAAATAATCCGAGAGTGAGCCATTGGAGTTTCCCATGGCATGGGAATATTCGCAGAGAATGACCGGTCGCTCCAGAGGGTGCAGGAGGCGCTTATTGAGCGGCGGGTGGGGACTTCCTCTCTCCCAGTCGCTGAGGTGCGTCAACCCAATGGCTTCCAATTCGCGGGCTTGGAGGCTTTTGTCGGCCTCGGATTTCCAATGCGCTGTGACAAGGTCGCTCCATTGTTCCAACTTCTCCAAGGATTCATACATCGGACAAATCACGTCTGTTCCCAAGGCGTGATGCGCCCATGTCAGGAAGCTCTGACCTTTGGAAATGGCGCCCTCATAGTGAAGGGGACGCGTCGGATCATATTCACGAACCCATGCGGCCGCCGCGGCATGATTTGGGCCATAGCCGGATTCGTTGCCAAGGGACCAAAAAATGATGGCGGGGTGATTCTTGTCACGAATAACCATTCTCATCACACGGTCCAGCCATGCGGTCGCGTAGCGGGAATCCTGACAGAGCCAATTGTGGAAGTCATGGGACTCCGCATTGGCTTCATCAATCACATACAACCCGTATTCATCGCACAGGTCCAACCAGCGGGGATCATTCGGATAATGCGACGTGCGGACCGCATTAAAATTGAAGCGCTTCATCAACCGGACGTCTTCAAGCAGGGTCTCATAAGGCACAGCCTTGCCGGTATCGGGGTGGTGGTCATGACGATTCACTCCCTTGATAAGAACCCTGCGGCCGTTGATGAGCAGATTCCGGTTCCCGATTTCAAGGCGACGAAAGCCGATGCGGATGCTGGTGTGAGTCTCACCATCCGGGGATTTGAGAGTCACAACGGCTGTGTATAAAAAGGGGGTCTCATGCGACCAGAGCCGCACCCGCGGCACGCCGGCTCCCAGATCAATACGAAGATGGTTGGGTTGGATGTGCCATCGCTTTTCTCGGGTTTCAAGATCGGCGCGAATGGGGTTTTTAAAGACCGGTTTACCGTTCGGATCGAACAACTGGAGTTCAGCCACGACGCCTCGAGGAATGGGCCCCGCCCCGCTGATTCCCACATGCACGGCCATATGCAATCGGCCGGTTTTAAGGTCAGAGCTGAGCGTTGGTCTTGCCATCAAATCCGCGACAAAGGTTTTCGGAGTGGAGATCAAAAAAACCTCCCGATGCAGTCCGGCAAGCCACCACTGATCCTGGTCTTCGATGAAGGAGGCATCCGACCACTTGATGACTATGGCGGTCAGTACCTGCATTTTCCCGGGTTTGACCAGCGAGGAAATATCAAACTCCGCAGGCAGGCAGGAGTCCTTGGAAAGCCCCACGCCAACTCCATCCAGATAAACAGCAAGGACACTGGTGGCGCCTCCAAAGTGCAGAACCGTTCGGCGATTTTTCCACGCGATCGGCACGGTGAACGATCGTTGGTAGATCCCCGTCGGATTGTCCCGCGGCACTTGCGGCGGCAGGTTTGGCCACGGCATTTGGACATTGGTGTAATGAGGTTTCTTATGACCCTGCATTTCCCAGTTCCCGGGGACTTCGATCGGCTCCCACGTTGGGGATTTTTTAGTGAGGCTGCGGACCGCTTCCTCGGGGCTGGACTCCAGCCGGAACCGCCACGTCCCATCAAGAGACAGAAAAAAGGGGGATCTTTCGCGCTGACGGGATAGTGCCTGCCTTGCTGTGGAGAATGGATAGAAGGTCGCTCGAGCCGGGAGCTTGTTCAGCGAGGTGACCTCGGGGTTTTCCCAAGCGCGGATTAGACCATCGTGGATCATGGTCGTGGGCTCAGGCCAAATCCATCACAAGGACCTTTTCCCAGCGATGCTTGCTGGCATCGATGAAGGCGTGGTGATCGGCGTCATCCTGATAAGCATCATGATCTTCCACCGAGCGGAATGTCATGGAGAGGGCATAGTCCC
Organism: Terrimicrobiaceae bacterium; assembly: GCA_041749815.1. GTDB lineage: Bacteria > Verrucomicrobiota > Verrucomicrobiia > Chthoniobacterales > Terrimicrobiaceae > JAJTZA01. The sequence goes on from JBGTAR010000135.1 coordinate 15,215, forward strand.
AGGAATTATCGATGACCGGTCTTGGCATCACGGCGGCGGGCACCGCCCACCGCCCGCCTTCGACAAGAGGGATCTCGAATAGTCCGGCGAGAGCCTTCTCAAAAATTGATCTCTCAGTGGGGGATTTGAATTCGGGTTTCAACCAGAAATAAACATGGTGTTCCATCACGCGGAGTTTGAAATGGGACTCCCCTTGCTGGCAAGCCTCCTTTATTTTTTGGGATTTCAGGATGGTCAGGCGGGGGTCTCTCCGCGTAATTTCCACCGGTGATCGAACGTTATTCCCGACCTGAAATGCGTGCTCTTTGGGAAGAGCAACGCAAACTTGAAATTTGGCTTGAGATTGAAATTCTAGCCTGCGAAGCGATGGCAGACCTGGGCACCATCCCCAAGGAGGATGCCGTCGCGATCCGGGAGAAAGCCTCCTTCGACATAGAAAAAGTGCGGGAGAACGAGCGTAGGACAAATCATGATGTGATTGCCTTCCTTGAAGATGTGGCCACTTACGTGGGCCCGGCTTCACGTTGGATTCATCAGGGCCTGACCTCCTCCGATCTGTTGGACACAACACTCGCCGTGCAAATGAACGAGGCCACAGCGATTCTGCTCGATGACCTGCATGCCCTTCGCAAGGCCATCGCAGCGCGCGCCATTGAGCACAAGTTCACGCCCATGATTGGACGCAGCCACGGGATCCACGCGGAACCCATCAGTTTTGGCCTCAAACTGGCCCTCATGTTTGATGAGTTTGGGCGGGCGATCGAACGGTTGGAGCAAACCCGGGAGCGGGTTCGTGTGGGCAAGGTCAGCGGGGCTGTTGGAACGCATGCTCACTTGGATCCTGCTGTGGAGAAATCTGTTTGCGAAAGCCTGGGGCTCATTCCAGCGACCCTCTCCACCCAAATCGTGCAGCGGGACCGTCATGCCGAATTTGTGACCACGCTGGCTCTGATTGCCGGTTCCATTGACCGCTGGGCCACAGAATTCCGTCATCTCCAACGCACGGAAGTCCTTGAGGTGGAGGAATACTTTGCCGCAGGTCAAAAAGGCAGTTCCGCCATGCCCCACAAGCGCAACCCCATCACCGGGGAACGCCTCAGCGGCCTCGCCCGGGTCATTCGTGGCAATGCCGTCGCAGCCATGGAAAACATTGCGCTCTGGCACGAACGCGACATCAGCCACAGCTCGGTGGAACGGATCATTCTCCCCGATTCCTGCACCCTCATGGACTACATGCTCGTGAAACTCCGCAAGCTCGTCGAAGGCCTGCAGGTTTACCCGGAAAACATGAAACGCAACATGGACATCACCGGGGGCCTTTGGGCCAGCCAGTCTGCCCTCCTGATGCTCACCGAGCGGGGCCTCGAACGCCGCGAGGCCTATGAAGCCGTCCAACGTGCCTCCATGAAAACATGGAAGGATGGCGGAAAATTCTCCGAAAACCTCGCCGCCGAACCCTCGGTCGCCGCCCATCTGGGATCAGAAGAAATCGCCTCAGCCTGCGCTCCAGAACGCCACTTCCAGCATGTGGACGCCAAGTTCAAGGCGCTTGGGATTGAATAGCTTGTGGTCAGATGTGGTAGGTTACCACATTTTTCTCATCGATTCCCAGTTGGCCGGAAACAACTAGCTTTTCGATCAGAGTCAAAATCTCTCCCTCCGTGTGGGATTTTCCTGCGAAGGCAAGGAGATGGCTGGCCAGGGTCTTTTTCCGCTTGGGACGGCTGGCCTTGTTTTTGCCCAAGTGTTCGGCCACCCGCTTTTCAAGATCGTCTGCCGGCGAAAGCTGGGCCTTCGGAGGCGCCGAAAATGTGAGCGTCGAAAAGTCGTCATGACGGCGGACATGGACATGGCGGCTCTTCAGGTGCTTGATCAGGGGATCAAAGCCTGTGTCCTTGGAGATGATGTGAAAATAGCCCGCGGGGTCTGCGAGCACGGCCTGTCCCAAGTAGTAGGCCAGAGCAAAATCGAGGGCGTTTTTGCCGGAAAACGTCAATCGGATGAGTTCGACCGAAGCGGCATGTTTCATGAGCTTCTCGACCAGATCGAGATTCAGCTTGGTCTGAGTTGCTCCCAACAGCAGTTTGAGACTCACTCCTTTACTCCCGATCAGTGCAAGATCCACGGTCTGCACATTTTCAAAGTCCACAAAAACGTGGTTCATAGCAGGCGCGGCTGGTGTGCTCAAGGAATAGAATGTTTTGGTTCCGCAGCGAGTCATAATTGGAAAAGTCCGTGGCAGAAACACAAATCTGAGCCAGCGAAATCCTCCCAGGGTATCTGATAGGGTTTGGACGGATCTTCAAAATTCGCCACTCGCCCTCAGACCAGAGCAGTGATAAATCTCTCGGATGCCGGAAACCTTTTCTTCAAGTGACCTCCTCGGGGACCCCGAAATCTTTCGGAACCTGACACCCCCCGCGATTCTCGGTGTTTTTGGGGATCCTGTGGAGCATTCGCTTTCGCCGGGGTTTCAGACGGCTGCTCTGACTGCGAGTGGGATCAATGGTCAATATGTGCGTCTTCACGCCGATGCTGATAAATTTCCAGACGCCTTGCGGGCTATTTCCAAGGCGGGCTTTGTGGGAGCGAACGTGACGATTCCTCACAAGGCGGCAGCACTGGCTGCTGTTGATGAGGCCGATGAGGTGGCAACGCGCTCTGGTGGGGTAAACACCATTGTGGTCGATGGCGACAAATTGCTTGGCTTCAGCACGGACGGCCCGGGTTTGGTTCGCGCCGTGCATGAGGAATTTCTGGTGGATTTGCGTGACTTGCGGGTGTTGCTGCTGGGAGCGGGTGGTGGTGCCGGGCGGGCGGCAGCCGTGCAATGCGCCGTGGAAGGCTGCGAGCGTTTGGTTCTCGCAAATCGCACTCCCGAAAAGGGGGCCGCTCTGGCCAGGGAACTTGCCCCGTATTTTCGAAGTGACCGGCTGGTTGGTCCCGCCGAGCGTTTGCTCGCAATCCCCTTCACAACCGAGGCTTTGCGCGAGCAAATCCCCCAGGTGGATATCATCATCAATGCCACGCCAGTCGGAATGAAACGAACAGACCCGTCGCCCATACCCGCCTCGCTCCTCACCCCCAACCTCATGGTGATGGATATGGTTTACGCCGGGGGAAAATCCCGGCTGGTTGTAAATGCCGAGGCCGCCGGCGCCCGCGCTGCCAACGGGCTGACCATGCTTCTCCATCAGGGCGCCCTGGCTTTTGAGATCTGGTTCAATCGCCCGGCACCACTTGAGGCCATGCGGGCAAAATTACGTGCGGATGCTGCGCAG
>JBGTAR010000136.1:0-11715 GCA_041749815.1 Terrimicrobiaceae bacterium
CCACAGTGATCATCACGGGGCGCATGGATTTTTCGGCATGGCCTTTTGTTGTTTCGGCTGGAGTCACCGGAGGGGTCACTTGCTTATTTGCCTCGCTGACCGCACCCCGTTTTCACGGAAAATGAAAATCATTCTTTCAGGAGGCCGTGGATATATTGGTCAGCATCTTGCCCGTTATTATCTGCTTCGGGGTTGGGAGGTTGTGGTGCTTTCCAGAACCCCATCCACAAAAGCTGCCGGGAGCTATCGCGAGGTCTGGTGGGATGGAAAACAGCGTGGAGAATGGTGGAACGAGATCGACGGGGCACAAATCGTATTCAACCTTACGGGCCGCTCCGTGAATTGTCGGTACACACAAAAAAACAGGCAGGAGATTTTTTCTTCACGCTTGGATTCCACCCAGGCCGTGGCCGATGCGATCCGAAACTGTGTCATGCCCCCACCGCTCTGGATCAATATGAGCACGGCGACGATCTACCGTCATGCGGAGGATCGTGAGATGGATGAAAACACGGGCGAGATGGGAGAAGGGTTTTCCATCGAGGTGGCCAAGGCTTGGGAAGAGGCCCTTGATTTGGCCAATACGCCCACCACCCGCAAAGTGGCGTTGCGGTGTGCCATGGTGATGGGATCGGGAAATGGAGGAGTCTTCCAAGCTTTTGATTGCTTGGTGAGGTTGGGGTTGGGGGGCACGATTGGATCAGGGATCCAGTATGTGAGTTGGATCCATCAGAGAGACCTCTGCCGCATCGTGGAGGAGATTTGGGGCCACACCGAGCTCACCGGGTGCGTCAACGCCTGCGCTCCCAATCCCGTGACCATGAAGGATTTTTTGCAAACCCTGCGCAAGGCACGTCAAATGCCTGTGGGACTTCCTTCGGCCCGATGGATGTTGGAGATTGGAGCCTGCCTCTTGGGGACCGAAACGGAGTTGCTGCTAAAAAGCCGACGGGTGGTGCCAGCGCGTTTGCAGGCATCGGGTTTCCAGTTTGTGTTCCCTCACTGGGAATCGGCGGCACGCGATATCGTTGGAGGCAGTCTTAAAGCTCCGCCAGAATCCCATTAAATGTCGCGCTGGGGCGCAGGGCCTTGGAGGTCAGTTCTTCGTCAGGTTGGTAGTAGCCACCGATATCGATGGGGTGTCCCTGCACGGACCGCAACTCTTCAATGATTTTTGCCTCATTGGCGCTGAGCTTGGCCGCGATGGGGGCAAAGATTTTTTGAAGGTCCATATCCGCGCTTTGTGCGGCGAGTTCTTGTGCCCAGTAGAGAGCGAGATAGAAGTGGCTGCCCCGGTTGTCGATGCCCCCCACTTTGCGTGAGGGTGATTTGTTGTTCTCAAGGAATTTACCAGTGGCCGCATCAAGGGTTTCCGCAAGGATTTTGGCTTTTTCGTTGTGGAAGGTTTCTCCAAGGTGCTCGAACGAAACAGCCAGGGCCAAAAATTCGCCGAGCGAATCCCACCGCAGGTAGTTTTCGGCAACAAACTGTTGAACATGTTTGGGAGCCGATCCGCCAGCGCCGGTTTCAAACAACCCTCCCCCGTTCATGAGAGGGACGATGGAGAGCATTTTGGCGCTGGTACCAAGTTCGAGGATGGGGAAAAGATCGGTGAGATAATCCCGGAGAACATTTCCTGTGACAGAGATCGTGTCCTTTCCATCGATCATGCGTTCGAGGGTGAACTGACACGCCTCGGCTGGAGGGAGAATCTTGATTTCGAGGCCAATGGTGTCGTGATCTTTGAGGTAAAGTTCGACCTTCTGAATCAGCTTGGCATCATGGGCACGGGTTTTGTCGAGCCAGAACACCGCGGGAGTTTTGGTGGCACGCGAACGGTTGATCGCAAGCTTCACCCAATCACGGATGGCCGCATCCTTGGTTTGGCAGGCACGCCAGATGTCGCCTTGTTCGACCGCATGTTCCATCAATATTTCGTCAGCGGAATCCACCACCCGGACAACCCCCTTGGCGGGAATTTCAAAGGTCTTGTTGTGCGACCCATATTCCTCAGCCGCCTGGGCCATCAGCCCCACATTGGGGACGGTTCCAATGGTGCGTGGATCCAGGGCTCCGCGATTTTTGCAGAACTCGACCACTGTTTGATAAACCCCCGCGTAGCAGCTGTCAGGAATCACGGCAAGGGTATCAGCAGTTTTGCCTTGGGCATCCCACATTTTGCCACCGGCACGGATCATGGCAGGCATGGAAGCATCCACAATGATGTCACTCGGCACATGCAGGTTTGTGATCCCCTTGTCGGAATTCACCATCGCGATGCCGGGTCCATTGGCGTACGCCGCCTGGATATCTGCTTCAACCTCGGCCCGTTTGTCATCGGGGAGGGATGGGATTTTTGCAAGAAGGTCTCCGAAACCATTTTTGAAATCGACCTCCAACTCCTTGAAGACCTGGTCGTGCCTGGCAATCAGATCTTTAAAAAACACCTCCACGCCATGACCGAACAAAATCGGGTCAGAGACCTTCATCATCGTGGCTTTGAGGTGAAGCGAAAACAAAACGCCCTGCGCTTTGGCCGCAGCGATTTGTTGGTCAAGAAAAGCCACCAAAGCAGTCTTGCTCATGAAGGTGCCATCCAGAACCTCACCGGCTTTAAGAGGGGTTTTGTCCTTGAGGACCGTCACCGATCCGTCTTCACCAACGAACTCGATTCGGACATCCGTGGCCTCGGGAACAACGACGGATTTTTCGTTTGAGAAAAAATCATCATGCCCCATCGTCACCACGGACGTTTTGGAATCCATGGACCAGGGATCCATGGAGTGAGGGTTCTTGCGCGCGAACTCTTTCACTGCTTTGGGAGCCCGCCGGTCAGAGTTCCCTTCCCTCAGAACAGGATTGACGGCACTGCCTTTGACCTTGTCATAACGGCTTTTGATGGTTTTTTCCTCCTCGGTCTTGGCCGGGTCCGGGTAATCAGGAAGGGCGTATCCCTTGGCTTGAAGTTCTGCAATGGCGGCCTGGAGTTGAGGAACCGAGGCGCTGATATTTGGGAGTTTAATGATGTTTGCCGAGGGTTTCAGGGTGAGCTCTCCCAAGTCTGCCAACGCATCACCGGTCCTCTGGTCTTCCGATAAAAACTCTGCAAAATTGGCAAGAATCCGCGCGGCCAGCGAAATGTCACGGGTTTCCACAGAGATGCCAGAGTGCCGGGTGAATGCGGTGATGATCGGCAACAGGGAGTAGGTGGCAAGTGCGGGGGCTTCGTCGGTTTTTGTGTAGATGATGGTGGGTTGTTCGGACGTCATAAAAGTTTGCTGATTTATCTATTTAAGGGACTGGGACGCAAGCGGTCAAAATCAATTCCGAAAAGTGCGGCGTTTGCTTTGTCTCAGAGAGACTGCCAACTGCTCGGATCGCACCGGTTTGGCCAGAAAGTCATTCATGCCAATCGCGAGGCACTCCTCCCGGTCGGAATCAAAGGCATTGGCAGTGACCGCGATGATCGGCACAGGAAGCTCGTCGCTGGGAATTTGCTCCATCAGCCGAATCCGTTTGGTGGCGGCAATTCCATCAAGTTCCGGCATTTGAATATCCATCAGAATCGCATCATACCTGCTCTGTCCGAATTTTTTGATGGCTATCAGACCATTCTCAGCGAGGTCATAAGTGCACCCCAGCTTGGTGAGGAGGAGACCCATGAGACGCTGATTGGTTTTCTGATCTTCAACTATCAGAATGTGCAGATTGAGTGGGCCGGAATCATCCTCGGCAGGAAAATCCCCGGTGTCGGCTACGGGCACGGTCTGAGCTTTCGGATTTTGAACCGGGATTTCCAATGAAAATGTGGAGCCCGCCCCCAAGACGCTGGATGCGGAGAGTGTGCCACCGAGCAGGCTGGTGAGATGATGACAAATCGAGAGCCCGAGTCCCACGCCACCAAATTTGCGATGCGAGCTTTCATCACCTCGTGAAAATGGCTCAAAGATCCTTGGGAGCTGTTCCTCCGCAATTCCGACTCCCGAATCCTCAATATCAAAGCGAACCCTTTGTGTTTGAACTCCAGACTGACGGGCCACATTTAACCTGATCGAGCCCTTGGCAGTAAACTTCACGGCATTGTCGAGGAGTCCGAAAAGGCACTGCGTGAGTCGAACCCGATCGCTGCAGATGACGTCTGGGAGGTCATCCCCAATTTGCAGAGACCACTCCAGTCCCTTGCTTTCGACTTGCTTGCGGAATATTGCGGCCAACCCTCGCAGCCAGTCTTGCAGTTCAAAATCCTGATGACTCACATCCAGATCACCACTTTCCATCCGGGAAACCGCCAGCAGATCATCCAGAAGATAGATCATGTTTCGTGCCCCCTCGTGTGCGGACTCCACAAACTCCAATTGCGCCTGCGTGCAGCCGCTGGTTCGCAGAATATCCAAAAATCCGATCACCGCATGCATGGGCGTCCGAATCTCATGACTCATCATCGCAAGAAAAGCATTTTTCGCCCGGTCAGAATCCTCGGCTTTCTCTTTCGCAATCCGCATGCGCTCACCGTATTTGTCAGATTCTTCTGCCCGTTTTTTCTCGGTGATATCTGCCACAAATCCATGCCACAAGGTGCCACCATCCGGCAACCTCTCGACAAGCGCCTGCGCAAACCTCCACTGAAGCCCTCCCTTGGGCAAAACGACGCGAAATTCTCCCGCCCAGGGTTGCAAGGTGAAGTAGGAATGTTTCAACGATTCCTGCATCGCCTTGATGTCCCCAGGATGCACCAGATCCAAAAGCCGACTCCCATCTTTTTTGACAGCCTCAGGGTCGGTTTCATAAATCATTCGTATGGCGTCATTCGTATAAGTGACCGAGGAGTGGCCGGTGGGATACGTTCGGAACTGGTAAACCATCACAGGAAGCTGTTGGGTCAATTTGACGGCCAACTCCGGGTTTCCCGGCTCAAGCTGTCGGGTCGTCGCGACGTCAGCGAGCAGCTTCCACACCCCCATCGCAGCCCCAAGTGTGGCTACAATCAGAGTGGTCCACTGCAGCCATCCTTCACTAAAGATCAACCCCATGCCCAAAACGAGAGCCGCACCCCCCGAAATCAAACCAAGCCGGATGGGCCGCCGGTTGCCTGACTCGATGCCCATGGCGGCATTGGTCGGGGAGGAGCGATTGGACGTATCAGGTTCTTCAGCAGATGCCATCTGTGTGCAGTCAGTGTGGACCTTGGAGGCTACCCCCCCTGCGCCAAACAGCAAGGCTCAGGAAGCTCTCAGGCACCAATTAAAAAATTGATAATTAACGGCCAATCGGTCGCCAAAAATGTTGAGACATCATGACCCGAATTGGGGGCCACCCAGAGATGCTTTCGTCCGGGATACTCTTCGTAAAGCCTTTTCCCGAGCGCCGCAGGCACCACCGTGTCTTTTTCCGCGACCACAAATGCCGCCGGACCGGGGTACTCTGCCAAATGCTTGTCCGATTCAAACCGTGTTCGCAAGAGCGTCGACACAGGAAGCCAGGGGTAGTGGCTGCGAGCCGCACTCACCAAAGAATCGAAGGGCGTCACCAAAATGAGCCCCGTCACGATCTCCTTGCGTTTGGCGGCTGCGGCTGCAGCCACGCCACTTCCCAGAGATTCTCCCAAGATCCAAACTTTCGTCTCAGGCAACTCCGCCAATGTATCAACGGCTTCCAAAGCGGCCACGGTCAACGACTCTTCGGACGGTTGTCCAGCGCGAATGCCATAGCCCGGGTATTCCAAAAGGTAGGTTTTCCATTTTCCAGCCAGGCGGGAGTATTGGTGATAATAAGCGCGGTGCAAGGCACTCCCAGCGTTTCCATGCACAACAAGCAAAGCATTCTTCGGATCTCCATCCAAGGATTGCCAACCAATTTGCACACCCTCGTTGTTCCGCCATGGCTCAAAACCATTTCGTGTTGCCAACAGATCGGCTTCCTCGGAACTCTGAGCTGATGGAAAAAATATCATCGCGTCCTGCTGGAAATACACCGCAGCCGCAATCACACCGTATCCCAGCAGAAGAAGAACAATTAGTAGTCCCATGGATAATCGAGGGAGAGCCATCAACCCACTATACAACCAGTCGCACGGCTTGCAAGTGGTGTGAGGATTCTGGCTTCTGGGGTGAGGAGGATTACCCGCTGTGGGCGCGTCGTCCCGACCCGCGTTGTGCCGGAGCCTTCACACAAGCCCAATAAACCCAAACCATCAGAAGACCCTGCAATGGCAATCGGATCCAGTAAACCCAGGTTGGCACGGAAACGCCTCCGAGGGGAACATCGTTCATTAACATGTGAATATTCGCGGGAAAAACAGCAACCAGCACGGCAATCAGCCACCACCCCGCCAGGCGCCTCGATTGGGGAAAACAGATTCCGATGCCTCCAGCGATCTCGGCCAACCCGCTGAGGTAGATGAGCGGCAGGTGCCATGGCAGGTAGTCCGGCATGAGCGGAAGGTAGGTTCCGGGCGATATAAAATGATTCGCGCCGGCCACGATAAAAAAGACAGCGAGAAAGAAGATGCTGATTTTCATCGTGGCCCGTTGCTCAGCCTTCTGAAGAGAATGTGCAGGACAAACGCGATTCCAAACCCTGAAAACCAAGAGAAGTTATAAAGGCTGAGGAAAAAGGCAGGAACTTGGTCCGCCTTTAACTTGCCAATTTGCACCAGGAACCCTGGAGCATGGGGAAGGATGCCAAGGAATAAGGCCAACAGGGCGGTCAGGGAAAATCCTCCACTAAAACGATAGGCTCCCCGGCTTTGGTAGAGGGCTTCGGGATCAAGTTTTTGATGCCGGAGCAGGTAGTAGTCCGCAATCATGATTCCCCCAATCGGCCCAAGCAGAGCACTGTAACCAATCAACCATTTGAAGATGTAACCGGAGGGGTCGGCCATGAGCCACCATGGCTGCATGAGGATGCCTATCACTCCGGCAATGACACCCCCCATTTTGAAAGTGATCTTCGAGGGCCACAGGTTGGAAAAATCATTGGCGGGTGAAACAATATTGGCAGCAATGTTGGTGGTGAGGGTGGCGATGGTGAGAGCGAGCAGACCGGGGACCACGATGAGAGGGTGGTCAAATCTTGCAAGCAGGGCCACGGGATCCCAGATGGCTTCCCCAAAAACCACAATGGTTGCGCTGGTGGTTGCCACACCGATGAAGGCAAAAGCCGCCATGGTGCCGGGCATGCCAATGGCCTGACCAAGGACCTGGTCACGCTGAGATTTTGCGTAGCGTGAGAAATCCGGAATGTTGAGCGAAAGGGTTGCCCAAAATCCGACCATCGCCGTCAGCCCGGGAACAAAAGCAGTCCAAAACTCCGCACTCCCCACAAATTTGGAGGGTTGACTGAAGATGGGGCCAAAACCATCCGCAGCAAAATAAGCCCATGTCAAAAGACCCAATCCCACCAACAGGAGAAACGGAGCTCCAAAAATTTCCAGACTGCGGATGCAATCGATTCCACGAACAACAATGGCCATGTTGATCGCCCAGAAGAGCATAAAACAGAGAAACTCGGAGAGAGGGATTCCAAGGATCGGGAGTGGTTGACCTCTTGCGGGATCCAACCCGAACACAATCACAATGATGGAATGGATGGCGCTGCCCCCAATCCATGTCTGAATTCCAAACCAACCGCAGGCCACCACCGCCCGCATCATTGCGGGAATATTTGCCCCATAAACCCCGAATGAGGAACGCAACAACACAGGGAAGGGAATCCCATACGCCGTGCCGGCACGCGCATTGAGAGCCAACGGCAGCAGCACAATCAGGTTTCCCAAAAAAACAGTGAGCACGGCTTGCCACCAGTTCATGCCATTGGCAATGAGGCCGCTTGCGAGCTGATACGTCGGAATACAAATCGCCATCCCCACCCACAACGCAGCAATATCCCATTTTCCCCAGGTGCGGTTCGAGAATGGAACCGGGGCGAGGTCAGGGTTCCACAAACGTGATTCCGCCGTTCCCTGAGATGTCGGGGCTGGAGAATTCATACTCCGGTTATGGACGGGACAGCGGGGTGAAATTCAAATCCTGAAGCAGACCGTCGGACAAACGGTAGATCCAGCCATGAATCTCCAACTTTTGCCCACGCTTCCATGCGTTTTGCACGATGCTGGTTTCTTCGACATGACGGGCTTGATCAAGCACATTGAGTTCACAAAGCAGATCCTCCCTCGCCAATGGATCAAGCACATCGAACCGGTCCGGCTGCCTTCGGTAGATGCTGCGGACATGACGCAGCCAATTATCGATCAGCCCAAGTTCCTGATCCTGCATTGCTGCCCGCACACCCCCGCAACCATAGTGACCCACCACCATCACATGCTCCACTTGAAGAACGTCCACAGCGTATTGCAGGGCAACCAGGCAGTTAAAATCTGTGTGAATGACCAAATTGGCCACATTGCGATGCACAAAAACCTCTCCGGGGCGCAGCCCGAGAATTTCGTTGGCAGGAACCCGGCTGTCAGCACACCCAATCCAAAAATACTTTGGGTTCTGCACATTGACCAAGCTCGAAAAAAAGTCGGGCTCCTCCTCGGTGATTTGTGCAGCCCAGCGGCGGTTCGATTCAAAAAGGTGTTCCATCGGGTATGCACTAGCAGGTTTTAGTCCGAAGTGGGAAGAAAGGAACGAGCTGGCGCACGCGAGAAGCGCCCCTTTGATGGCAGGCCGGGCAGCCTTCCTTCGCCAAGGCTATGGAGAACACGTCCATTGCCCGCCGTCGCATTAAGCGCGAGAAGTCGGCGGTCAAGGGACTGACCCGCCCTACCCAGGAGATCGATGGGCTGGCGCAGGCGCGAAGCGTGCCCTTGTTGGTAGGCACGGCGGTCCCTCGCCGTCCATCGCTCCAGCCGGGAAAAGTCAGCAGATTTCTTTTCCTATTTTCACGGTTGAAATTCTCGGCCAAAGCCCGAAAGTGGAACTTTTTCCACATTCCTGAGACCCAATCCAATCTATGACTCCAGCCGGCCAGGAGGCCCCACTTGATCGCCTCCATCGATTTGTTCCCTCTTGGCTGTTTTCGTGGGCGGCATTTTTAGCATGGGCCGGTGCAATCCTCGGGTTGGCGGGGCGGGCCATTCTTTCGCCTGATCGGGCAACCAACACGGCTCGATACCTTCGAGCCGGCGAAAACTGGATCAAAGGAGAGCCGCTCTATATTTATACCCCCAACAAAGGGTTCGTTTACAGCCCCCTGGCCGCAATCTGCTATGCGGCAACCACGTGGCTGCCCACGGTTCTGGCCAATGTCTTTTGGATTTTTATCTCCGCTGGGCTCTTGTTGGCGGGGTTGTGGGTGATGTTAAACAAGGGGCCATTTCGTCACATTCCCCAGCGATATCATGCCCTCGTTTATATCTTGGTTTTCCCGCTCTCGCTGGGCAACATCGACAGCGCTCAAGCCAATCCTATTGTGATTGGGTTCGTGATGCTGGCCGTGGGTGCCGCCAATGTCGGACGGTGGGCTCTGGCCGCAGCCGCTGTGACAGCCGCGGTATACTGGAAGGTCTACCCCTTGGCGGTTGGGCTATTGCTCGTCCTTGTCGCCCCACGGAAATTTTCCTGGAAGCTGGCCCTTTTTCTCATCATCGGGGGGATCCTGCCATTCGCTCTCCAAAAAACCGAATATGTGACCGGTCAGTATTGGTTGTGGTATGACACACGTATTTCCGACAATCGGCTCAATTATAATTTGAGCGTCGCTCCGCTGGATCTGTGGTTTTTGTTGGTTCGGTTTGCGGGCCTGCCTCTTAATGATCTTTTGTATCGTCTGATTCAGTTGGGAGGAGCGGGGTGCCTTGCTCTGATGTGTGTTTACGGAGGAATTGCCAAATGGCCGCTGGAGCGACTCCTTGGGGCTCTATTCTGTTTTGTCTGTGTTTGGATGACACTTCTTGGCCCGGCCAGCGAGCTTCACGCCTACCTTCTGCTCGCTCCCGCTGTGGCCATGGCCGTGGTCGAATCGTATTCACGCAATGCCACCACCACGCTGAGAGTCTTGTCACTTGTTGCCTATTCACTGCTTCTCCTGGCCATCTTGCGGGTTGGGTTTATCCCCAAATACAAGGAGCTCTGGGTCCTGACCTTCCAACCCATTGCCGCGATTCTGTTTATGATTTATTCGATGCTGCGATACCTTCCTTCCCGCGAGTGGGCACTCCCCTCTTCGACCAATCATTCATGACTCTGGCATCAAATAGCACAACCTCTGATGAAGCGGTTATTGGTGCAGGAAAAGCCGCACGGCTTCAGCGATTGGATGGCATTCTTGGCCCACCACTTTGTGTGGTTTTGTCAGCCTTCCGATTTTTGGATGCTCCCATTCCGACCGATCACCCTCCAAAAAGCATTGCCTTCATCAAGCTCGGCGAGCAGGGATCCACTGTGTTGGCCATCCCGGCGATCGAGGAAGCGATTGCCCGCGTGGGACGTGAAAACACCTACTTCGTGGTTTTTTCTGAAAACCGCAAGATCCTGGATGTTTTGGGAATGATCCCTCCCGAAAATGTCCTTGAGATTAAAACCTCTTCCATTCTGGCATTTTTGAAGAGTGTTCTCTCCGTGAGTTTGCATTTGCGCGGCGTGCCATTGGATGCTGCGATTGACCTGGATTTTTTTGCAAGATCCTCGGCGATGCTGACGTGGATGAGCGGGGCCAAATGGCGGGTTGGGTTGCACTCGTATTTCGGAGAGGGTCCGTTTCGTGGATGGTTGATGACCCACCGTCCCCGCTACAACCCTCATATCCACACCCGACAGCTTTTTCATGCCCTCGTCAAAGCGCTTGACCAGTCACCGACCCTCTTCCCCGCATGGCAAGACCCGGGCACACTTCCCCCTCCCCGCCAGTTGATTATCCAGAAAGAGGCGATCGCGAGTATTCGCACCAAACTTCTGGAAAAACTGGGAGGCTCCGAGCTTCCCCCCATCATCTTGCTGAATGCCAACTGTAGCGACATGATCCCGCTTCGACGCTGGGCCTCAGACCGGTTCATCGAACTGGCCCGCCGGATTTTAAAAACACATCCTGAAGCCGCCGTGGTTTTTACCGGCGCTCCCATCGAAAGTGAACAGGCTCAGCTTTTGGCCGATGATGTGGGCTCGGAACGATGCCTCTCTCTGGCTGGCAAAACCAGCCTTCCCGAGCTTTTTGCCCTGTATTCCATGGCACGGGCGCTTGTGACCAATGACAGCGGCCCGGCACATTTTGCATCGCTCACATCAATCCGCATCATCACCCTTTTTGGGCCGGAGACACCATCCCTGTTCGGCCCAGTTTCCGAAGGGGCTGTTTCCATCACAGCCGGTCTGCCCTGCAGCCCTTGTGTGAGTGCGCAAAACAATCGCCTCAGTGCCTGCAAAAACAATCTCTGCATGCAGGCCATTTCCGTGGACCGCGTTTTTGCGGAGGTGACCAAGAGTTTGGCGTCTTAAAAGAGGGAAACCTGGAGGTTGGCAATGAAACCTCGGTTCGGGGAGATGACGATGCGACATCGGCGAGTGACGATTTGTCGAGGAGCAACCTTGAATCTCCTTGGAACTCGGCATAAAACGTCAGGATGCCTCCCTCTTTATCGACGGACACCATCAGCCTTCGCCAAAAGCGAGGGGTTGTTGGTGCACCGCAGCAGGAAACAAGCATCATGCTTTCAGCGAAACTGAATGAACTCTTTGATGCTGGCCATGGAAGAGACGATATCTTCGGGATCGTGAT
>JBGTAR010000137.1:0-4424 GCA_041749815.1 Terrimicrobiaceae bacterium
ACCGAATTCCAAACCCCCGAAGGCGAAGCGCTCAGGAATGACGACGACTACGCCTTTGTGTCCGCCTGGAAATACGAGGGGGAGGACAAGACCCCCGTCTGCATCAAGGAACCGCTCGTCTATGAGCAGGTGAAACTTGCCACACGCAGCTACAAATAATGGCACCCCCCACAACCAACCAAACACCCACTATGAATTTTACTCTCAAGGTCTGGCGTCAGGATGGTCCTCAAGACTCGGGCCGATTTGAAGAATACCCGGCGCTGAACATCCCCGAGGATGCCTCGTTCCTGGAACTGCTGGATATCGTCAACGAAGACCTCATCAGCAAAGGAACCGAACCCATTCAGTTTGACCACGATTGCCGTGAAGGAATCTGCGGGACCTGCAGCCTCACGATCAATGGCCAACCCCACGGCCCCGGCAAAGGCACCACGTGCCAGCTCTACATGCGCAAATTCCAGGATCGCGACGTGATCACCATCGAACCCTTCCGGTCCGCGTCGTTTCCGATTCTCCGCGATCTGGCCGTTAATCGTGCGGCCTATGACCGGATTATCGAAGCCGGTGGTTTTGTCAGCGAGCGCAGTGGATCGGCCCCTGATGCCAATGCGGTCCCCATCCCCAAAATCGTGGCCGACCACGCCATGGACGCCGCCGCTTGTATTGGGTGCGGAGCCTGCGCTGCCGCATGCCCAAACAGTTCCGCCATGCTTTTTGTCAGCGCCAAAGTTGTCCACCTCGGCTCCCTGCCCCAGGGCAAACCCGAGAAAGACCGGCGTGTGCTCAGCATGGTCCGCCAAATGGACGCCGAAGGGTTTGGGAATTGCTCAAATTATTATGCCTGCGAAGCCGTGTGCCCGGCCGGCATTCCCGCATCCTTCATCGCAACCATGAACCGCGAATACACGGTGGCTTCCATCAAAGAAGCAGCCGGCGTGGCGGTCTGATTCGTGGGTTTCCGGAGCTGTCCGCAAGTTCTGTATCCCTCCATCATAGGATGTGCTGATTCTGGGCTTGCCAGAGAAGCGCGTCCGTCCACTTTTTGGGAGAAACTTGGATTTAGACCGCCCAACCGTTAAATTCGCTCAGTTCTGAAAACCCGTCATGTCCCTCCTCACTCTGCATTGGTCCAGCCAGGTCCTCGGAAAACAAACCACGACACAGGTTCTATTCCCTGATGCCGGCACCCCCCCCTTCCCCGTGCTGTATCTACTGCACGGACTCTCGGACGATTCGGGCGCATGGCTGCGAAGGACTCGCCTGGAGGTTTATGCCGCGGAATATCCTCTGATGATTGTGATGCCCGATGGAGGACGGGGGTTTTATACGGACAACCATCAGGGGCCGGCCTATGCCCAACATATTGGCGAAGAGTTGCCGACATTCATTGAGCGCATGTTCCCCGCAAGACCCGAGAGGGGGGCACGGGCCATCGGAGGGCTGTCCATGGGGGGATATGGCGCATTGCGGGTGGGACTGGGTTACGCCAAACGGTTTTGTTCGATTCACAGCCACTCCGGCGCTCTCGGTTTTGGGAAAAAGCCGAATTATCAGCAGTATGCCAAGTCGCGGGGACGGGACAGCGAGTTTGCCAGTGAACTCTTTCGCATTTTTGGGCCAAGGCCCCGGGGAACGGACCATGACCTTCTTGCATTGGCGAAACGCGCAAAAAAAAGCCGTTGCCTGCCCAGGATTCAGATCGACTGTGGGAAGGACGATTATTTAATCAAGGACAACCGCGCGTTTGTGAGCGATTTGAAGGAAGCAAAAATCCCGCACACTTACGCAGAGCACCCCGGGGAGCATAACTGGGACTACTGGGATGAACACATCCGGGAAGCCCTGCGATATCATGCAGAAAATCTCTGTGTGAGCTCCGGCCCAAAGAGGTAAGGCTTGGAATCTGTGACGACTTATTTTGATTATTTCACAGCTTCTTAAAAAAATATCGTGGCCACAACAATCTTTGTAGCCAGGCTTATTGGTGCTGACGTTGGAAGTGAGGAATCTTTACTTCGCCCTCACAATCACTGATTCAATCCCCAGAACCTCCCCGAGCTTTTTGATCGTGGCAGCATGGTGACCAATTCCCAAAGCAAAGTGGTGGGTCGGACCCTCCGCACACCAGGCCTTGAGGAATGTCACTGGGTCCGGGTCAAACACGGCGAGGGTGTTGGTGTTTCCCGTGGGCGGCAATGGCCCCTCCACGGACTCCCCTTCCCCAATAACAAATTTGAAACGTCCATCGGAGGTTTGGCCAATACTCAGCATGGTGATTGGCCCGTGTTTGATCATAAATTCCACGGAGGCCCCGGACCCCGGCTTGCCATGGTATTGGAGCAGGCTGCGGAGGACGGGTTTGCCCTGACAAATCTGAAGATGATGGGGACCGTCATGCCCCACATAGATGGCGTTGCGGTCAAAAACGATGGGATGAAACTCCGCAAAGCTGCCGCCAATATCCAAGCGGTCCATGATCATCATTGCCACACAGGTTTTCAGATCATTCTCGCCGCACATCGGGAATCCTTGGGCGGATAAAATGGAATTGCCGACAATAAAATTGGTCACCAATTTGCGCATTTCGGAGTCCGGCTCAGCTTCATAGTAATAAGCCAAACCATCAAGGCTCTTGGCTGCAATAAAGCCGTCCAGCGCGACGGCCACGCGAGCGGCGGTGTCCAGGTCTTTATCAGTCAGCCGAAGCGTGTCCGGGTCAGAGACGGGATCCGGAGTGTCAAAAAAGCCCTCGATGAATGTGCGTTTTTCCGCCACTGCTTCTGGTGCAGCGGATTTCAACTCGCGCATCACATCATCGGGTTCGGTCTGGACGATGTGTAAACCGAATGCGGTGGTGAACATTGTGTGATCGCTGTGCATATCGAGCATGGCTTCCAGGGTGTGCCCCATCTGACCGATTCTCGCTCCGCGAAGATCGTGAAGCACGTGAGCGATGCGACACCACGCCTCAAGCTCATTTTCTGCGCGAGGATCGTCGTGAAGGGATCCAAGGATTGGGGGTGGAACCTGACGCCCCATTCGGACGGAAACCCCGGAGAATTCAGGAAACGCCACCACCTGGTCGTTTGCAAGCTGGAGTTGGGTGGTGTAGGCCACCGATTCAAAGGATCGGCGGGCTTGCAAACCGATCATGACAATTGGCGCCGATATTTCCTTAACCATCACTCCCCAAGTCGAACTGGTCGCATAGGTGGCAAGGTTGCAGAACACCAAATCAAAATCACCGCGTTTGATTTCGCGCGCCATCGCATAAGCGCTTTGGGTATTATCGGCCATGCCAAAATCGGTCACCTCTGCCCCATGCGATTCAATACGGTCGCGAATGATGCCATGATACCCCAAAAGTTCCTCCAGCAGGCCTTCGTATTGCTTCCAATAGGTGTAATGGCCAACACAGAAGAGGCCGATTCGAGCGGTGAGGGGTTTGCGACGTTCAAGATTCATGGATCAACAGTAGGATAGTTCCGTATTCTGTCATCGGAATTCAAGGATCGGAAGCGTCGACACCCAGCGATCATGGTATTTATGACCTGAAGAAACCCTGGCCATCAATTCTCCACTCCCCTCGAAATTAGCGTTCAACGCACTAGGTCCTCTCCCGATTGGGAGGAATTCCAGTATAGGCCGCATAGGCACGGGAGAAATGGTTGGGGTGATGGTACCCGAGCGTGAGGGCCACGGATTTGATGGAGGCGTTCCTGTCCATTAACAACTTTTTTGCGTGGCTGAATTTTAGTTTTTGAAAATAATCGAACGGGCTTGCCTTGGATTTTCGGTGAAAAAGCAGCTTCAGGGTGGCAGGAGAAACCTGAAGATATTCGCAAAGTTTCTGGATAGGTTTGGAGGCATCAAGATGTTGAGCCATCCAACGGGTGGCCAGTTGGAACCTGAGGGAGTCATCTGT
The DNA here is from genome assembly GCA_041749815.1 of Terrimicrobiaceae bacterium. Lineage (GTDB taxonomy): Bacteria > Verrucomicrobiota > Verrucomicrobiia > Chthoniobacterales > Terrimicrobiaceae > JAJTZA01. The sequence continues at coordinate 3,929 of JBGTAR010000137.1, forward strand.
CTGAGTGCGTTTGGATTTCAGGCAACGGCAAAATTCGGCATCAATCAACGTCCTGAGGGCATCCAGCGAAGGGGATGTTGCGGCATCAGAAAGTTCCACCTCCTGCCGACAACGGCGATGAAGGTCTTTCAATCGACTCATGGTCTCCTGCGGCAGGCGCATGCGATACCAGTGTGCTTGCGTTTCCGGTCCCAGAAAAAACGGGGTGTTTCTCCATGACCACCCCAGCATGGTGGTTTGGGATTTAGGAGAATGGCTGATCCATCCCATCGGGCAATCGGGCCCAACGAGCACAGCCTCGCCAGATCGAATCCGGTGCTCCGTTTCACCAATCTTCAACACGGCAAGGCCTTTGAGGATCACGGTGTATGACCAACTGTCATGCAGATACACAGGAATGGGCTCCTTGCCCAAATATCGTTCCCCCCAAGCCAACAATACCAAGCTGGCCTCATGATCCGTGGAGTTGACCCACCGTGGCCTCTCCCGTGGTAGC
>JBGTAR010000138.1:0-4960 GCA_041749815.1 Terrimicrobiaceae bacterium
CCATCCCAATCGTCAATTTTGGGTCGTCGAGCATCCCCTCATCAATGTTTGGCCCCCCATATTAGGGCACTTCACCCTTTAATTTGCTGTCCAGTTTTGTACCGGCGAAAATTCCAGTTTTGTACCGTCGCCGACATTGCACCTCATTTGATTTGACACCGCGAGGGGTCGACGCTTCTCTACGTGGATGTTTCAGCGCCTTGGCTTGATTTTTACGATTTTGGCTGTGTTTGCCCTGGGTGGCGGGCATTGGGCCGTTTTCCAAGGCATTGCCTGGACCGGGATGGTGATGAAATATTCGAAGGAGACCTCCATGGCGAATGCCGTGCAGAAAACGTTCAGCGGCGAGGCCCCTTGCAGAATGTGCAAAACGATTGCCGAAAAACGCTCGGAAGAAAATCAGTCCCCCATGAATATTACCCAACAAAAATTGGGGGACATTTTTTTGGTGGGATTTGAAGAGCTTCTTCCCAAAAGGCCATGGAAGGGTTTTTCTTATGGCCAATCATTGGCTTCACCGATGACGGCGAGGTTCCAGACGCCTCCCTCGCCAGTCCCCATTTTTCCTCAGGCTCTCGCCTGATTTTTCAACGCAGGCCCATTGCCTGCCGAGTCTGAAAACCAAGTAGCCCGGGATAATTCTTCGGGATTCTTCAACTTGAACCAGTCTCAACCCGATTCCGCCGACGTCAATTGCCGTCCCTGCACGGAGCCGGGCTCCATTCAAAATAAAATTCCAAAAAAAATATGACTTATGAAATTTTTAAAATCTTTCTCTCTCTTGATTCCAGCAGGCCTGATGGCCAGTCTCTCCGCTGCCACGGCGCATGTCGGTGTCGGCGGCGACCGCACATTCAATACGGGCAACCCCATTGACGGGGCCACATTTATCAACGATGTGCGTACGGTTTCCAGCAGCTTCGGCTGGGCCGATGGCACCGATGAGAACTGGGGTGACTCCCACCGTACGACGGCCTTCAAATTCACGTTGGCCACCGTTCAAACGGTCACGATCAGCGTCGCAAGACGCGATTTTGTTGGCCAAACCGGCTCCAATTTTTCACTGCTTCCCGGCTTCTCACTCTATCAAACGCCTGGATTCGTGAGTTCAACGCATGACACAGGCACGGCCACGCGGGCCTATCTGACGGGCTTGTTTGGAACGGCGGCCGCAGGCGAAACATTTGTCGATGATAATTCGAACAGCGTCTGGAACGTCGGCGAGTCCTTCACAGATGCCAATGGAAACGGGGTGTATGATGGGCCGGGGATCGATGGATCAGGCAAAGAGGGGGCTTTTCGGTCACTCGAGCCTTGGAAAATATTCCAAGACAGCCTTGCTGGCACCGAAATGAACTTCAACTCCGTCATTGGTCACGCGGCAGACGGAACCGCCGCAAATTTTGGCAATGCCTCGGGAATCAATGGGGATGGGGTGGCGGATGGTTTTGTCACAGCCACGTTCGATCTGGCTGCGGGGGACTATTACCTCTTTGTCGGGGGAGCAAATTATTTTGCCCAGCTGACAGAGGCTGCTGAGTTTGGAGCCAGCAGCAATGCATTCCCAACCTATGGGATTGAAGTGACTGTCTCCGCGGTGCCTGAACCATCCACATTGGCGTTCTTTGGATTTGGCTTGGCTGGATTGGCTTGCGCCCGCCGGAGACGCAGAAACTAACCCCGTCTATTTCTGAAGCCCTGCCCATTCCTCAGTTGAGGGAGGGCCGGTCAATGGAGAAAAAACATGATAAAACAAAATAAAACCCACGCCTTCACCCTGGTGGAAATGATGGTCGTGTTAGGCATTCTTGGTATCCTATCCGTGGCGGGAGCTGTTGCCGCGAAGGTTGGCACGGATCGGGCAAATGCGATCCGCTGCCTGAGTTCCATGCGCGATGCGGGCATGGCCATGCAACTCTACATCGGGGAGCATAACGGGCGGATGCCGGACACGAGTCATTCGCGGGATGACGATGGCAACTCACTTTCCTGGACAAAGACATTGGCCTCTTATTTGAGTGGGGATTTCATCAGCCGCTGCCCGGCGAGCAAATCCCCCTCCGAGGTGACGTATGGCTGGAATGATTTGTTGACCGATGTGAATGGAATTGGGATTCCCGTGACGAAAATTTCCAAACCCGGAACCACGCTGGTTCTCGCGGAAGTGGCGGACTCTTACCCCTCCGAGCATTTTCATTTTTCAAGTGCCCGGACCCGGGTGACCTTCAATCAGTTCAAAACCTCCGTGGCAGTGGAGATCCACGGCAACGGGGCAAACTACCTTTTTGCAGATGGACATGCCGAGAACCTCTCGTCCTCTGAAGTCAGAAACCGCCTGAACGCAATAAACACCACATTCCTTATACCATGAAAAAGCTCATTCCTTGGATATCGGCGCATCTCCGCATGTTCTCTACTGGGAGCGCTGGCATCTTGCCGGCTTCTGGATCCTTAACCCAGAGAAATCCCATGAGGCCACCCCCCTGTGGTTTGTCCGGGTTAACTCATCCTCACAGCTTATGGAGATGCACCCCTTTGATATGCCTCCTCCTCGGGGCCGCAAGCGCCTCAGCCCATGACCACATCGAAACCCGGAGGGATCCCCTTGATCCAAGCCGATTGTCAGTCTTTGGAGATTTGACCCAAACGGCCACCTATTTTCCAATTGGCGAGGCGCCCAGCTTTGCTCTCTTAAATCTCCCCGGTGGAGCCTATACCAGCGAGTTGACGTTCAGCGCATTCGACAACACAGCCCCTCCTCCAGGCGGAGCCCTGGTGCGTGTCGATGTTCTGTCAGTGGTTGGACCCGACGGAGGCAATATTTCATTTTGGGAGGAGGGTGCAACAACCCCCACATGGACACGCCCGTCCGGTTGGTCTGCAACGGAGTCCGATCATCCCACCGTTTACGCCAGCGAAGACGGGTCAGGCTACGGCCACCTTCATGGCCGAGCGTTCACCATGGATCGGGCAGGCGTATATGAAATCACATTCCAAGCCGTCGATGAGTTGGGAAATTATACCGCAAGTCTTCCCTTTGTGGTCCAGTTCACGGCAATTGAGCCTCCCCAGCTTTCGATCGTGACGGAGGGCACGACCCTCACACTGAAGTCTCCAAGCCGTCCAGACCTTGTTTACGACCTCCAAAGCTCGACCACCCTGGATCCCTACGACTGGTTGACGATTGACACCTTGGACGGTGATGGCGGGGAACTGGAATTCTCGGATTCCTTGGATGGACGGTCGAAGGTTTTTTACCGACTGGTCGAATACCAATGAGCTTTCAACTCAGCTCCGAAACAAAGCGGCGGTTGATTCCCAACCCAGGCAGGCATCGGTGACAGAAACCCCGTACTTCAGTTGGGCTGGATCAGTAGCTGTGGGCTGGCTTCCATGATGGATGTTGCTTTCCAACATTGCCCCAATGATCTCACGGCGCCCCTCCGCACGCTGTGCGAGAATGCTTTTCCAAACCTCGGGTTGCTTGAGCGGATCTTTGCCGGAGTTTGCGTGACTACAATCAATCATCAGCGAAGGGTGCAAACCGGCTTTTGAAAGGGTTGAGCAGGCCTCGGCCACATGGGCCGGTGAGTAGTTGGGGCCATTGCGTCCTCCACGCAGCACGACATGGTTGTCAGGGTTTCCCGTGGTTTTGATGACGCTGGTTGAGCCATCCTGATCAATCCCCAGAAAACTATGCGCCGAGCGGGAACTCTTCATGGCATCAATGGCAACCTGCACCCCACCATCCGTTCCATTTTTGAAACCAACAGGCATCGAAAGCCCGCTGGCCATTTCGCGGTGGGTTTGGGATTCGGTCGTGCGAGCCCCAATGGCAGCCCATGAGATCAGATCCGCCATGTATTGGGGAATGATGGGGTCAAGGAATTCCGTGGCCGTTGGCAATCCCATCGCGGCAAATTCCAAGAGGAGTTCCCGAGCCAACCCGACTCCGTAAGCCAAATCGCAGGAGTCATCCATCTTTGGGTCATTGATCAGGCCCTTCCAGCCAACCGTTGTCCGGGGCTTCTCAAAATAAACCCGCATCACCACAAAATAACGGTCAGAAACCTCCGTCGCCAACTCGGCAAGGCGCTTCGCATAATCCAATGCCGCCGAGGGATCATGAATCGAGCAGGGGCCGACCACAACCAGCAAACGATCATCTTCACCGCTCAAGATGGCGCGGGCTTGCCGACGCCCGGCTTGCACGGTTTCAATCTCACGGCTCCCGGCAGGAAGCTGCTCTTTAATCTGTGCCGGAGTGATGAGGCGCGTGACGCCTCGCACGCGTAGGTTTTCGAGCGGAACCGCGCCGCCAGCGCCTGCCGTGGGCACAGATGTAATCAATGATGTCATAGGTATCCTCAAATTCTATCGCATGAAGAGCCATGGACCGCAAGCCTGAGCCCATGAGATGCCACTTGGCCTGCCCGGAAAATCCTGTCAGTTTATTCGTTTGAAATCGCCATCATTTCCCATCTTTTGCCGATATGTCCTCCTGGCAGGGGCGGCATTGGCTCCGGTGAGTTGTGCTGGCACAAGGCCCCTGACGGAGCCAACAGAAACCTCCGCGGCATCGAGCGAAACCCTGGAGGCTCCGGCAGCAAATCCTGCATCGGCGGCGCAATTGCAGCGAACCATCATGGATTTCTCTGACCACTATGTGTCGGCACTGTGGCTGGCTTTTGATGAGTATATCAGCACGGAGACGGACCTCGCCAAACGAACCAACGCTCAAAAGTGGAAGGTCATGCTTGGTGCAACATCGATGACCATTGCCGGGTCCCAAGACCCGAGAGCCGGGTTGCTCGACATGGCAGTTTTTATTTCTGCCGGCAAATGGGCTTTGGACAGTCATTGGATTCCGGGCGTTTTTGGCGAGCGTGCAGCGCCGCTGCGTGCCGTTTACGAGGAGATGGACCAAAAGATTTGGGAGGAAGTTTCCAAAGTTTTGACC
>JBGTAR010000139.1:0-5124 GCA_041749815.1 Terrimicrobiaceae bacterium
CTTGCCCGGGGCGTGGCCAAAGCGATTCCCACGCGCGCTGAGCATGAGTTCCGATTGACAGCGGAGGATCTTGCCTCTGCGATCACGCCATCCTCCAAGATTCTCATGCTGAATTTTCCGAACAATCCCACAGGGGCCACCATGACGGCAGAGAACCTCGCGGAGATTGCGGAGATCTGCGTGAAGCATGACCTGATTGTTTTCACCGATGAAATTTACAGCGAGTTGACCTATGAGGGCGGGTCTCATACAAGCATTGCCTCCCTCCCGGGAATGAAAGAGCGCACGGTGTTCCTTCATGGGGTTTCCAAGGCTTACGCAATGACGGGATGGAGGATTGGATTTGCTTGCGCGCCCAAGGAGATCATTGAAGCGATGATGAAGATTCATCAGTACTCAATTCTGTGTGCGTCAATTATGGGGCAGGACGCCACGATTGAGGCGTTGGAGCGGGGAAACTCGGCCATGGAATCGATGCGGCGGGAATACGAGCTACGGCGAAACTTTATTGTCAACTCCCTCAACGAACTCGGGCTTCCCTGCTTTAAACCCAAGGGGGCATTTTATGTCTTTCCTGATATCAGTTCCACGGGGCTGACCTGTCGCGAGTTTTCATTGCGTTTGCTTCATGAAAAGAAAGTGGCCGTTGTGCCAGGCACGGCGTTTGGCGTGAGTGGGGAAGGTCACGTGCGTTGCAGCTATGCCACGGCGCTTGACCAAATCAAAATTGCCGTGGAGCGAATTGGGGAATTTGCCTCCGAAGTTCGCAAGGGAAATTCGTGAGAGCCTTTATTGCAGGGACAGACACAGGAGTTGGTAAAACTTTTTTTTCCGTTTTGCTGGCAAAAGCCTTGCGAGCGTCCGGTCTGGACACAGTCGCTCTCAAACCCATCTGTTGTGGGGATCGTGAGGATGCTAACGCTTTGTGGGAAGCCTGCGAGCGGGAGCTGGCGGTCGACGAGATCAACCCGATCTGGTTGCCGAACCCGCTGGCTCCCTTGCAGGCGGCGAGAATCAAGGGAAGAGTCATCACGCGGGAGGAATTGGTTATATGGTTTGAAAGGGTCTCCTCGGGGCGGTCATCCGTCCTTGTGGAGGGGGCTGGTGGCTGGGCGGTTCCAGTCGGTCCCGGGCTGAGTATGGCAGATCTGGCCGTCAGCTTTGGTCTTCCGGTGGTCGTGGTGGTCCCGAATCGCCTGGGGTGTCTGAACCACTGTCTGCTGACGGTTTCAGACATTCGGAGCAGGGGGCTCTCATTGTTGGGACTTGTGCTCAACTCCTCATTTTCCGACGACCCCTCCACATCTTCGAACCGCGCCCTGCTCGAGGAACTGACCGGCCTCCCCGTTTTATTTGAACTAACTCCAGATCAGAACCGGTTGGTCATTGATGTGGTTTGAGATGGGAATCACTTTTTGATGATGGTTGACGTGGCCGGGGCGGCATGTGCCTTTTTCCGCTGGGAGAGGCCTTGGATCACCACATAAAAGACAGGAGTTAGGAAGATCCCAAAAAACGTCACCCCAAGCATTCCGGAAAAGACGGCCGTGCCGAGCGCTTGACGCATCTCTGCACCGGGGCCACTGGCAAGAACCAAAGGAACCACACCAAGGATAAAGGCGAAGGATGTCATCAAGATCGGTCGGAGACGCAGGCGGCAAGCTTCAATCACGGCAGCGAAGCGATCCCGGCCCGGACCCTCCAACTGCTTGGAAAACTCGACAATGAGGATGGCATTTTTACACGCCAATCCCACCAACACGATGAATCCGATCTGAGTGAAGATGTTATTGTCCTGCCCACGGAGAAGAACGCCGCCAATGGCCGAGAGGAGGCACATGGGAACGATGAGGATAATGGCCATCGGCAAGGTCCAGCTTTCATATTGTGCGGCGAGTGTCAGGAAAACAAACAACACACAAAGCGGAAACACGAAGAGAGCAACATTTCCGGCCAGAATTTGTTGGTAGGTCAAATCCGTCCACTCAAAGCCCATGCTGCGGGGCAGACTGGTTTTTGCGAGGGATTCCATGATGCTGACGGCCTGCCCGGAACTGACACCTGGAGCGGTGCCTCCGATCACATCCGCAGCGGGGTAGAGGTTGTAGCGCTGGACGCTGGCTGGTGCGGTGATCTCCGTCACAGTTCCCAGGGTGGCAAGGGGAACCATCGCCCCGCTGTGACTTCTGGCTTTCAGTCTGAGAATATCATCCGGCTGTTCCCGAAAGCGTGCATCGGCTTGGGCGGTCACTTGAAAGGACCTGCCGAAGAGGGTGATGTCATTCACATAAGAAGATCCCAACTCAATTTGCAGGGTGCTGAAAATGCTGCCAAGCGGCACATTGAGGGCCTTGGCTTTGACACGGTCAATATCGACAAACAGTTGTGGAGTTCCTGAACTAAAACTTGAGAACACATTGGCGAGTTGCTGCTCTTTTCGCGTGGCATCCACCAAGTTGGAGGCGGCTTCTTCAAGGGCCTCAAATCCCATGCCTCCCCGATCCTGCACCATGAGTCGGAATCCTCCGGTGCTGCCCATGCCATCGACAGGGGGAGGGCCAAAGACGCCAGTGAGGGCTTGGGGAATTTTGGAGAGCGCCTCATTCAGGCGGCTGGCAATTTGTGTGCCGGACAGATCGGGGGCTTTGCGGTTCTTAAAATCATCCAATATCACAAAGATGGTGGCCGCATTCGGCAGATTGGAGCCTGAGACAACTGATAGCCCATTGATCACCAGTGTGTGGGCCACGCCCTTGGTCGAGCGGATGATTTCATCGGCTTTTGATGAAATGGCTTTTGTGCGTTCCAAGGCCGAGGCATCGGGGAGTTGAACACTCGCAATCAGATATCCCTTGTCTTGCTGCGGGATGAAACCAACAGGGGTCTTGAGGAAACCAAGGAGCGTCAGCCCAATCAGCCCGACATAGAGGAACAAAACCAAAGCCGTCTTACGAACGAGTCCGGAGACCATCTTGCTATAGCCGTGGGTGATTTTTTCGAACAGGTTGTTGAAACCCCGGAACAACCAGCCCAGCGTCGAGTCCAGAAATTTGGTGAGAGGGTCTTTTTTTGATCCGGGAGCTTGAAGAAGAATTGCCGCCAGCGCCGGACTGAGAGTGACTGAGTTGAACGCCGAAATGATCGTGCTCACCGCAATCGTGAGGGCGAACTGACGGTAAAACTCTCCGGAGATTCCTGTGATAAACGCGGTGGGGACAAAAACAGCCGTGAGCACCAATGCCACGGCGACGACTGCACCAAAGACTTCCTCCATGGCTTTGCGCGCTGCCTCCCGGGGTGGGAGACCGAGGTGAAGATTGCGCTCGACATTTTCGACGACCACAATCGCGTCATCCACCACAATTCCAATCGCCAGCACGATGCCAAAGAGCGAAATATTGTTCAGGGAAAACCCAAATACTGCCATCGCCGCGAATGTGCCAATCAGAGAAACCGGCACGGCCAAAAGCGGAATGAGAGTCGCCCTCCAGGACTGAAGAAACAACAACACGACAAGAATCACCAAAATCAGAGCCTCAAAAAGCGTGTGGACCACGGACTTCACCGACTCGGCCACAAATTCGGTGGTGTCATATTCGATCCGATATTCCATGCCAGCCGGAAAGCCCGGCTGAAGCTCCTCCATGGTTTTTCTGAGGGCCTGAGCTGTTGAGAGGGCATTGCTCCCGGGTTGTTGGTAAATGGCCAACCCCACGGTGGGGCGACCATCCAGGGTGCTTTCGATGCTGTAATCTTTGGCGCCAAGCTCCGCGCGGGCAACGTCTCCAAGTCGGACAATTTGGCCCTTCTCCCCTTGCTTGACGACAATCTGCTCAAATTCTTCCGGGGTCGAAAGGCGTCCTTGGGTGCTGACCGTGTATTGGAAGGCCACGGGCGTAGTGGTCGGAGGGGCTCCGATAATCCCTGCCGCAACCTGCACATTTTGCTCTTGAATTGAGGAGACAACGTCTTCCGCAGAGAGTCCCAGTGAGGAAAGCTTTTCAGGATCCAGCCAGACCCTCATGCTGTACTCATAACCGAAGATGCTGATGTCTCCGACCCCGTTGACGCGCGCTAGAATGTCTTTCAGTTGCAGGATCGCGTAGTTGCCGAGGTAAAGTGCGTCATACCGATTATCCGGAGAAATCAGGTTGATGATCATCATCATGGATGAAGACTGCTTTTTGACGGTCACCCCCGTTCGACGCACATCTTCAGGCAACAGCGGGAGAGCGAGATTCACCCGGTTCTGAGTGAGGACTTGGGCGGAATCGAGGTCTGTTCCGAGCTTGAACGTGATCGTTAAGGCATACGTGCCGTCGCTGTTGGACTGAGACGACATATAAAGCATGTTTTCGACGCCGTTGACTTGCTGTTCGATGGGGGCTCCGATTGTCTCTGCAACGGTTTTTGCATCCGCGCCGGGATACGCTGTGGCCACTTGCACGCTGGGGGGCGTGATGTCCGGATACTGCGCGATCGGAAGTGACGTCAGAGCCACCCCGCCCACAATCGTGATGAGGATTGAAAGCACCGCCGCAAAAATGGGGCGGTCGATGAAAAAGTGGCTGATTTTCACTTTGCAGGAGTGGCGGCAGGAGTGGCGGCCGAAGTGGCCGCCTCAGGGATCCATGGTGAGGCAACAACTTTTTCGCCAACCCGGGCTTTGATGAGGCCATCGACAATGACTTTTTCCCCGGCTTTGAGATTTCCTGTCACAGCCCGCCAACCATCTTCCTGCAATGCTCCGGGTTCGATCCGACGGTAATCAACGATGCCATCCTGACCCACGACAAACACAAATTTTTGTCCTTGATCGGTGCCGATTGATTCTTGAGGAACAAGCAGGCTTTGGTATTTGTCACCGCTTGGAAATCTGAGCCGCACAAAAAGACCCGGGCCAAGCAGGCTGGTCTTGTTGTCAAAGACCCCCCGGATGGCGATGGTCCCTGTTTCCGCACTGACCCGATTGTCCGCAAAGTCGATGGTGCCGAGGTGAGGGAAGCCCTGCTCATCGGCCAACTGCATTTCAATCGGCGTCTCAGGTTCATCCTTCAGGGTGCCGGCTTCGGCTGCCGCCTGGTTCAATCGAACATAACGCATGAGCTGCCTCTCATCGATCTC
>JBGTAR010000140.1:0-6766 GCA_041749815.1 Terrimicrobiaceae bacterium
GGCCCCTCCGAGATTTTTGGAGGATCGAAATTCCTGGCCCATGCGGAAATGCGCATTTCCAAGATGAACCTGGGCAGCCCTTCCCAGCTTGGGGTGACGGGCCACCTCGCTGAATGCCGAAACTGCACTTTGGAAATCGCCATTTGCGTAGGATGCGATCCCATAGTTAAAAATCAGGTAGGGGTCCTTGGTTTGTTGTTGGGAGGCCTCCCTGAGAAGTTCGGCTGCTTGTTTGGGATCCCCCTGCTTCATCAACACCTTGGCTCCATCAATGATTTGCAGAGAGGTCCCTGCCGCGACCGCCTGCACGGTCATGGTCAGCACGGCGACAAGGTGAACCATCAGCCCGAGCCGCGCTCCTCCCCGGAGCTTGGCAGCCGGTGGGGCGGGGTCGGTTTCCGGGATCTGAATGGCAGACCTGAGTCGGGGGGGATTGGCCAAGCGGGAAGAGATGGCAACTTCCGCAGCCAGGATCAGCAAGGCCAGAAGTAGCGGGATCTGAAAAAGATCATCGTAGTCATTCACGTCAATTTTTTCCATCGTACCAGCCATGGGTTTCAGAGCTTCGGCGTATAGGGTTTCCCAAAATTTATCCTCTGGCTCAAAACGGAAATATCGACCGCCGCCAGCCGCAGCAACATTGCGCAGCACCCGTTCGTCAAGCCGGCTTCGGGCCGTGACTCCATACTCATCCCTGATGAAGCGAGTGGGAGGTTTCGAGAAATCCTGGGCAACCCCCTTCGCAGGAACGGGCACATTTCCGCCGGCTTCCGTGCCTACGCCCACGGTGAAAATGGACATGTTGGATGCTGCTCGGGTGGCACCGGCCACAGCCACAGGATCGCCTTCCAGGTTGTCACCGTCACTGACGATGATCAGCGCTTTTTGCCGGGTCTGGGTCGCTTCAAATGCGGCAGCCGCCATCTCGATCGCTGAGGCGAGATTGGTCCCGCCTTGAGAAATCGAGGGATGGCCCGTTTGTGCGAGAACCTCACGAAGTGCCGTGTAGTCATTCGTGAGTGGGGCCTGCACAAAGGCGTCTCCCGCGATCAGAATCAGACCGATGCGATCGCCATGACGGGATTCAAGCCACTTTGAGAGGGACGATTTGACCGCATCCAAGCGGTCTGGTTCCACGTCCCTGACCAACATGCTTTTTGAGACATCGAGTGCGATGAAAAATTCTGCCCCAGACTGTTCGGTATCAATAAATCTTGGCCCGACCATGGGCCGGGCTGCCGCGAGGGCGAGCAGGCAAAGCGCCCCAAGGACCAGAGCCCGTTTCTGAACCCTGGCTCGTTGGTTCACGGTGAGCAGAATTCGTGAGAGTCGCTCCGGGGGCCCAAAACGCTCCAACCGCCTTGCAGCCAGCCGCTTGGAAAACCATAAAAGGAACCCCCCTCCCACAATCAGGAAAGGCAGAAACCAGAGAACCAGTGGGTGGGCAAATATCATGGGATTCGCATCCAAAAAGTGTTTCCTGCTACAAACTCAAAAAGCACCAGCACAGCGCCCGGGATCAGCAACCACAAAAAGAGTTCGTGATAAATCATCGAACGACGGTCTTCATACTCTCGTTTCTCCATACGATCAATTTCCTGGTAGATCTGCATCAAAGCGTTGGTGTCTGCGGCCTGAAAATACTGGCCACCCGTTTTGATGGCAGCTTTGCTGAGCGGGTTGTTTGCGACTCCCGAGGCTCTGATGCGGCTGACATTCATGATTTCGAGGGCATACATGCGCACGCCTTTTTCTTTGGCGTAATCAGCGGCATCGAGTGGGTTGCTTCCGGCATTGTTGATCCCGTCTGTCACAAGGATCATGACTTTTGAGCGGTCGGGGTTTTCTTCCAGCTTGTCAACGCCAGCGATAATACCATCTCCGATGGCGGTACCACCTTTAAGCACAACCATTTTGTAAACATCTTTGATCCAGTTGCCATCGGTCGTCAGCGGACTCAGCAGGTAAGTGTGTTTGGCGAACCCGATCATGCCGATCCTGTCATTGGTGCGGTGATCCACAAACTCTGAGATGGCCCGTAACAACGCCTCGCGGCGGGTGAGTTTTTCCGAGCCCAGAACAAAATCCCTGGCGTCCATGGATCCCGAGCAGTCGGTCACCATCATGATGTCAATCCCCTTGCTGGGGTCCGGACGTTCCCCTTGTGGAAGCCGTGGGCGGGCCACTGCAAGGATGAACAGGATGAGGGCAAAAAATCGCAGCCGCCGTAGAATGCGGCCCGGGCTGTGCTTGGGGCGATGACCAAGGGAGATCAGCAATCCGGTTGAGGAGTGGGCAATTCCTCCCACCCGGCCTTCCCGGCCATGACGGTAAAACCACCATACCAGCAAGGGAATCAGAAGAAGCCACCAGGGCTGACCGAATTCTGGCAGTGTCATGATCGAAGCGCTGGCGCTGTCGAGGGCTCAGCCTTTGCCGGGGTTGATTGAATGATGAATCGCTCGGCTGTTTGGTAAAGCTCTTCCATGGCGGCCACGCCGAGCCCTCCCAAGGCAAACTTCACGGAGTCACAGCAAAAGAGAAACTCACCCAGTCCCGCACGCTGGGCCACACCCAAGCTGTCGGTTTTGCGCGCCTCGTACAGGAACTCCTCCGTGGAAAGCCGTGGTGCCAGCAGCCCGAACCGGGCCTCCAGGTAGGTGCGGAGGATATCGGAAATCTGTTCCACAAAATCGCGGACGCGGCCCTCAGCAATGAGGGGTCGGATGGCGGCGAGTTTTTCCAAAGCCAACGTTTCCGGCGGAATCACCGGCTTTTGAAACAAAGAAATTTTTCCCGTTCGCGTGAGATGCCACAAACCCCAGGCGAGGGCCGCCAGGACAAGAACCGCGAGGGCGACAAAAATCAGCCACCGCTGGTCGGGAGGAGCGACCATGCTGAGATTTTCGATGATGTCGTCATCTGGTTTCATCGACAGATTTCTGACAAATTCACACAAGTTATTTTGGTGTCGTTCATGCCTTCAATTTCCCCGGGAACGAATTCTACGCTCAAAAAAATTTTTGAGATCGACCAGATAGGGACAGTCGGTCTGCGCTTCAATCAGGTCGATGCCGGCCTGGCGGATCATTTTCTTTTTGGCCGCATGCTGGGCCATGGACGCTTCATGATATTTTTTGCGCAGGCCGGGATCACCGGTGCTGATTTCGACCATCTCCCCGGTCTCGGCATCCTCCATTGTCACCCATCCGGCCTCCGGCAGGGAAAATTCGCTGGGGTCGGAAACATGGATTGCGATCAGGTCATGCTTTTGGTTGGTCACTTTCAGCGCCATCTCAAGTCCGGTGTCGAGAAAATCCGAAATCAGAAACACAATGGCCCGCCGGGGAAACACATGATTCAAAAAGTGAAGTGCTGCGCTGCAGGAGGTGCTGCGATGTTCCGGCTCGAAATAGAGGATATCGCGGATGAGTCGAAAAACATGCGCGCGCCCCTTCCCGGCTGGCACATAGTGCTCAACCTCATCGGTGAATAGAATCAGCCCCACGCGGTCACTGTTTCGCAGGGCGCTGAAGGCCAACACCGAGGAAATCTCCGCCGCCAGATCACGCTTGGACTGACTTCCTGTCCCAATAATTCCCGATGCACTCAGATCCACCATGACAACCATCGTTAGCTCCCGTTCCTCCCGGTATTTTTTGATGTGGGTCACGCCCGTGCGCGCAGAAACATTCCAGTCAATGGCCCGCACATCATCCTCAATCTGATATTCACGAACCTCCTCAAAATCCATGCCACGGCCCTTGAACGCCGATTGGTAAGCGCCGACAAGAAGCTCTGTTGCGAGGCGGTTGGTCCTCACTTCGATCTGACGGATCTTACGCAGGTATTCCCGCGGAATCATGGGTCAAGACGGACATGGGTTGATGAGACGGCAATCATAAGCCTGCCGTCACGGAACCGTCACCTTGGCGAGAATGGATTGGACGATCATCTCACTGCTGACCTCCTCCGCTTCGGCCTCATAGGTGCGCAGGATGCGGTGACGGAGAACATCCATGGCAATGCTGCGAACATCAAAAGGGGTGGCATGAGCCCGGCCTTCCAGGAATGCATGGGCTTTGGCCGCCAACACCAGATTGATTGAGGCCCGTGGGGACGCCCCAAATCGCACAAGTCCCTTGAATTTGGGATCCAGCGAGGCGGGATCTCGCGTCGCCAGAACCAAGCGGGCAATATAATCCTTGAGCGCGGCATCAACGTAGATGCGATCGCACAAACCTCGCAAATACAGAACCGTTGGCAGATCCATCACTGGCTCTGTGACGGGTTTGGTGCCCGAGGTGCCCATCAGCTCCATGATGCGGATTTCCTCCTCCAGCGTTCCATAATCGACCACCACTTTGAGCATAAAACGATCCACCTGAGCCTCGGGAAGCGGATACGTGCCCTCCTGCTCGATGGGGTTTTGGGTGGCGAGCACAAGGAAGGGCTCCGGCAATGGAAACGTGGTGTCCCCCAGAGTCACCTGATGTTCCTGCATGGCCTCCAGAAGAGCACTTTGCACTTTGGCCGGCGCACGGTTAATTTCATCCGCCAGGACGATGTTTGCAAAAATTGGACCCTTCTTTGCAAGATACTCGCGCGTCTCCGAATTATAGATCAACGTACCCACGATGTCCGAAGGCAAAAGATCCGGGGTGAATTGAATCCGGCGGAAAACACCTTCAACACAGCGGGAGAGTGCCTTCACGGTCGTGGTTTTTGCAATCCCTGGAACCCCCTCCAACAACACATGCCCATCGGACAGCAGCCCAATCAGCAAGCGCCGCACCAGATAGTGCTGACCCACCACGACCTTGGACATTTCCTCGATGATTCTTGGAATCCATGGGCTCGCCTCCGCGACCTCCACGGCCAGTTGTTCGAGTTCTTCTTGTTGCATTTCCTTCATAATGTTTGGCTTTGTGTTAACTGGATACTCCATTTCCTCGCGATTTCGATGCTCTCCAGCGCTTCTGAGGCCGTGCAAAGATATGTTTTTTCGCCGCGCACGGCTTTCAAGAATTGTCGGGCCTGTTCGCGCATGGCGCAATCGTGACGGAAAACGGGAAGGGTTCGTGTCGGTGAAGCCCCTTCCTTGCCATTGCTAAAAATTTCCAGCGCGCCCGGTCGGTTGATGGAAAGGGGCGGCGGTAGATCGATTTTTAGATAGCCATGCTCGAAACAGACCAACGCGTTTTCAATCCAGTCATTGGTGGATCGATAGGGGGTGAACTCAAAAACCGCAGGGATGCCACTTGGTGATTTCACGGCGAGGAGAACTTGGGTGGGATCCACATGAACGATGGTGAAGGGTTCACCAAGCAAGAGGCGCATCCAATCGAACTGATGCCCATGGCCACCAGAAAACATCGGGTAAAGCTTGCGGGCGGCATCATTCATGCCCGGAAAATCCTCATCAGCTGCCACCTCGGGCGAATAGGTTCCAGTGCCAAAAAGCGCATCAAAATGTCCTCCCGCAATCCAATCTCCTGCGAGCGAAACGTGAATTCTCGCATAAGTCATTTTCCCCAGCTCCCCGGTCATTTTGAGGCGCTCGATTTCCGTCATCGCAGCAAGCGTCGCGTGATCACTGCGTTTGTGAAAACCCACCTTGAGAAGGGTGCCCGTCCTTTTTGAGGCTTCGACGATCCGGGCCGCGCCGCCAGGAGACGCAGGGAGAGGCTTCTCCACAATGCAGGGAATTCCCGCTTCCAAAAAATCCATCACCACACGCTCTGCGTACGGAACGCCAGGCAGCGTGATGACACAGGCATCAAACCCCCCGTTTTTTATCAACGCGGTGTGGGATGATTCCACTCTGGGAACCCCAAAACGTGCGGCCACCCGACCGGCAAGTTCGGTATCGGCATCAGCAATCGCTACAACCTCACAGTCCGGCAACTTTGTGTAATATCTCAAATGCGAACACTGGGCTTGCTTCCCAGCGCCCACAAACCCGACACGGATTTTGGCGGGTTCTTCTAAAGGGGGCATGATCAAACCTTAAATATCGCATACCTTGGTTCGGGGCAAGGCTGATGAGGCCGCCCCCCCTGAGATTTTTGTGGGGAGAAATCCGGGAGGGGTAGCCTGTGGGTGCGGTCCCTCCGATTGGGACGGCTGGCATCCTGTCAGCCATCAATATTTCTCACCCCTTTTCTCAAAGCTGAGACCGGGGACAGGCGATCATTTAGAACTCATCATAGGCAATCTGACGCGCAGGAACGCCAAGGTCCGCAAGCATTTTTGTGCAGGCTTTGATCATCATGGGGGGACCGCAAAGGTAGTACTCGACCCCCTTGGGATTGGGGTGACCCTGCAGATGATTTTGAAGGACGATCTCATGGATAAATCCGGTGAGACCCGTCCAATGATCCTCAGGCAGCGGAGAGGAGAGGGCCATTCGGAAATCAAAATTGGCATGTTTGCTGGCAAGGTCTTTGAAGTAGTCCTCATAATAGAGTTCCTGTGTTGAACGCGCTCCGTACCAGAAGCTGACCTTGCGGGCGGTGTGTTCTGTTTCAAAAAGGTGGCTCAGGTGCGCCCGCAGGGGTGCCATGCCCGCCCCACCTCCGATGTAGACCATTTCTTTTTGGGTGGGTTTGATGTGGAAGTCACCGAAGGGGCCAATGGCCGTGACCTGATCACCGGGTTTTAAGTTAAAGACATAGCTGGAGCCGATTCCAGGAAGACAATCCTGACCGGGGGGCGGAGTCGCAATACGAACATTAAAGCGCAGGGTGTGTTCGGTCTTTTGGTT
>JBGTAR010000141.1:0-9388 GCA_041749815.1 Terrimicrobiaceae bacterium
CCTCCCGCTTCTCCTTGGGCGTTATCACCCGCCCTGCCACGTCAACTTTGAGAACTTCTATCGAACTTTGTAGATCTGTCATCAATCCAGATTATGGCAGTTCTACCTTTCCGGGTAGATGTGCTAGAAGTGACGCTTACGTTGCAACTGCTTGGAGGATAATTGGAAAAGCGAACAGCCAGAAGGGGGCGGTCCCATAACTTATAATCCAAGAACGCAACCCGAAAAAAACAGTGGCGAAACGAGTCTCCCGCATCAGCAGTGACATCAAGCTAAAATATCTCTACTGCTCATTTGGGAGTTATTTCTTTTTCCCAATCGTCAAGCTCAAGAAATTTGTTCCAAACTCCTCTACACTAGACAGCTTTCAGACATCGTCTTCCGAATATTTCCTAATGATCCAACCGGGGAAGTGAGTCATCGGTTTCGAACCATGGCACCCGGTCTGACACCCAAGTGTGGTCTTTCGGGGGATGATCATCCGGGTGATCGAGCGAGCAGGTTGTGACCTCATATTCTGCGGGGATGTTGGGGTCAAAAAACGAGATGGGTGTGCCACATTCCGGGCAGAAGGTTCTTTCCCGTCCCTCCCATTGAAATTGGGCTGGAACACCTTTGGTGAAGGACAAGGATCCCGACGGAAAAAACGTCCATGCAAGAACCGGGGCTCCGGACGCCTTGCGGCAATCCTCGCAGTGGCAATAGCTTGTTCCGATTGGTGCGGCAGAAATATCGTAACGGATCGCACCACAGAGGCAACCGCCCGCATGGGATTCAGTGTCCATCGAATGCTTGGGTGAGGAGTTTTGCCATGTGTTGATTAAAATCCCAGAGGTCACCATACGGTTCGGCTGTCTTCGGGTCAATTTGCTGATAGCCGTCAGGGCCGAATTCCGGGGTGAGGGTGATCTGCTGGAATCCGCGTTGTTCTTGTCCTGCCCAAAGCTTTTTCCACCAACGGATGTGGGCCCGCAGCGCGTTTTGGAAAATCGGTGACCGGGGATCGGAGATTTGGGCGCCCTGATCGTAACCCACGCGGGGTTGGATGTGGAGCACCCGCTGCGCGCAAAGGTCGAGGACCCCGGGCAGTTCATCGAGGACAAGACGTTCACAGACATTGCACCAGTGGCTGAAATCGATGGTGAGTTCGAGTTCGGGAATTTCTTTGAGAATATTTTTGGTGATGATGGGGTGGAAGAGGCTGCGGCTGCGGTGAGTTTCGAAGCCGACCCTGACCCCATAACGGTCCGCGATGGTTTTGGCGGCCTTGAGAAAATCCACGCTTTCCGAAAATTCCCACAGATCGCTTCCCGCCATGCACGTATAGAACAGCGGTTTTGCTTCGAGAGAGTTGGCAAGGATGCGTTCGAAGGCATCGAGGTGTTGTTGGGGTGTTGATCCCGGGTCCGGAACGGCGAAGCCGGTGGTTGAGATTTCTGCAATGTAGCTGAGGTTGCGCGAGGAGAGGGCATCGAGAAATTCCTTCCGACGGTTCGTTTCCGTGGGGAGTGGTCCTTCGAGACCCACAAATCCAGCCTTCACGGCGAGATCGGCGGCAGCGGCATAGGGGCCGGTGTGTCCCCAAAGAGTTTTAAAAAAACTCAGCTTCATGGGTTGGCAGCCAGACGAAAGCCGACATTATCGCGGCGTTGATTTTGCAAAAGCCGATCCCGCCATGACACCCGGAGCAGACGAGGCAGGTAATCCCAAGCCCCACCACGAAGCACCCGGGCTGCGGGCGTGGTGGTCGCCACTCGCGCCGAGCCATCAGCCGGGGCCTCCTTGTGGCTGGCTTGCCAGGCATCCATCGTCCACTCACACACATTTCCTGTCATATCAAAAATCCCAAAAGCATTGGGTGGGTAACTGCCACATGGTGTTCTCTGACCGGGACCAATTTTGTTTCCCTGTTCAGTATAATAGTAATTCGCGTTTTCCGGCGTGATGTCCGCGCCCCAAGGGAAGGGGGTCTGTGACCCAGCTCGCGCGGCATATTCCCATTCCGCCTCACTTGGCAGCCGGATGCCACCGCCCAGCCGCTCGCAGTAGGCGATCGCCTCATCCCAGGTGACCATCGTCACCGGCCAGTCTTCGGGCTGGCCAGCTTCATGATTGGGGCGAAACTCTCTGAACTCACCGATCGTCACCGGAAACCGCCCAAGGCGGAAGGATGCGATATGGACCTTATGACGCGGACGTTCGGTGTCATTCGCAAATTTGTCATTTTCATTTTCTCCCATCACGAAGCTTCCTTCGCCAATGGTGACAAACCCGCTCATCGCTGGGCGGGGGCTGGCGGGGCATCGGTTGCGGGATAGGTGCCGCGAGCACGGGCAGCGAGGTAACGCTGGATGAGCCAGATCGGCATTTCCAGATGGCTCAACCGTCCGCGTTGATATCCTTTCGCACTGAAGCCTCGTTGGACGGCGGTGCAGACTTCCATGTCCTCCAAGTGAAAATCGACGAGCATCTTTTCGGCGGCCTCCATCTTTTCTGTGTATTTGGGGTCTTCCGCCGCGTGGGCGGGCACGAGGCAGGTCGTTAGCAGGCGGCTTCGGCCGGGCGAGATGGCGTCAATACGATACCAAAACACACGGTCTGGCGCGGTGAAGAGCAGGAAGCTGGGTTGGCCGAGGAAAACAGCCATTTGACGGTAATGCTCCGGATCAAGGGTTGGGATTGGAGTAAAATCTGTGACATCCGTTGTGGGGACCGAGTCTTTGTAAGGCAGGTTCACACGGATCGAGTGGGCACGTTCCGCTTCCGTCCATGTGTCGCGTGCCGGCATGAGGGGCTGGAGGGTTTTGCAATGGGCTCCGAGGTGGTGGTAACCCTCCATGAAATTTTCCACGAGGACTTTCCAATTGAACGGACAATCCCATTCCCTGGCGATGGCCACTTTCATGGAGGCCATGTCCCAGCCACCCAGGTCACGGTCCAACTCGGAGTATTGCTCAGCGACCGGTGCGGCATCGCCGGAGAGATTCAAAAACACAAACCCATGCCAGACCTCACAACGAAAACTTTTTAATCCGGTTTCATCGCGTTCGAAGCATTCAGCCCTGTGCATTTCCGGACAGCCCTTGAGCGACCCATCGAGTTCAAAGCTCCAGTGATGATAAGGACACAAAAACAGCCGGGTGTGGCCACACCCCGGTTGGCCGGCCCTGGCATCAGCGGGCCCGTGTCCATCATACCCAAAGCCCTCTGGCATGATGTCCATGGCCCGGTGTGGGCAGACGCGCGAGAGGACTCGGATTTCGCCATCCTTTCCATGAACGATAATCAGCGGATCGCCGAGGACATCCAGGTTTAGGAAGTCCCCGGGCTCAGGGACTTGAGATTGGTGGGCCAGGCAGATCCAGCCGGCTCCCAGCACGTTCTCTACTTCCCAGTCCAGGAATGCCGGGCTTGTGTAGGCCTCCGCCGGGAGGGTGCGGCTTTGGGGGAGGGGTAACTTTGCGGTCTCCTCCACATCGCGCAGGATTTCCGGCAGGGGCCGCTTTGGTGCAGCGGTCTGCCATGTGTGCCCCGCATGCCCGAGTCCATTTCTGCCGGTGAGGGGAGACCCTCCATCCTTCACGGTGGCGTCATCAAAAAATGTGGCAGAGGTGTCCATGAATATTCCGGGTGAATAGTCAGAAGAGCCTGGCATAGCGGTCGGTTTCCCACTGGCTGATGGTGAGATGATATTCCCGCCATTCTTCGGATTTGAATTGGATGAATTCCTCGCGGAGGGATTTGCCCAGCGACTCCTCGACGAAGGGATCGGAGGAGAATGCCTGAACGGCCTCATGGAGGGAGCGTGGGAGTTCGTGGATCCCGCGCTCCGCGAGCTCTTCTGGTGAAAGCTCGTAGAGATTATCCTCCTGGGCCGGGCCGGGATCGAGGCCTTCGCGAATACCATCCAGGCCAGCCGCAAGGACAAGCGCGGCGGCAAGGTAGGGATTGCACGAGGCGTCTGCATTGCGCGACTCGCAGCGCCCACCGCTCATGGGAACCCGAACGGAGTTGGTGCGGTTGTTTTTTCCATAGGAGTTGAAAACCGGAGCCCAGGAATAATAAGACATCAGTCCCCGCCGAACGAGCCTCTTGTAGCTGTTAACAGTCGGCGCGAAGGTTGCGCAGAGGGCCGGGCCATGTCTGAGGATGCCGGCGATGAATTGATACCCCAACTCGGAAATTCCAAGCGAGCGCGGGTCTTCAGAATGAGGCCTGGCGAAAAGGTTTGTCCCGGACGCGTCTGCCAGGGACATGTTAAAGTGGGCCCCGCTGCCAGTTTTGTCGGCAAAGGGTTTGGGCATGAACGTGGCAAGCAGTCCCTCCTCGGCAGCATAGTGCTTCGCCATCAAACGAAAAAACACATACCGGTCACACATGGTGAGGGCATCGGCGTATTTGAAATCAAATTCAAATTGGGAATTCGCATCCTCATGGTTCATGGAATACAAATCCCACCCAAGCCCGTTGATCGCAGTGGCCATTTTGTCGAGCCACGGATAGCGGTCGAGGAAACGCTTCGTGTCATAACACGCCTTGATGAGATTGTCATCGGGGTTGGGAATCGTCAGTTTCCCATCATCTCCCAAACGCACAACAAACAGCTCGCATTCGATGCCAAGATTGAACTGAAACCCCATGGCCTCAGCCTTCCCGAGTTGATTTTTTAGCGCGACGCGCGTGCTGACTTCATAGGGTTCCCCGTGAAAGGTGTTGTCAGCAGGAAACCATGCCACCTCGGGATTCCATGGCAGTTGGTGCCCGCGGCTCAGGTCCGGCACGGAGGCAATCTCATCATCATTCGGACTTTGCCCGAGCCCATCCAAAGCATATCCGGTGTAAAGCTCCGAGCCGCTGGCAAAGTCCTCGAAGTGATCGATGGGCACCACTTTGCCTTTGGGGACGCCATGGATATCCGGATAGGCGCCGATGCAGTATTTGACGCCTTGGGATTTGAGGGACTCTTTTTGTTCGGTGATGGTCATTGTGGAAATTTTGAATTTTGAATTTTGAATTTTGAAAACTGAAAACTGAAAACTGAAAACTGAAAACTGAAAACTGAAAACTGAAAACTGAAAACTGAAAACTAAGTAAGAGGCGGCTCTTCTGTGATGGCTTGGCTAATCCGCTGGGTGAGGTCTTCAATCATCCAGGCAAAGAGTTGATGGCCCTTTTCCGCCGTAGCGAGGGAGGGGGTTCCTGTGACTCCGTTTTTACTGGTTCGATTCACGGGATGGGCAAAACAAAGGCCTTCCGTTCGGTCGGGGTCATCGGAAGTTTGCAAACGGTCGAAACGAACGAGGTCGGGACGCAAGGCCAGCATGAGAGAGGTTTCGGCGTCATTGGCGTGCCAGTCCCCGGCATCGGCAGAAAAGGTTTCGCGAACGCGTTGGCTCATATCTGCGGTGTGAATCAGTGCGATGAGAAGGTCCTTGTGTCTGGCGCGAAGCACTTCCAGTCCACAGCGCAGCGGCGCAAAATTTGTGACATGGGAACTGATCAAAAAGAGCCGCCGGACGCCGGAGGCCACCAGCCAGTCGCCGGTTTCCGAGATGATGGAGATCAGGGTTTGAGGTGAGAGGGAGAGGGTTCCGGGCCATAGGGTGGAGTGGCCGGAGGAAACCCCGATGGGGAGGGGAGGAAGCAGAGGAACGCGTGTGGCGGCCGAGACGGCTTCGGAGACCGCCGATGCGATGGCGGTATCGACACCGAGGCCAAGGTGGGGGCCATGTTGTTCCGTGGCACCGATCGGCCAGAGGACCGAATGCCCGGATGCTTGAAGGATGTCCGGCACGTCCGGCCATGCCATCGCTTCCCAGAAAACGGGTGTGGGGTTTGTCATGGTTGAAATCACTCCACGTCGTCTCCTGCCATGGTGAGGCGGGGAATATGAAGTCTCTCCTGTGAGGTTTCTGTCGGGGGATGAATCAACTCGGAGATGCGATTGTAAGTGGCCAGAAATTCGGGGGACACAAATTGGGACCGACCCCGGGGCCGGGGAACCGGATTTTCGATGATCTCCGCAATCCGACTCGGGTTGGTGCCGAGGACAAGAATTTTGTCAGAGAGGTAAACCGCTTCATCCAAGTCGTGAGTGATGAACAGAATTGTGACATCCACATTTTTCCAGATATCGAGCAGGTAGGACTGCATTTGTGCGCGTGTTTGGGCGTCAAGGGCTCCGAAGGGTTCGTCCATGAGCAGGATGCGCGGACGGTTGGCCAACGCTCTGGCAATGGCCACACGCTGCTTCATTCCGCCGGAGAGTTCGTGAGGGTATGCGTTTTCGAATTTTGAAAGTCCCACCATCGCAATCCACTCGCGGGCTTCGCTCGCGGCCTCGAACGAGGATTTGCCCTCCATTTGTAAGCCGAACATCACGTTCCTTTTCACGGTGAGCCATGGGAACAGCGTGTAACCTTGGAAGACCATGCCTCGATCGGGGCTGGGCCCTGACACGGGATTGCCATCAAGCAGAATCTCGCCGCTGGTAGGTGTTTCCAGACCTGCGAGGATCCGGATCAGCGTTGATTTTCCGCAGCCCGATGCTCCCAACACGCAAAGAAATTCGCGCCTCCGAATGACCAAGGAAATATTGTCCAACGGAGTATTGTCCCCAAAGGACTTGGTCAAATTGCGCACTTCCATCGTGATCGGGCGCTCTGCCATGCGGGCAAAGCGTGCCGCCACCTCGGGAGACTGATCGCGATAGTCAGGCAGGTTCATGTGGGCTGGCGGCTTTTCAGCCAGAGTTGTAGCAGCCCCGCCTTCGAGGTTTTCTGCCATGGGAACAATTGGCCACCCAACCATGCAAGCACCCGGTCAGTCGTGAACCCAATCAGTCCAATCAGAATGATCGCAGCAAACACATTGTCATAGATGCGATACTTGGCCTGCTGGTTGATAAAATACGTGATGCCTGAACTGGCCCCAATGTATTCTGCCACAATCAAATACGTCCACGCCCAGCCAAGCAGGATGCGCATGTCATTGTAGAGATCCACGCTGATTCCTGGCAGGACCACACGCAGCAATAGTTGGGGACGGCGGGCACCAAGCGTCTGTGCAGCCTCAATAAGCGAGGTGTCCAGCTTGCGGGTTGTGTTTGCAACAACCAACACTTGCTGAAAAAACGTTCCAATGAAAATAATGGCTATTTTTGGGGCATCGTAGATCCCGAGGATCGCCACTGCCAGCGCGCCAAAAGCGGGGGCCGGCATGTAGCGGGTGAAATCAACGACCGGTTCGGTGAGTTTTGAGAAGACCCCAAAAACCCCGCAAAGAATTCCGAGTGGAACACCAATGATTGAACTGAGCGTGAATCCCCAAAAGATGATCTGAATGCTGTGCCAGAGACTCTCGTGCAACCACGGCTCTCCCTTGCGACGGGGAGGAGTCGTGAACCCTTTGTAAAGGGAGATTGCGACGTCATGCGGGGCAGGCAGAAAGATCGGATTTGCAGGCGAACCGGTCGCAATCTGTAATCCGGCTTCCTTCATCTTTGCGTTCTCCGCCACAAAAACTTTTTTCTCCACCAAAGTCCCCGGCTTGAAGTAGTCCACTGCGCCCGGTTGGGTGATTTCCACCAACGGATGCCATACAAACGGCACGTAACTCACGATGCACCACAACGCGATCGGCACCACAAAGGATGCCACACCGAGAATCGCACCTGCCCTGACGGGGATCGGCCCAAAAGGAATCAGCCAACGGGGAGATTTTTTCATCACAAAATCGCGCCCGTTGGCTGGTTGATCCCCCATGTTCCCAATTGAAAACGTTACTTGATGGCCATTGTGATGGAGGGATCGATGTAGTCATCCACAACCTGGGCCTTCTCATAGACTTTGTTGTCGATGTTGAATTTGTCGACGATGACACTTGACCCATAGATGGAATCCAATCCATCTCCCTTCTCAAAAGCCTTCTTCGCTTCTGCCAAAGTCAGAATTTTTGTGCCTTCCACAAATTCTGCGTATTCTTCTGGTGACAGGTTCACACGGGCGGACATCAGTTTGATGGCATCAGCCCGGGTTTCGGGGTTCTGGATGTAGTCCACAATCTTGTTCCACACACCAGCCACCTTCGCCCACTCCTCCGGCTTCGCAGAAAGGCTGGCCGGGTTCACCGCAAGCACATCATAGATCAACCCCTGTGCGTCCTTGCTTGTGAAGATCGCTTTTGAGCCGGGGACAGCCTTCAGGGCCTGACCCGAATTCGGTTGCCATGCCACGATGGCATCCACATCTCCCGATGCAAAGGCTTTCGGGGTCTCATGGGTTGGCACATTCACCAGAGTGACATCCGCCTCACTCATGCCATTGGCCTCCAGACCTTTCAGAAGCAGCAGATGGCTCACAAAACCCACTTCCACACCGATTTTTTTGCCTTTCAGATCCTTCACAGATTCAATCCCGGGCTTCGCGACAACCATGTCATTTCCATTGCTGAAATCATTGATGATGATTGTTTTGCTCGGGGCACCCGTGGCGCCCGTGACGAGGGCATCACCATTCGTCATACACACCGCATCCACCTTGCCTGCCGCAAAGGCCTCCATCGAGGGCACGTATTCAAACCATTCAAAATCCACGTCCACCCCAGCCTCCTTGAACCAGCCCTTTTCAATCCCCACCTGCCAGGCCACCCAACCCGGCCAGTCACTATAAGCAATTTTTAAGGGTCCCGCGTGCGCGGTCAGCGTCATTCCCAGCGCGGCAAGTGCCGCCAAACTTGATTTTTTCATGATTTTAATTTCCTGTTGGTATTAAGTTTTGTTCGAGTCGTAATATTGACAGAACCCAACCAAGCAGGAGTCATGCCAGTTGCGAGCTCCTTGGCGTCCCAGCTTCCCGCGGGTAGGGCGAGGCATTCCCTTACCCGCGAACTCTGCTCAGGGCCCCTCCATTCTTATGCGAGCCCAGGAGCCTCGCCGTGTGTCAACTGCGCATAAAGCGCGTCCAGCTTCCCGCTCTTTGCATCCTCTTCGATCTGGCAATCCCAGACCTCTGCATCTCGTTCCTGCAAATGCCAGAGCAGAACGCGAAAGTCCTCCTGCGGCAGCTTCGCAATCGCATCTTCGATTTCTACCAGCGTACTCACGAGCCAAAATGCTCCACATTTCTCGCCGGGTAGCAATCAAAACCCTGACCACGAATTTCACGAAAACCACGAATAAAAGGCCACAGAAGATCAAAAATCCACAACTCCCCCGCCTATCCATTCAAAATTCAGAATTTAAAATTCAAAAATAATACAAGCCTACCCCCGCCAATGTCCCACCCCTACCCCTACACTCCCCCCAAAAACCAAGCCTAAAGAAATTCTGCCTTCCCTTCCCCACCCACCCACTTCTAACTTCTCACCCATGCCCGCCCCGAACTTCTGA
>JBGTAR010000142.1:0-6616 GCA_041749815.1 Terrimicrobiaceae bacterium
CCTCCCGCTTCTCCTTGGGCGTTATCACCCGCCCTGCCACGTCAACTTTGAGAACTTCTATCGAACTTTGTAGATCTGTCATCAATCCAGATTATGGCAGTTCTACCTTTCCGGGTAGATGTGCTAGAAGTGACGCTTACCTTCGGTCGGCTCTAACGGCCAAAAGGCGCTCCGCGCTCGCGCCAGCTCGTTCCTCTCGTGGGTAGGGCGAGTCAGTCTCTTGACCGCCGACTTCTTCCTCCCTTATGCGACGGCGGGCAAGGGACTGCCCAGCCCTACCAACAAAGGGGCGCTCCGCGCGTGCGGCAGCTTGTTCCTATCATGGGGGGCGTGTCAGTCGCTTGACCGCCGACTTCATTCTCCCTTAGGCGACGGCGGGCAAGGGACCCCGGCCCTACCTTCCCCCACCCCAAACGAGACACTGGCGTCCGCACCCAAAACCTGCTAAAGAGATTCCCCATGGCATACATCAAACAATTCTTTGACGTGTTGATTGAATCCGGGGGATCGGATCTGCATCTTGGAGAAGGACAACCCCCCAAGATTCGCCGTCATGGTGAGATCATCCCCATTCGTGAAACCGATTTGACGCATGAAGAAATCTCTTTTATGCTCAGTGAGATCTGTTCCCCCTCCCGTTGGCAGCGTTTTGAGGAGACGGGGGATTTGGATTTTGCGTATGAGATGGATGCGGACAATCGTTTCCGTTGCAACTACCTGAAGCAGACGAATGGTTACGGAGCAGTTTTTCGTATCATTCCCACAAAAATCAAGACGTTGGAACAGCTGGGGGTTCCATCGGTGATCAAAACATTCGGAGACATGCGTGGTGGGATTGTCCTGGTGACCGGCCCGACCGGATCAGGCAAAAGCACCACGCTGGCGGCCCTCATTGATCACATCAATGTGAATCAGTCCCGTCACATCGTCACTATTGAAGAGCCAATCGAGTTTGTTCATCAGAACAAAAAAAGCATCATCACCCAGCGTGAGGTGCCCGAGCATGCGTCCAGCTTCCCCGTGGGTCTGAAAGCGGCGCTGCGCGAGGACGCGGACATTGTGCTGGTGGGGGAAATGCGTGATTTGGAGACCATTTCCCTGGCACTCACCGCGGCAGAAACCGGGTTGCTGGTTTTTGGAACGTTGCATACGAACAACTCCCGCAAAACCGTGGATCGTATGATCGATGTGTTTCCCTCAGACCAACAGGCCCAGGTTCGCACAATGCTTTCGGCATCCCTGCGTGGGGTTGTTGCTCAGCTGCTGCTCAAGACCGCGGATGGCGGAGGCCGCGTCGCGGTAAATGAAATTCTGGTGTGTAACAATGCCGTCGCGGCCATTATCCGTGAAGGAGCCACCCAGAAACTGCAGGATGTGATCGTCGCCGGCAAAGGCGAAGGCATGCAATTTATGGATGATGCGATTTGGGAGCAACTTGTGAGTGGAAAAGTCAGCCCCCACGAAGCGTACATGAAAGCCATCGACAAACACCGCTTTAAACCGTTTCTTCCCGCCGAAGAAGTCGACCTGGCCAACTCGGCCGGCCCGTATGAAGATCCAGCCACCCAACCGAAAAAGGTGGGTCACGGACACAAGCCCAAGGGCTAGAGCCTTTTCTGCGTCAACCACTCCGGGCTTGTTTCTCGTCGCGCCGCAGGCTTTGCGAAGGTGGAAACAATGGCTGGCTCTCGACGCTTTAGTCGAAGTTAGCCTTTTCCCGTTCGGCTTCTTGGGTTCCAGAAGCAGGTCGGACAAAGTGGATGTTTAGAGTGAGGTGCGCAAGGAGGCGATGGAAACATCAACGGATGCGGCCTTTTTAGCAGCGAGGTCCGAGTCAGAGTCTGAGCTATTCCCATACCGTCGATCAATTGCGAAGCCAAATTGTTTGCCAGGCAAGAGATTGCCATCGATAGAAGTGAAAGAAGATGCGACATCTATCAGTCCGCCATCCTGATTCCTATAGATTACGTTGAGTTTTATATCACTAATGGGTTTCTGAGTATTGTTAGTAACAAGCCCAATGACTTTTTCGGAGGTGTTGCCGTCAGCGACTAGCTGCACATCGGATAATGGGAGCGCAGAAATGTCCTCAAGATACTCATCCAGCTTTTTCTTATCTTTGTCAGACGGCCTATTGAAACCTGATTCAAACCCTTTTGATATGGACCGAACAACTCCGGAAGACAGTGCTTGAAGTTGAGTTTCTCCTGAGGAATCTTTTTGATTTGCCGCTCGCTCTAAGAACGAAAAGAACGCATTTAAGCGATTTGCCTCAGCTTGAGCTGTGGAATATGACAGTAACACAGAGCTACCCCCAATAGCGGCTGCAATAATGGCGGATGCGATGATGATGGTGGATTTCATAAGCGTTGTTTTATCCTAAAAATGAAAATAGAAGAAGAAAAACTCCCGCAGAGTCGCTGAGTCGCAGAGAGTTGGAACGAAATCACCAGTCACATGAAAGATGTTGGCTCAATTTATCATAACCTCCTCTTCTCTGCGTCTTGGCACCTCTGCGCGAGATTTCATTCCTGTATTTAGGTTTATATTGCCGGAATATATGAGTCCATTGGAAGGCTCATCTGAGCCTGTTCGCTTGAGCGAATTGTTGGACGGCCATATCGTGTTAATGTTCAGATTCAGACTTGAAAACAGCGCCCTTGCCCACGTGCGACTTATAAGTCCTGCAGTATTGTTCAGAATCTTCCACGGAGTATTTCTTTTCGATATCAATATCATTGATGCTGGAACTGCTACCCCAAGAAAAGATTCTTTCAAAGAATGGTAATAGCTTACTATCTTTAATTTGCTCCAAGAAATAGACTTCATGCTCTTTTTCCTTAATCCCCATTTCATAGAGGATTTCGTCGTGCTTCTTTATTCCGAGTGAATGAAAGTAATGCATCATCACAAAATACTCACAAACATTGCCGCTTTCTAGTTTTCCTGCGAAGAAATATGGCATGAACCATCCGATGAAGTAGCAACTTAGTGAGATGAACTTTCCTATAATATAAAATCGGACTTCGTAGTATTTTTTAATGGGAATATCATATTGTTCCATGATACGAAGGACGTTTTCGCGATGCCCCCATTCGTCATTCTCGATTTGTTTGACTGCTGTTTTTGCCTCCTGTGATTTTAGAGAGCCGGCATGACCAACATAGGCAAAAGCTGCGGCCATTTCTCCGGAGTATGCGCGTTGTAGCAATTTGCACAGGGATGGATGATCTAGTGTCATAAACTGTAGCCTAATGTCCCAATTCAGGAATCGCCGCTTGCTTCTGGTATGGCTCCTGCCCGCGAAGCGGGATCAGCAGGAACCATACCAGAAGTCCCGAAGGGACGGCGATTTGCTGAACTCGTCCATTGGAATTTATTTTTTGAAAATGTCGCTGTGGCTGCTGGTGCGTTCAAGGAACAGTGATTCTCCATCAGTCTGATAAATCAATAGACAGTCGGGCTCAATATGACAATCTCTTGATCCCTTCAATGGACCAATGAGTGCATGATCCCGGTGCCGTGGGTCGGGGGGCTTTCCTTCGGCGATACATCGAACAATCTCCTTGAACTTTTCGATCTGCTTCCCTTTCTTTTTGGCTTTCTTGAAATCTTTTCGGAATTGGCTGGTTTCGTAGATCGCTTTCATTCGTCCCAACTTGCGAAAAGCTCATCGATAGATTTGTGTTTCCGCAGCTTGTTTCCCTTCCGTGAATCTTCCATGGCACTCCGAGTGACGGAATTCGGAATTTGGACTTCAAATGGAAGTCCATTTCGAAGGGTGATCTGTGTGTAAAACATTCGAATTGCCTCTGTCGGACTCAAGCCGAGCTGATTAAGGATGGCTTCCGCCCGCTCCTTTATCTCCGGATTGATGCGACTGTGGACGGCAGCAGTTTTCATGCGAAATACGTGGCACAAATGCAACACGCCGTCAATATTTTGCCGAAAGAGACTGTCGAAAAAGCATTTTTGCAGAAGGAAACGAGGAGAACGAAGGCTCAGAAGTTCAGGTCGAAATCCTACCTCAGTTCCGGGCCACCTCCTTGCTGAGCAGCAACTTTTTATAACTCCTTGATTCTTCGTTACCTTTGTTTCGTTGCCACGCTTCCCGTGCCCTTCGGGCTGCCATGAATAGGCACGCTCGCTCCTCCTGGGAACGCTGGGCCCGCGCCTGCGGGGCCGGCAATCCTTCTCTGCCCACCCACTCTTCTTCTTGGGTATATTACAAAATTACAGCCAGGTGTTTTCAGCGTCTGAGGCCTGCCACCCATGAAAAATGGATCACGAATGCAATGAGGTTCTTCATTTCTTTGCAGAACGATCCAGGTCTGCCACCTGCTACAGGCAGCACCCCTCCAAGTTCAGAGTTGAGGTGCTCGTGGTCATTTGGTTGTCGATTCAGGGCAGGGAGCCGATTGATCAGCACCCGATGGTTCAACGGTTTTTGCTGCCTCGATTCTGTAAACGGCTCGTTTGCCGTCCAGATCCGAGGTGAAATAGACATACCGATTTGCGTGATCGAATATGGGGTGAGGATGTTCATCTTGCGATTTCCAGCTCGACGAACTTCTGCACAATGGAAACCAGCGCGCAATGCCGTTTGCCCAGTTTACGTCAACACGTGAGATCCAGTCACCCCCATCTGATTTCTTGTCATCCTTCTCTTCATAATAACCATCGGAAACGAGCATATCGGGGGCCCCCACGGTAAAATGACCATAACGTTTGTAGTTGGAAGGAAGGGCAATCTCCCTGGCGCCGGTTCCATCCGGATTGACTCGGCCGATGTAGGCAAGGCCGCTTGGATAGGCACCGTGATAGATGATCGCGCTCCCATCGCTCTCCCACATTTCGTGACAAGTCCAATCTTGCCGGGATCGGACTTCATCCTCTGTTCGCAAACGAATATGTCGGGTCCCATCGAAAAGCCACATGCGGCGAATACCGCAATCAGAGGGCCACTCGTGATTGTAGAGAATGAGATTCCTGTTCGTGGGTGAGAATTGAACGTGGGTTATCCAGCAGTTCTGGACTCTCTCACAGAGTATTTCTTCACCTGTATCGGTGTCAAAGACCCGCAGGAAAGATGACAACCCTTCGATACGGACTCTTTCGTCGATGTCATGCCCCAGTCGGCCATTTAATTGTTTGTCGCCGTCGAGGGCTCGCGCGTCTGTCGTCGGCACACAAAGGAATTTGCCGTCTCCAGAAACATGAGAGAATGCTGTCATTTGTCCGTCGGGATATTGCGCAAGCGTTCTTTCGTTGCCGCCTGCGTCGATTTTTCGAATCTCCCTTCCTTGGATGTAGTAAATTGAGCCGCTTTCAGGATGAAGACTGACACTTGCCTTGCCGAAGCCCCGATAGGGGGTTCCATCAAAATAGACATAGGATTTCAGAAAGCCTTCAGCGTTGTTCGTCAATTGGGTGTCACGACAAGAAACAAGATCCCGCATAAAAAGGTTCGGATGTCCTGTCGAGTCGCTAATATAGACCAGGCGTGTGTCGTCGGCTAACAGACTGGAGGATGTAAAATAAAGAAGCTGCTCATTGGCAGCATGATTTCCTGTAACGCGTTCCGGTTTCATCTCATCTCTTTCGTGTCGTTGGCGATCACCGTCATCGGACTGTTGGAGGTCCGGGAGCGTAAGCAGCCCAAGTGCCTGCGGTTAGGTGTTCGATGCATCGCACTTTATGATTTCTGAACGAGATCCCCCTCGACATACTGATGGATTAACCCCGAGATCAAAGACTGATAGGGCACACCCTTCGCGGCAGCAACTTTCTGAATGCCGACCATATCTCGCTCCGACAATCGAATGTTAATGCGACGATCCTTTCTGAAAGTGTTTTCGGCGGCAGAGCGTAACCGTCCGAGTAGTTTTTTGTCTGGCTTGGACAATACAATTTCGTCGCGCTTGAAGAGCTCTTCAATTTCTTTTTCTTGGTTATTCAGTTTCATTGCCTCGATCCTCCAGATAGAGTTTTGTTGCCTTGCGACTCGGGATGCTTTAGCAGCCCGAGTGACAGCTTATAGGGGTTCGGTCGTTGGTACGTTCGGATTCTTGGTTTTGTCGCAATCATAAAGTGTTCTCGCTATCCTTTCGTGAGTCGAAATAATGATAGGATTGATAAAGCCGTTGGATAGAGGCCAAGAATGATTGCTATGGCAACCTTCCAAACTGAGCGAGTTGGGAGGTAGAAAAATGCAAAGGAGAACATCCCGATCACACTTGATGCAAGAAGGATAAGCTGGCGAGCCTGTGAGGGAATTCTCGACTCTTGATCCATCGCCATGTATTGCAATTGAGAGCTGGCTGTGACGGCACAAAGGCTCACCGCGACAACGGAAACAGTTGTTAGAATTACACGATCGCTTCGTTTCATCTCGTATCCGAACGAGACTGGCGAAAAAGCAATGTATGGCCAATTTTCGATCTCATTGTTTGGGTGGTCGAAGCTAGTATTTTTCCACTAGTGTGCTGGTTTGGAAATAGCTATACAATATTCTGCTTCTGGACTGCAGCTCTGGCTCGCTGGATTTTTTCCAAGATCGCTTGTCCCTCCGCTCTCCAGACGTAACGCTTGGGAGAGAGATCGCGTTCTTTGAGAT
>JBGTAR010000143.1:0-3600 GCA_041749815.1 Terrimicrobiaceae bacterium
TGGGATTGTCCGGATGGGTTCTCGACGAGGAGACGGATGGCAAGGGCTGAGAGAATGTTAAACACCAAAAGTGCGAGAAAATACACACTGTGACGTTTGAAGGTGAAGATGCCTGCCACGATGTCGATCGTGCCGATGGCATCCAGAGTGAGTCCCCAGACAATGGGCGAAGCGCCGAGGCCAAGGCTGGTGATCACGGTGAACAACGCAAAAAAGTGGCTTCTTCCCATCTCTGGCATGGTGGCCATGACGATGCGCACATTGGCCAGATTGAAGCTGGCGGATGCGGCTCCTGTGACAAGATTGAGGCAGGCGACCAAAACAAACGAGGGCGGCAGGACGCTTGAAGAAAGAAGGAACCAGCCAAGGATCACGAAAAAAAACAGGGAAGTTGCCACCAGCAGCAGGGGTTTGCTTCCTGTTCGATCAATAAACCGCCCGCAGAAAGGAAGTGCCATCAGAGCCCCCACAAAAGAAAATCCCGAGAGCACAAGGACGGTGGCCACCTTAAATCCAATCGTCTCCTTCAAATATTCCACCGTAAAAACCCCAAGGCTTCCGACGACGGACATATAGAGGAGGTTAAAGACAATGATCCGCAAAAAAGGAGGATACGCCAACATGGCCCGCCATGGCACCGGGGTGGAACTTCGCTTGACCGACTCCGGGGACGACACTTCAGGAATCCGCTTGATAAACACAAGACTCATGACCCCGCCCAAAGCACTGACAAAAAAGACCAGCGAGTATTCCCAGGGGTCCACTTGACCGGCCATGACAACGGCAGACACGGCAAGCGAAATCAAACAGCCCGCATACATGAACAGCTGGTCCAAAGAGAGAAATCGGCCCCGACGGGACTCGGGGATCAACTCCGCGATCCATGGCATCCACGCCGCCGAGGAAATCCCCCGAAGAAGATTAAAGATAAAGAGTGTGGCAAGCAGCACCGCCATCTTGGACTGCGCATCCAGAAAGGAAAGAAGCGGCACGGACGCGATCACAAAAATCAAGACCGTGCGCAATCCCCACCCCATTAACACAAACTCCCGATATCCGTATCGATCCAAAAAGCGCGCCGCCGGAAGCTGAAAAATCGTCATCAACGGCGTGAATGAAGCCACAATTCCAATAACCGTGGAGGACGCCCCCAGAGATTTCGTGAAGAGGATGATGGGCGCCCCCATCATGATCTGGAAAGAAACGGCGTTAAAAAAATTGAACCAGTGCGCGTTGAACGATCCGGGTGGAAGCGTGGAATTCACGACTCACATTCGCCAAAACTGTTTTTGGCGCAGAGATGCTGGGCGGCTTGCATCAGTATTTTTCGAAGGGAATCGGAATGCACCCATCATAGAGAGCCTTTCCGATAATGACTCCATCGATGCAGCCCAAGGCAGCCAGACGAGCAATGTCGCCGGTGTTGGAAACCCCACCGCTCGCGATGAGGTCACAATCCAGCAACTCAGCCAACTCAAGAAGAGCCGGGTAGTTTGGACCGGTGAGCATCCCATCCGTGGCAATGTCTGTGGCGATGATTGTTCGGGCTCCGGCCTCCTGCGCCGCGAGAGCAAACTCGGTGGCGAGACGGGGAGTGGTTTCTTTCCACCCCTTGATCGCGACCTTGCCATCACGGGCATCAATACCCACCGCAATGCGATCGCCACCAAATTCGCAGCACATCTCTCGGACATACTCCAGGGACTCACAGGCTGCCGTCCCCAGAACAACACGGCTGACACCGGCCGAAAACGCAGCACTCACATTTGCAAAATCTCTCATGCCACCCCCCAGTTCGCAGGGGATATTCACCGCCTCGCAGATGGCCTTCACATGGTCGAGGTTGGAAGGCTTGCCGGAAAACGCGGCATCCAGATCGACGATATGCAGCCAATCAGCTCCCGCTTCCTCCCATTTGATGGCCCATGCCACGGGGTCATCAGAATAGATGGTCTTTTCCGAGGCCTCTCCACGGCGGAGTCGAACGACCTTTCCATCCATCAAATCTATCGCGGGGAGTAAGTTCATGCGTCATTCAAAGCACGAAGAAACCCGCGGAGCAATTCCAGACCTGCTTTCTGACTTTTTTCTGGGTGAAACTGGGTGGCATGGATATTGCCGCGGCTAATGGACGCAGCAAATCCTCCCCCATAATCACACCAGGCACTCACCAGGGACGAATCCTCGGGTGCAGGGTAATACGAGTGAACAAAATAGTAAGCCGAGGAAGGATCCCCAGACACATACAATGGCCCTCTGGTCTTTTCGAGGGTGTTCCATCCCATGTGGGGGACTTTGAGGGGCGATTCAGGAAACCGGACCACTCGTCCCTGAAAAAACCCCAACCCCTCGACGCCGGGAGACTCCTCGCTGGACTGAAAAAGCAGTTGATAACCGAGGCAGATTCCAAGGTAAGGTCTGTCATTTTGAAGCCACTCAAGAATCGGTTCCTTGAGTCCACTCTTATCGAGATTTCGCGCACAATCACCAAAGGACCCGACACCTGGCACAACAACGGCATCCGCATCGGAGAGGTCCGCAACCGAGGTGGCCAACCTCACAGTTGCCCCACACGACTCCAGGGCCTTGGCGACACTGCGGAGATTTCCGCTGCCGTAATCGACCAGAGCTAATGAGGGTTGAGTTTTCAAAATTCCATTATCCACCAACCCCCAATCCCAAAGCAAGCTGGTTGAACAGGATATTCAGGAAACGGTTGGGATTGATTCCGAAGCAAACACCTTGAGCGCCTGACGCCGGCACTCCACCTTCAAAGGCCAGTCTTCGGTCGAAGAGCCATCTCGGTGCGTGGACAAGCGCTCCGGTCCGCGAATCTCTAGACTCCCCACCCGAAACACAATGGTCTTCGGCGAATAGGCGCGCCGACCAAAACTGATGGACAAAAAGTGCCACCACAGCTCCAGCTTACTGAAGCGCTTGAATACACTCACGGTGATCAACCCATCATCAACGCGGGCATTGGGTGCCACGGCAAAGTTCATTCCATAATAAGGGCCATTGGAAGCGGTCACCATCAAAGCCGAAATGCGCAGGCTCTCGCCGCGGAATTTTCGGAGATAGCGGGTTTTGGACTGCCCCGGGGTCACCGCATCGCCGACGGGCCGGTCAAAAATCAGTTCAAATGGCTTTTTGGGGTAGGTCCATGCCCGCCGAAATAAGGTGAACCATCTTAAAAAATTTCCCTCCTTGATCTCATCTCCCAGCGGGAAAAGCGCAGCATCCAAACCGGCTCCCACACACTCTAAAAACGGCTGACCATTGGCGAAACCCACATCAATGGCTTTGACTCTCCCCTCCCGAATGAGTTCTGCCGCTTTGAGCGGTTCGGTGGGAATTCCAAGGCTCATGGCAAAATTGTTATAGGTTCCGGCAGGAATCACACCCAACGGAATGTCGCTACCAATAAGAGCTTTGGCAACCGCCTCCACCGTGCCATCGCCACCAGCCACAGCAATCCATGGAGCCCCCTCCCCGACCGCCTGCCTTGCAATGTCCCCGGCATCTTCCCCTTCAACAAGAGCATGGCTTCTAACGTCACCTCCGGCAGGGCGAAGGATCTCCAAAAGTGACTCCATCTCC
>JBGTAR010000144.1:0-23997 GCA_041749815.1 Terrimicrobiaceae bacterium
CCTCCCGCTTCTCCTTGGGCGTTATCACCCGCCCTGCCACGTCAACTTTGAGAACTTCTATCGAACTTTGTAGATCTGTCATCAATCCAGATTATGGCAGTTCTACCTTTCCGGGTAGATGTGCTAGAAGTGACGCTTACCCTGAACTGATCCTCACGGTCATTGAGGTTCGGGAAAAGGGTACGCCAAAGGATCGAGAAAAAATAGAATGGAAATTGCTAACAAACCTGCCAGTCGCCTCTTTTGCCCAGGCCATTGAAAAAGTAAATTGGTATGGAATGCGTTGGAAGATTGAAACATTTCATAAGATTCTGAAGTCGGGTTGTAAGGCCGAAGAGTCCAAGTTGCGGAGTTCACAACGCCTTGCCAACTTGATCTCGGTTTTATGCATTGTGAGTTGGAGAGTCTTCTGGATGACAATGCTCAATCGAAACTATCCTTCCACTTCACCGAATGCAGCACTCACCACGCTGGAGTGCCGTTTGCTCGATGAGCTTGTTAAAGACAAAGTAGAGCCCGGTTCCCAAGGGCGAACGCTCTCGCATTACCTCACCAAAATTGCTCGCCTGGGCGGTTATCTTGCCAGAGCTTCAGATCCACCACCCGGAAATCTAGTTATGTGGAGAGGCCTCTCTCGAATGACAGATATTACATTAGGGTTCCTGCTAAATCAGAAACTTGTGGGTAATTGAAAGCATTTGTAGCACAGGTCGATAAAACCAACCTAAATTTGGCATAATCGTCTAAAGAACATAGAGTTATGTAGAAAATGGGTTGGAAAAGGATTTTTGTCCGACGGCCTCGGCGACGCTGGGATAGACAATTTGACCTTCAAAGGTATTCAATCCGCTTCGCAGCGAGGGCATCATTTTCATCGAAGTCTCAAGTCCGGTGTTGGCGGGTTTTGAAGACTGGTCGCGAGGCTGGGTATCACGAAAGAATCTCGTAGCTTTTGAACTGTTCAGTTCTAGTCTCCATACCAATCGATAATTTTTCTGGATTCAACTTCGCTGCGATTGAGCAGTTCCACATGGCCATCTACGAATAGGATTCCGGCGGTATTATTGGGGAGTTTGTAGGAGGGCCCCGTGGACCCGGTTTGCAGAAGGCTGTTGGGGTGTTGATAGTACCACGGACGTTCGACCACCGCTTCATCCTGAAAATAGGTGCACGCGAGGGCAGACCGCGAGGGTTGAGTGACGCTGGATTGGAATTTGCCGGAAAGGTCGCCGACATCGCCCCATCCGACTAATGCGTAGGACCGTTTGGACAGAGGGGGGGCGTTGTCTTGTTGAGGTCCCGTTGTAGTCGTATCGAGTG
The DNA here is from genome assembly GCA_041749815.1 of Terrimicrobiaceae bacterium. Classification (GTDB taxonomy): domain Bacteria; phylum Verrucomicrobiota; class Verrucomicrobiia; order Chthoniobacterales; family Terrimicrobiaceae; genus JAJTZA01. Next base: position 1,321 of record JBGTAR010000144.1, read on the forward strand.
GTGAACGGAAAACATCCGCCGTTAAAAAACCGTTGCTGACTAATGTTTGCCACCACACGCCATCGACATTGTTATTCTTCGGGTATTTGCCTGCGTTTTCTCCTGCAAACAGATTTAATGCAATGCCGATCTGCCGTAGATTGGAAACGGATTCTGCTGCTGAAGCCGATCTTTTTATGGATCCAGTCACTGGAATCAGAATAGCAGCAAAAATCGCAATAATGGCGATGCTCGCCAGCAATTCGATGAGAGTAAAACCAGCCTTTGATCTGAGTTTACGATTCAACATATCCTTTGTATTTGAGGGATTTAATCTTGATGAAACACGGACATCAGCGGTTGAGTCACGGGGCAATAATGGCAGCATGTTTTCGTCTAGCATTGTATCGTTGAATTTCATTATAATATCGTTAGTATACTTCGCGCGATCTAATTTTCGCAAAATGAATGATTTATATAAGTGTTTCGAAATAAAGGTTTTGGCATATTTTTTGCCACATTATGCAGGAGATGACACGCATAGAACTATATCATAGAGAATTGGTGTCGTTAATAAACGCGCCTGTGGAATGATAGGGACCATTCGTGTTTTTGTTGCAAGGTGCATCCACAGTGTTGCCCTCTGCGGAAAGGTTGTCTGTTCCGGTTCCCCATATGGCAGGGCCAAAAACTCCATTAAATTGGTTATCTGAAATCGATATATTCTTAATTCGGTTGGTCCCTGGTTCGTTGCCAGGGAAGATCGCTTCCAGACGAATGGCCGCCCCGGCAGCCCAGCCAAGTGCATTGGGGGCGTCGAACGTATTGTTGTAGACAGATAAGTTATCGACTCCGATTCCCTCAGCCCACCGATCTTCGATGTCTAGTTGCACTCGAATCGCTGCCGATTGATTCCGGCGAAAAAGCGAATTACGAATGGTCCCGTTACCTGCTTGGACCAAGATGCCACGGGCGCGGTTCAGACTGAATTCGCAACCATCGATGATGAAATTAGATGAATTATAGGCGCGATTGACGACTACAGAACGGGAACTGATTCCGGTGGGTATCGGGTCAGCGAAACGAAGTCGGCACGTTTTGCCCGGTTCGAAATGAGCTTCGGTAAGGATGCTGGAAAAGATGTTTGGTTCCAAGCTGGGAGACCATAGTTCGATTAAGTCGCCCTGCTTAAATGGATTTTTCCATGGTTCAACATTGTAGGCAATCAGCTCTCTTTCTGAAACGATTTTGACGCCTGCGGAGATGTTGTCGTGAAGGTTGAGTCCGTCGTCACCGCACTGCTTGATACGGCAATCTATCATTTTAAAGAATCCGTTGGATTGTCGAAAATGAATTCCGTCTACGGCAGTAGACACTGGAAATGTCGAGTCGGAATTATTGCCAATATTGCATCGGATGAGTTGCCAATATTTCTGGTGGCCAGTTATCTGGTATCCGCTTCCGGGGAATTTAGTAATGTTTACATCTTCAACAGTCATATGTTGATTGCTGTCAAATAGGAAACAGTGCCATTGATAGTTAAAATGGGAGACGATATAAGTCTGGTTCTCATTAACCTTATGATATGCATTATCCAGGTAAATTCGCAGTTGATCCGGTTTTCCTTCTACTGCTGTAACCGATTTCACAATGGGTCCGACTTCGGGCCCATAGGTGTAGTGGAATGGTGGGGTTGATTCCACCGGTACCCACAGGAGTGCATTAAACTTTGATAGGGAGAAATCTGTTGGTTTACCCATGGCGAATTCAGCCGTTAAACTATTATCCGCATTTATAGATTTGACGGTAATCAGTGAAGCAATCGAGGCATCTTTTTGGTCCCAGTCGACGGTTAATCCTGCAAGTCGGATGCGTGAATTATTGCGAAAAATGAGGGCTTGTGGGTCTTTTTGAAACGCTTGTCTTCGCTCGTTTCCTGAAAAGAGGAAGATAACATCGTAGGCTTCTATTGTAAAATTTTGGAAGTTCTCGATATACAGCGGAATTCCGCTCTGGAACGCATAGGTGCCGGGTTCGATGATGAGTTTGCTAAGTTGATGCTCACGGCAGTGAGTGAGTGCGTTTATGAAAGCTTGCTCGTTACTGATCTCTGAATCCGTAAAGTTGGAAAAATATGCGATGTCTCCAGTATCAACTGGACTGGGGAGGAGGATTTCAAATTCCGGGCTTCCAATGACTGGTGGGTTTGGCGGGTCATGGGGAATTTGAGTGGACTTGATGTATTCGCTCTTGTCAACTGCAACGATTTTTGGGTTTGTGAATGTTAGCGTGCCTGTGGCGGAGAGACCCAATATTATGATTGGGTCAGCGAAATATGTCGTATGGAAATTGAAGGTTATGGTACCGGATATTCCATCGACTTCGCTGAAACGTTTCCATTGGTCACCGGATTCGGAGATCGTCTCGTGTCGAAGCAGAACGAATCCGAAGTTGGCTGGGGAGCTATGACCACTGAATGCATAGTCAAATGAAACTTGGTAGGTTTGGTTTGATAGTAATTGCCCGTTGGCAAGTCGCATACATTGAGACCAGACTTTATTCGGATCCTTGTTTATGATCGTGAAGGAGTTGGACGCTGAATCGACGGTCATTGTTTCTGGAGCGAGAACCCACTTCATGCCATTGATTTCTATTCCAAAAGACTGCCCCATGATCGTGCAGCAGGCAACAAGGAGATAGATTCGAAAGGTTCGCTTTACCTTGGGGAACATATTCATATCAAAAAAGTTAAAGGTCGCTGTATTTCACGATTACGGGCCATCCGTTGAATTGTTCAAAGCCAGATTTTACAGCGTTGGCATTCCATGGGTATGCTTCTATACTGAGTGTTTTTTGAGCATGGTTGAAGCGCAGCAAGCCGAATCCATCGCCAAGTGCAGGACGCTTCACAGTTCCAAAGCCGGAATTCCATTCCTCTAACGGAACGCTCATTTTATTACGAATACCTTGCTGTGTGACGATTTCCGGTGCGGGGTTAGCGACTGTAAGTAGGTCGAAAGGATTGCCGGACGCGTCCTGATATTTGCCGAGAATGTCTTCGAGGTCTCGTCCTTTTGGATAAAACCATCTCCAGAAGTGATTGCCTGCAGGCGGAGCAGCGAATTGGTAAAAACCGCTTTGGAGTTCTTTAGTTTTTACATAGGCTGTTGTCGCCAGGTGTTGATCCCCCGAGAGAAGGAAAACGTTGTTGTCGGCTAAGGCTGCTACGATTTTGTTGCGCGGTCCCGGTGGCCAGCTGTTCGTGTCGCGTTCGGCAATTTGTAACCCGTTTTTATCGCTGGTTATGTTGACGTATATGGTTTGACTCACCGCACATTTGACGAACGCTTGGTTTTGAGTCGTGCACCATTTGATGAATTCTGATTCCTGTTCATGGCCAAGAAGGCTATGTTTGGAGTGATCGTTCAATGTAGGTGGGCTTTTGAATTTTCTGTCTTCGAGGACAAAGAAACTCACGTTTCCGTAGTTGAATGCTGTGTAATAATTATAAATATCAGATTCCGGATTGATTGGATTCAATGCATCCGGATTGTGTGCTGTCATTGTTTTCTGGACCAAATTGACGAAGGATGGGGTCTTTTCATATCCTCCCGACCAATCACTCCCGTCGGAATTAATACGTCCATTGTCTCCCCAAATGTTTGCTTGATATACATCGTGGTCGTCGGTTTGCAGAATCGATGGTCGTGTTGCTGTGAGCTCTTGGAAGGACCAGTGCCAGATCGAAAATTTGTAGAGGTAGTCTTCAATTGGGGAGAGTGAAGAATCTGTCCATGTGGGTTTGCCCTCGTAGATTTGGTCGCCAGTGAAGAATATAATGTCGGGGTCCAGCTCCGCTGCGTTATTTGTCATCGTTTCAAAGGGAGCCCAGACATTTGCAGCAGTCCATCGTCCCACAGGCTTGCTGTCTGCTGTTGGTTGGGGGCTTTGTTGAAGCGCAGCTAATCCCATAACTCCCATACATGAAAATGTGGCAGCTTTGACTTCGTCCGCTTGTGTTGGATTTTGACGGATCGTAATGGGGTATACGTGTTCTCGCTGGGATGCATCGACAAAGTGAACTCGGAGCTTATGCGATTTTTGGTCATCCCAGTTTTCTATCCGGAAGAGGATATGGTAGTCGGGAGGTGAAATGACCCTTTCCCTGGTGATTGGTATCCATTTGTTGGGCAATGACTCATCAAGTGCTTCAATCACTGCAGTAACACGCGGATTACGGGGTTTGCTTCCAGTGTTTGAAACCTCACCTGTGCCTAAAGAGGAAAATTGAACACCAATTTTCAGTGTTTTATCAGCGAGTGAATAGAGAGCTCCGACGATTGGACCGAATGTACGCTCGGGAAAATATGCAAGTGAATCTCCGGAAACGGAAAGATCGTCAAATTGAAATGTAGAAACCGCATTGTTACTTGCGCATGCCAGTGCAGTCAAACCAGACACTTGGTGATGTTTTAGTTCATAAGATAGACGAGCAACTGTTCCGGGCACGGTTTCTGAGGAAACGACCACTTCAATTTTGGTGTGTTCTTCGAAATGCAGTGTATTTACTTCGAGGATTAGTTTGGAGATACCTTTGCCGGGATAAGGAACCTCGCCCAGTGAGGTCGGGTGATCTTTAGATTGATTGGAGAAGTCGAGTAAACGAATCTTCTGATTGGAAAAGTCAAAAACGGCTAATGTCCCACCTCCGATTCCTGGAAGGCCTTGAATCAGGGCGGCTGATTTATAGTGTACGTCTCCGCCTCCTCCGCCGATGAGCAAACCCGCGTAGCCGGAAGGAGTTTTATCGTCAGATGCAATCGAAACCTTATAATTTGCAAACTTACCTGATTGAGGTTGGGATTCGAGTTGAGTTAGGAACGCTGTACGCAGCCCGAGACCTTGTTTTGCATGGCAAATGACATTATTTTTAGAAACTTCCCAGTCTTGTAATCTATTAGTCCAGAATCCTTCACCCAGCCAATGGGCATCCGTTTCTTCATTCCAGTTGAAAGTCCGTTCAATAGTTGCGCCTGAACATGAAGCCGCGAAGAGTGTGGCGAGGAGTATTTTTTGAACTGTCATGGATACGAAATGCATTGCGCACAAGGGGGGATTAGTAAACTTACCTATATCGCATTATCAGGCAGAAAAGTCAATTAAAATATAAATAAATTGATTAAAATGACCGGTGGCGCATTTTTTCTGTAAAAGTTGCGAGTTAGTTTGGAGGCAGGTTAGCAGGGTTCATGTTGAGGTAGATTTTTCCGGCTAACCAGTCCTCGCTGATTTCACAGAGGAGAGCGAAGGGGAGATCCTGGGAGTTGAAGATGTATCGGATGTCGGCAGCCACGCTGGCCCGCATGTCGAGACGAGGTACGTAAGCCTGGGCGTTCTGCTGGAGATGGAACTGGCATTGTTGCCAGGGAACAGAGGGGAAGACGGCGGCACGGGCGGCGGAGAGGCCGCAATGCGCAAGAGCCACGCTGTTCACAACCACTGGCCTCAATGCGAAAGGCCTGGCGGTTCTTTAGCCACAGTGTACGGAGTTGGTAGAGGCGGATTTTGCCGATGTCGAGCAGACGACAGGCCTCCGCTCCATCGATTGAGCCGGAGTTGAAGGCGGCTATGGTTTGGTGGACGAACTCAACGGGAAGACAGTGGATGATCTGGCGCTTTTCATAAGGGGACGTTGGCAGGGATGGCAGGCGGGGGAAATGAAAGACCCTCAGAGACGGTTCAAAAGCGGAAAATCCCTCCCCGCCTCGTGGCGCTCGCCTGGTGGCGGAGCCTCTTCGTCGGCCTCCGCTGGCCTCCTTCGAGTCCCCGCCACCACCCGAGTCAAGGGCAAAAGAGCACCTAATCACACTATTCCACTTTTGTTCCGTCTCAGTTCACTTTTCAACCGGCAGCGACATAAATACAAAAAACTCTTGACTTTATTTCCTGAAAAAGGGTTTGGATGAATTGGATATGTTACCTAAAGGGATGAAATTTTTCGAAAAGCCAGATGTATCCGTTTGCGATTTGGATTCCAGCAAGAAACTAACCGTAATTTCGGTGGAGGACTTGAATTGTGGTTGAACAAATGGAAGCATCCCCACTCTGGAAAAATCGAAAACGTAGTTCAAAGCACGTTCTTGTGGCCCTTGGTTGGAATGACTACAGTATTTTGGAGGGGATATGTCATTACGCTCATCGCGCAGGCTGGCGATTGGACAATCGAATTATCCGGTCTGGGTACGTGCCTGATAAATGGGAAGGAGATGGGATTATCGCTTTGGCGGGAGATTCGACGTTTATTCGTAGGTTGATTTTGAATTCTGACCTGCCCACGGTTTCAGTGGGAAAAGAGGATGTGCCGTCTGTTGATGTTAACGTATTTCCTGATGATCAGTTAATTGGGGAAATGGGGGCGGACTACTTTTTGGATAAAGGGTTTCGGGAGCATGTGGTCATGCACACTTCCGCTCACCCTATCGAAGTCGCGCGGTTTCGTGCCTATGAAGAGAGGGTAAGGCAGGCGGGTGCCACGGTTCATCACTTTGAGTGGATTCCGCCACAGGAAGACGGGTCGGTATGGGGACAGTCATGTTTAGACTGGACAATGCAGTGTCTGTCTTCGATTTCGCCACCTTTTGCAGTATTTTCTCACAATGACGATGATGCGAATCGCGTCATGGAAGCCTGCGCCGTCTTGAGATTGCTGGTGCCTGAACAGGTTTGTGTATTGGGTGTGAACAACAATCAACTCTTTTGCGGAGTTGCTCAGACACCGTTGTCAAGTATCGATCCCGATTTGAAACACATTGGTGAAGTCGGCGCAGAATGCCTAGATCGACTCATGGAGTCGAACCCAAAGCGTAAACAAGCTATTTCAATCGCTCCTTCGCATATTTGTGAGCGTCTATCAACACGCATGAAGCCATCAAAATCGCTGGAGGCAGCGCTGGCTTATACATATATCCAAAATCACTATTCAGATAGTTCCTTGAATGCGGAAAAAATCGCCGTGTTCTCATCTGTTTCTAAATCCAAGTTATTTGCACTGTATCGAGAAGCTTATGGGCATTCAATCGCCGATGAGATTGCGTTGCGACGGATTGCGGGGGCAAAGGAGCTATTTGCAACGACTGAGCTGAAGGTTAATGAAGTGCAGCATTTGGTAGGGATTAATGATGCTGAAACGTTCAGTCGTTTTTTCAAGCGTCATTCAGGTGTAACCGTTCAAGGTTTTAAGAAAAGCTTGGCGAAAACAACTTAAGAATAGATCATTATGTGGCCATCACTGAGTTGAATGGGATTCCGTGTCCTCGATGATCTTAAGCCCAATGCCGTTCGGAAATTAGGAATAAGCATTTAGGACTTCGTATTCGATTTCCCCGATTTCATAGGAGCTTTTTGTGAGTCTTGGCCAACTGCTTACTGGTTGGCGGATTTTTCTTGGGCAGGATCGATTTCGTCGTTCGGGCAGGATCATATCGGAGAGATGGGCCATGACTCTTTCTGTAAGTAATGGGCCTGCTTGCTGCTGATAATTCCTTTGCCTGCAGCGAGAACCAGCCAAAGCGAGCGGACCATCGCTACGGTTTTCCCAAAACTGATTCGAACCACCTCGCTTCCGGCTTCAGAAGCAGCATGGATGCGGGATTGGGCGACCAAGGCAGCGACTTTCCTGAGCGGCAGTGTGAACAGTGTGAACAGTGTGAACAGTGTGACTGTTGAGTATGGGAGACTGCCGCATGTCCACTTTGAGTTGGCGATACATGAGTTCTTGTTCCCAGCGTCTGGCATAAAGGCCAAGAAGTTCTTTGGCTTTGTATTTGCGGGTATCGAGCAGGTTCGTCCAAAAGCGCACATCCACCCACAGGCCGTCTTTACGACGCACTCGTCCACGAATCTCCCGCACCAATGTGGCAATGTGGCATTCTTGCCTTTTCCGATTTTTACTGAAACCAGCGCGCTGCCGTCCTGGAGCATCATGATGACTTCAGGGGCCAAGTTGCTGCGAACCTGCAAACGAAAAGCCCCGGATATTTCCTCAAACCTTTCCACAAGCAGTCCCAAAAAGGCATACACCCCATAGTAGCGGTCGCAGATAAGCAGGCAGTTGAAACACTAAAGCACTCACAATTTTGCTGGCTGAGACTGTGGCGGGGCTGCGCTTGGCCGGGCCATGCCAGCGAAGAATTGATCCCAATTCCCCATCGGGGATCAGAGAAGAAAAGGATGTCAGGAAGTCGGTCGAGTTGTGGGGTTGTAGTTCCATCCCAATCTTCTCCCAGAATCAAAATCAAAAGCACACTATATATTGCGGTGCATTTTACTGACCATCAACATGTTGTGTGCTGGCAAACTGTCTGAATTCCCGAACGGCATTGATCTTAAGCCATTTCTGAGCAAGTAGTGGATCGCTGTGCTGGGAAATTCTAATGAAGGTATTCGAAACCCTCTATGCAAGCCTCAACCCCTTTGATCTCAAGCGCCTGATCGAAATCAAACTGCGTAGATTTTTGCACCCCTCCATCCGTGCTGCCGCATGAAGACCCAATCAGTCCCTAAAAACAGTCGCCCCAATTGGGTGATCTTCCAGTCGTCCTACGGACTCCTTTCAGAACACCCAATTGGGGCGAGTCCCGGTGTCTTCTTCATTGAGCCAACGAACATTCAACTTTTTTCCTCCCCGGTGTCCTTTTTGATTGAGCCAGCAGGTGCGTGAGGTGCTCTGATATAATTGTCAACATATTAAAAAAAAGATTGACGAAAGAGTTTTTGGCGGCAAAGGTCATTGCTGATCAAATATCAATCACCTTAAATCCCTAAAATCAAAAAATAATATGAATTCCCTCCGTAAACAAATTCCACTCACAGTTGCATCTTTTCTTGCTTCCGCCGTTACGTCTTTTGGACTTATTATCGCTGAAGATGATATTAATTATCCAGATACAACAACGCTTATCGGCGAATCCGGAGGTTCTGGATTTACGAATAACTGGAATGTTTTTGGTTCTCCCGGCTACACAGTAACGTCTGGGGTTGCAGAAGGGGCTGGCACTGCAGTTCGCGATTTTAATCCGAATGGATCGGTTGTCTATTGGTCGACTACCCTTGCGATGACCGGTGAGACTGATGACCTTTATACGGTAGCTTCTGCCCTGAATGTCAATAGCGCCACCAATCTGGCGGCGATTAATATTGTGAACAATCGCTTTCAGGTTGCATTATTCTCTACGACTTCTATGACTTGGTCCACGATGCTTGCGCCTACTCCCACTTACACTTACACACAGGGAAATTTGGTCCAGGTAGTTGCTAAGTTGACCTTCAATGTGAGCGGTGATGAAACTCTAGATTTATGGGTCAATCCCACTAGTGACGTGGAGGCAAATAACCCTATCGCAGCGACGGTTTCATTAGAGACAAACCAAACCAATGTCAGTCGTTATCGGTATCAGACTTTCAACCTGGATAGTGGGACTGCGTCCTTGGCAGACGTTCGTATCGGAACGGATTTCGCAACGGTTTCTGCGGTTCCAGAGCCTTCCACTTTGGCGTTCCTCTCTGTTGGTCTCACCGCAATGGTGGTGTTCCGCCGCCGTCGTCTAGCGTAATCTTTGGCGATTTTTTGTTGTAGCTTTTTGCATGGGCGGCTGGAAACAGCCGCCCTTTTTTGAACAGCCAAAAGGGGTCGGTCCCGAATGGCACTAACTTAAGGGCATTTTAGGATGCTGCCCCTACAGGGCACATACCACTCTCTACCAAAGACCCAGGGCGGCGCTGACGCTTGCCCTGGGCTGTTGGATATAGCCCCATTCGGGGCTTAAGTTAGTGCCAGATGGGGTCGGTCCCATAACTTATAATCCAGGACCGCAACCCGCAAGAATCAGCGGCTCATTTGAGAGTGATTTGAAGTGTGGTTGAGGCAGAGAAGGATTGCCGGCCCCGCAGGCGCGGGGCCAGCGTTCCCAGGTAGGGGTCACAGATTGGCGTCAGTCCCGCGTGTTGACATGTTGAAGTGATGTGAGATTTTGCGTTGATGGCGAGGCAGCTGCGAGAGGAGCATGAGGGAATTAAATGCAGGTGCCCAGCAAACCTCAGAAATGGCACTTCAAACATGAGAATACGCTGGACTGCCCCCATCTTCGTCCACACATTTTGGGTGTTTGAGGTCCTGAAGAACGATGAGCAAAACGGAGATTGAACCCATGCAATTGTCCCTTGAGGATCTCCAGCGGATTTTCGCCTATTTTCACGATCAGGCCCATGGTGCGGAGGTGCTGGTCCCTGGGGAGCGTGCCCGGTATCTTTGGAAGCACATGTCGGGCTTCTATCCGACGGATCAGGTTTTGCGGGATGGGCCGATCCACGACTTGCTCGAACGACCCGATCCCTCAATTGGACGGATCCGCGTTCGGTTCCGCGATGGTTCTTCCACTACAGTGGAAGAATATTTTGAAGCCTCTACGATGGAGGGACTTTTGGTTTTGAAGGAGGGGTGCGTGGTCTTTGAGCGCTACAAGCGCATGCGGCCGTTCGACAAGCACAATTGGTTTTCCTGTAGCAAGACCCTTGTTGCCACCTCCCTGGCCCTTCTTGAGCACGAGGGGCTTGTCGATATCCGCCAGCCGGTCTCCCTGTATCTGTCAGATCTGGCTGGATCGGTGTGGGATACGGTGACCCTTGAACAAGCTCTGGACATGGCGACCGGGCTTGATTCGACCGAGCACGAGGAACCCGATGCCCGCACAAATCCGGCAAGGGGTTGGTATCAATGGGCGGAGAGTATCGGTGTTTTTGCACCGGCGGAAGGATTCGGAAATTCGCCCGTGGAGGTGCTTCGGAATATGAAGCGCACGAAGCCAGGGCACACGGCTTTCGAATACTGCTCAATCAACACGTATGTCTGTCAATTGATTGTGGAGAGGATCTCCGGGAAACCCCTTGCGGAGTTTTATGGTGACCGGGTCTGGCGTCGCATTGGCGCCCAGAATGACGGCTATATCGGTCTGGACAGACAGGGCCGTTCCATGGGCTTCGGATGGATGAATTCAACGCTGAGAGATTTCGGCCGTCACGGGATGATTTATACACCGAGCGCTTCCCTGTTCGGACCGGAACCGATCATTCCGGCGGAGCTGATCCAGAAATTTCAAACCGGCCTGCGCCCGGAAATGTATGCAAAAGGAGCGATGGGCGCCGCTTTCGAAAAAGCATTCTTTACGCTCCCCGGGCTCTCAAATCGTTACCAATGGGATATCGTCACTCCGGACACCCGCGATCTCTTCAAGGCCGGCTTGGGCGGGCAGGGACTTTGGGTCTCACCGCAGAACGATACCGTTGCGGCCTTTTTTAGCACGGGCAACCAAAACGACCGAGACAATGGAGCATGGGTCGGATACCACATCATGGAGGCCCTCCGGAATGGGTGAACTGAGTTCCTTTCTGGAGCAGCCAGAAGAGAGCCCATCACTTATAATCCAAGACCGTAACCCGCAAGAATCAGCGGCTCATTTGGTCGCAGCCAAAGGTACCGGTCCCATAACTTATAATCCAGCACAGCAACCCGCATGAATCAGCGGCTCATTTTGGTGTGATTTGATGTGTGGTTGAGGCAGACAAGGATTTAAGGCTGGAAGCTAGCGTTCCCAGGAGGAGTGAGCTTACCTTGTCATGGGGTTCCAGCCGCGGGTGGCATTGATCCCGTTGTTGCAAACATCCGAGCACAGAAATCCATGGAGCGGTCCACCTCTCGGAAAAACTGGGAAAACATGGCACAGGGAGGAACTGAAAGGGGATATCCCCGCGAAATCCGGCCATCACAGCCAGAATGAGGTGCGGCAAAACTGCGGATTGGGATTGAATTTCCGAACCAATCAATCAAAAAACCCACAAAGATCTGCCACCCAAAAAATGAGACCGGAAATCAACCATAAATTGCTCTTTCGACAGCCTCGTTGGGTAAAAAGGAATCGCCTTTCCCGAATCGTTTGGTAAATTTCACGTATGACTGCTCAGGACATTAAGCTTCTTCCTGCCGATGAGAAGATCCGGATTATGGCGGTTATCTGGGAGGACATGAGGGAACACTACGAGGAGGCTCCAATCTCGCAGGAAGTCATCGATCTCTTGCGGGAGCGTCAGGCGCGTGTTGAGCGCGGAGAGGCCAAACTTCTTGATTGGGACCAGGTCAAATCTGTTCTTGGCCGAGGATGAAAAAGATCCTCGTTTCTGAGGATGCATTCGGCGATCTCAATGAGGGATTTCTGTTTTACGAAGCGCAAGAGTTTGGTTTGGGCGATTACTTTACAGCCTGCTTGCGTTCGGATATCGAGGGACTGAAGATCACTGCTGGCATTCATCGCGAAATTCTGGGATTTCATCGTCTGCTGAGTCGAGTTTTCCCCCATGGTGTGTTTTACACAGTCGGTAGCGATGAAGTGACTGCGAGGGAATTAAATGCAGGTGCCCAGCAAACCTTAGAAACTACACTTCAAACATGATAATACGCAGGACTGCCCCTATCTTTCCGTCCTTCCCGCAAGATGCCGGGATCATGCCAAGAGACTCCCTGTCCACCGGGGATAACGCGGGAAGAAATTAAGGATACCCACGAAGTGAATCATCAGGGCATTTGCTGATTTTTCATTTCAATGAGGCGGTAACTGGTGCTTCGTCCGCCGCCTTCATTTTGGGTGAGGATCCTGTGTTTGATCAACGATTGGATATCGCGGAGGGCGGTGTCTTCAGAACACTTGGCGATCTTCGCATATTTGGACGTTGTGAGATTTCCCTTGAAGCCGTCGATGAGGCGATTCAGGACTTTGCGTTGCCTTTCATTGACCGGTTCGTGGTTGATCTGATCCCAAAGTTTGGCTTTTCGAAGGACGTCGGAGAACGTGTTCCCGGCCCCTTCGATGGCGCGTCCGAGGCATTGCAGGAACCATTCAAGCCAGTTCGTGATGTCCAAGCCGCCGCGCTGGCCGCGTTCGAGCTGCAGGTAGTATTCCTTTCTCTCCGCCTCGATTTGGGCCGACATGCTGTAGAAGCGTTCCTTCGTACCGTCGGCGCGGGCCAACATCAGATCGGCAATCGCCCGGCCAATGCGTCCGTTGCCGTCTTCAAACGGGTGAATCGTGACAAAATAGAAGTGGGCTATGCCTGCTTTCAAAACGGGGTCCACATTGTCCCCGGTGTTGAACCACTCAAGAAAGGCGGTCATTTCACCCTCCAGCTTCTCTGCTGCTGGAGCCTCAAAATGCACTCTCTCCCGGCCAATCGGTCCCGAAACGACCTGCATGACTCCTGCTTCCACTGGCCGCCATGCTCCCACAGTGATTCGACGCAGGCCCACTCTGCCGGTCGGGAATAACGATGCATGCCAGTCAAAGAGCCGATCTGCGGTCACCAAATCGGCGGAATTCTGAGTGGCGTTCAGCATCATCTCCACGATGCCTTCGACATCCCGGCTTGCGGGCCCAAGGCCGGCGACATCCAAACCGAGTTTGCGGGCGATGGAAGATCGGACCTGCTCGGGGTCCAGAGTCTCGCCCTCAATCGCACTCGATTTGACAACATCCGCAGTCAACGAGTTCAGACTGGCCTCACTTCGTAAGGAAAACCCCAGGCCTTCCATCCGGCCAAGGAGTCGTCCCTGTCGATGACGAACCTCTGCAAGCACGGGGGCCAGCCTTGCCACGTCCCAAGTCAAAGCAGGCCAACCTGACAGTTCGTGGATATAGATCATAATCTCCGCTATTTCTACGGCGATTAAGCAGGAGAATCGCCATCATTGCAAGAATTCTCCGCAAATTTGCGGTGAATAGCGGCCCCAAACACCGCACGCTAGGTATTAGCCGATATATTTAGCGGTTGAGGGCTGATTCAAAAAACACACCATTCCTGCCAGAAAGTCGATATAACCCATTCAGGGTTGGTTTCGCTCACTGTAACAGACCCCAAGGTAGCTCGTTCCTCGCAACCTTGGGCTGAACGCTTTTTCCCCCTCAGGGAACGAATCGAAGATTTCTATCCTACACCACTTGCACTGCACGGAGGGATTTGAGTTTGCCAACAGCAGGGGTGGAACTACAATCAGGGGAGATGACTCGACTTATTGCGGTTGCTTTGCTTCTGGCGAATTTCGTGAACGTGCATGCTGGGAGTGAAATGCTCGGATTGGCTCATAATGACATGGGGGTTCCCGAGCAGTATGTTCCGGCTCTTCGTCAAATGCTCGCGGCGGATATCGATGCCATCCGTGACTCTGAAGGGCGGTCGTTGCTCCATATTACAGCTTTCCGTGGGCATCAGATCAGAACCTACGCGCTCCTTTCTGCGGGTGCCAATGTGAATGCCCGTGACGCTGCAGGCAGGACTCCGCTTCATGCTCTCCTCGACCCAGTGCGCCCGCTGAAGCCGGACCTTAAAATGATGATGCTTGAAATGCTGGTTCTCGGCGGAGCAGACCTTGATGCCCGAAGCAACGACGGATGGACTCCACTCGCCTGTGCCGCCCGAAACGGGGATTTTGATGTGGTGGAGTATCTTCTCTGGCAGGGTGCCAAGGTGAATCCTCCGGGGGTTCCTCCTGAAAATCTCCCTGTGGCCATCGCATCGGGAGGGAAGTCCTCTGAAATCGTCAAGCTCTTGCAGGACGAATCCGCCGCTCCCGAAAGTCATAAACCCCGAATTCTTAGCAGGAAAATTGCTGATGCCATCCTTGCTGCAGATCTCAACAGTGTCATCGACGCACTGAATGGTGGGTGGAACATCAATGAGACTGACGCCAACGGAAAGACGGCGCTTCTGCGTGCTGTTGAAAATCGCAGAGAGGCACTTGTTCACCTTCTCGTGGTGGCAGGGGCGGATCCGAACTTAGGCGACAAGAGCGGGCGCAAACCGCTTATGGCCGCTCTGACTGGAGTCGGCTGGCCGCACGACCGCATGACAATCAATCTCCTGCTTGGCGGTGCCAACCCGGTTGCAAAAACAAATTCGGGGGAAACCGCATTGACGGTGGCTGCGAAGGCTGGAAATGACTGGGGGATCCTACTTCTTGCCGCCGCTGGTGCTGATCCCAAAGAGCAAACCAAGAAAGGGAGTTTGGCAAACTGGGCGAGTCACCGTCCGACGATTGGCATGCTCCGCAGGTTCGGGGTTTTTCCCGATGAGGCAACAGCACGCCGGGACAGCTCTCCAACAGCACTGATGATCGAGGCAGCCAAACAAGGAGACCTCGCGGAAGTCACCCGCTTGCTTGATGCCGGATCGCCTCCAGATGTAATCCTTGCAAAAAACGATCAGCGCACGGCACTTACATGGGCGGCAAATCGCAACCACTTTGATGTGGTTGATCTTCTCATCACGAGAGGGGCCGACATCAACCGCCGTTCGGAGGTGACTGGCGAGCATCTGCTCCACTCCCTCGCTGGTCGTTACCAACCGACCGACGACAATGAAGTAGGCCGGATGGCTGCTGAGATTATCGGCAAACTGGTTGAACGCGGAGCTGAGCCGGATATCAAAAAACATGACGGAACAACACCTCTTATGTTTGCTGCCGAATGCGGGGTGACAGGACCGAACGCTGTCGTACTTCTCGAGGCCGGGGCTGACATCAACGCCCGCAATTCAGCCGGACTTTCTATTCTGGGAATCGCCCGGAAATTCGGGCGGGAGGAAATGGTGACATTTCTGGAGATGCGCGGTGCATGTGACTGATGCCATTTTGAAATCATAAAGGATGCAATCAACGGACCGCTCGGCGATCCGTCCCTACCTTGGAATTGGTGGAAGGAATGGACATCGGGGACGATGTCCTTCGAAGGTTTGGTTGGTGCAGAGCAGATGGGGTCAGACCTTGTGGTGGCGTAGGAACAGCCAGAAGGAGCCGATCCCAGAACTTATAATTCAGGACCACCACCCGCAAGAATCAGTGGTGCAGGGAGACTCCCGGATCAGCAAGTGACATCAAGTTTAAATATCCCAGCTCATTTGGGTGCGATTTAATGTGTCGTTGAGGCAGAGCAGGATTGCCGGTCCCGCAGGCGCCGGGCCAGCGTTCCCAGGGGGAGCGAGCTTGCCTTGTCATGGCATCTCAATCGCAGGTGGTGTTGAAGTCGTCGTTGCAAATATCCGTGCACGGAAATCCAAGGAGCTGTCCACAACTTGGAAAACCGGGAAAACCTGACTCAAGGAGGACCTGAAAGTGGATGTCCGGTTGAAATCCAGCTCTCGCAGTCAGCTTAATGGCTGCGGCAAAGCGAAACTGATGATTGGGATTGAAATTCCGATCCAAGCAACCAAAATTTTCACAACAAACAGCGCCAAAAAATGAGGCCAACAATTAACCATCAATTGCCTTTTCGACAGTCTCGTTTGAGAGAATAAATCCCGCCATGACCAAAGAACAACAACTCTTGGAAGCGACTCGTAAGGGGGACATTAATTCCATCCAGAAATTAGTCAGTGCTGGAGCCGATAGTTGTTGTATGGCAAATTCGTCGGGTCAATGAACTGGTAAAAAACAATGTCGACCATGCAGTCCACCCAACACCTGCCCGCCGGGGGCATGGTCGCTACGCGTCCGGCACTCCCCGCGGCAGCGGTCCGGTGCCGGTGATCGCCGACGTTCTGAGATTAGAGTCCGCCGATCACGGTTGGATTCTGGACAGGCCACGGGAAACATGGGGGTTGTCAGGGACAAGGAAACGCCAGGGCAGTTCCTTGCCGGCACTGATCCCAATGCGAATATCCGCTGCGATGGAACGGACTTTTTGCCCCGGGAGCAGGGCATACTTGACGTCTGACGTCCAATCGTGACCGTGATCGGCACCGGTCATGCCGAGGGCGGAGGTCAGTTTTCCTGGGCCCGATGTCAGGGAACGGAGGCGGTCGGTCTTTCTGCGTGTCATCATGACAGCAATCCCGTCGATGGGTTCCAGAGCCCGAATCAAAACAAAGCCATTGCGGCGGCCTTTGACCAACACATTCGCCATCCAGTGGATGCCATAATTTAGATACACATACGCGGTGCCAGCAGAGTGGTTCTGAACGAAGGCACGGGCAGATTTTCTGAAAAACGTGTGGCAGGCGGGATCATCCTCCGCATCGTAGGCTTCAGTCTCCACGATCCTGCCCGAGGTCTCACCCCAGCACAGCACGGCACCAATCAATCCCCTGGCGCATTGGAGCGGGGTGGTCTCATAAAACGAACGCGGGAGTGGAGATTGCGGATCAGGCATTCCGATGTTTCGACACCTAACCGGAAATGACCCTGAGGCTGGAATGCAGGAGAACGTCCCGGAGGGAGTCCGCAATCTGTTCATCGTCAAGTTGGGGGGCGGTGGGGTCAATCAGGGCGTGCAAGGCTGAAAGGAAGAGTGGTTGTTGATTTTCGACGGGAACACCAAGTTCTTCGGGAAATCCTGCATCCAAAATCCAGAGCCCATCCCCGGATTCCACGATCAATTCCTCGGCCCATCGCAGAATCGTGGAAATCGGATCACCGTCAAACCGCTGACCCACCAATTCCAGAATCCGGGTCCGGCCGGGCACATTGAGCAGCAGGGCCAGAAAAAACCGGTGTTCGGGTTCTTCGATCATTCCCCGCATGCCCGAAATCGCATCCCTGCGCACAATTTCGTCAAGGGTGGGCGCAATACCGTCAGAGAGAGCCCCGTGTTTTTGAGCAAAAGTATTCCAAACATCCTCCCAAGCCCCGAGGCTTCGCAGGTGGGCATGGCCATTCTGAAGCATGAAGAAGCCCCTCTCAAAATCCAGTTCTTCAACCATTTCAAGCAGAAGGTCTGCGTAGGCGGGATCCCCCACCTGCTCGAGGGCATCAAACATCTGCTTGCGCCGCATCGTCAGCGCATCCTCCTGGACCGGGTCAAGCCCCACATGGGGAGGCAGGTAGGTAAATTGCGGGCCGGTCCCCGGGTCCGATTGAGTGCGGACAACAACCGTGACCGAAGGAGTTTCCAAATGGAACAAGGAGTGAATGCAAGAGGTGCCTGAAATAATGGGAACCGTGGTGCCAGTCTCGAGCATTTGAGTATCGATCAAACGCAGATCCCCCAAACGGAAGTGAGCGGTGATCGGATTCACATTAAGAAATTCAAAGTGAGAATGCAGGCTGGAACCACCCAGCACATGAAAGGCTCCCGAAAACTCGTGCTGGTGAATATCCGTGGTCCCATCCAACCAGAAGAGGACTTGAATATAAAACCGGGGGTGGTTGTAAACGATGAGTTCGGGCTGCCCAAAGCCGGAGAGCGACTGCTGCGGCTGCTCATCACTCAAAAGAAAGTCCCTGATCAGCTCCTCAATGTCCACAACACTTGAAGGAGGGTTTTGTTCCAGGGCCCCGGATGCGATGGCCGGGAAGGCGGGGAGAGAAAAGTTTTTGAGTCTCCAGGCGGCAAGAACCTCTTCACCCAATTGCTTGAAATAGGAATTCATGGCAACAACCTGTGTGACTGCACAGGTCGGCGCAAGAACCGAAGTGGTGGGGCTTCAGAACGGAGTGCACGTGTCCTCGCATTTAACACCGGTATTGCGGCGGAGGATTTACTTGCTCCAAAGCTACGTCGGGGCGAACCTAGAGATTTAGCACATGGCCAATCCTTACGAACCGCCATGAGAAAAATTCCCCCGGTGTTTGGCCATTTCTGGGCAGATCCTCTTTCTAAGCCCATTCACGGATCAGCTTGATTGGCAGGATTTTTTGTCAGCTGCCAGATTTCTCCTAATGTGCGGGAACTTAACGAAGGGCGCTGAGGTACGACAGTTCCGTCAGGAAGCACGAGCCAAGCAAAGATAGGTTGCGGCTTTTCTGCGGCGGCAGGCACTTCCCCAAAACGCCAATCGCCCCACAACTGCCCCTCCGATTGGGTTTGAATGGAAAAGTAGTCGTTCGAGAACCAGCGCAAACGATTGGCGGCTCGATTGTCTGCCGCCTGTCCCGCGTTTTTTGGAATAATCACAAACCGCACTGGCGATGAAGGGTTCAACACCGAAACATAACCCACGTGGAGGGCTTCTCCATCATCGGCAACCCCCCGCCAGAGGAGCGTGTTGAGGGGCGTTGGTGACGTCATATGCCTCACGGCTTCGATGCCTTGATCTTGGACAGCTTTGACAAATTTTTGATCTGCCCACGCTTTGGCGCCAAAACTCCACAAAACATAAACACTCGCAACAATCAGGCCGATAGAATTCCAACGGGATGCCGCTTGACTCCGGCCAAAAACCAGGCCCGCAAGGACGCCTACAAGAAGTGGCAGCGTGAAGAGCGGGTCAATAATGAAGAGATTGTTAAATCCGATCCGGGCCTCGCTGAAAGGAGCAAAAACCACCGTCCCGTAAACGGTGAAGACATCGATCAACACATGGGTGAAAAGGATCAGCCACACGGTGAGAGCGGCTCTGTGGATACTAACAGAATGACGGTGAATCCTGGAAACCAGCCAGCCCAAAAGCGGAGAAACCAGGGTGATCAGAAATAGCGAATGCGAAATCCCCCGATGCCACTCCAGTTCCCCGATCGTATCCAGCAGGGGATTGGCAATGACATCCAAATCAGGGAGCGTGCCAAGGGCACCCCCCCAGACGATGGCACGCCGTCCGAGCTGGCGGCCCATGCCAGCCTCCGCCACGGCCGCACCGAGCACTGCTTGAGTTAAGGAATCCACAGGCAGCAAGATGAAGAGATTGCCGCTTCGCGCAAGTGGTCATATCGGGCGGTAGGGCAGAGGCTTCAATACCGGCATGAATCACGGGGGAGAAAATGGTGAAAAGTTGGCGGGCAAGGGACGTTTCCTCCGAAGCCTTGTCGAAGGAGGGCTGCCCAGCCCAAGCGTTAACCGAAAGGGCGGCAAGTTATTGACGATTTCCGAGTGCTGATATTTGAATTTTGATGGAGTGATGAAAGGCCCTCCGTGATGGACAAGGCATCAATGATTGATGAACACCAAATCATGGGCGATAAAGGCTGTCGATGAGAGTGATTGCCAGAGTTTTTCAATATGTGAAGCGTTATCCATGGATGGCCGCGGGAACCATGGGATGTGCGGTGGTGGGGACGCTGATGGTTGTTGTTTTTCCAGCTGTGACCCAAAAAATCGTGGATGATGTCATTGGCGACAACCGTCCTGAGTTGTTGCTGCCATTGATAGGCATCGGACTGGCGTCATTTGTGGTGCAGGACCTGCTGAATAGCCTGCGCATCATTTTAAATAACTCCTTCGAACAAAAGGTCATTTTCGATTTGAGAAGTGACCTGTATGCGCACATTCAGAAGCTGCCGGTTCAGTGGTTTGATGAGCGGGCCACCGGGGATGTGATGACGCGACTTGTGGAGGATGTCACCTCAGTGGAGCGGGTCTTAATCGATGGCATCGAGCAGGGAACGGTCTCCATTCTGCAAATTGTGGTCGTCGCCGGGCTGATGTATGCCTACAGCCCGATGCTGATGTTGGTGGCAATGATTCCCCTGCCCTTCCTCGCCATCGGGGCGATGGCCTACACTCTGACCGCAAAAAGCCGCTACAGCAAACAACGCCGGGCCGCTTCGTCGCTGAACTCCCTTCTCCACGATAATATTTCGGGGGTCCGTCAGATCAAAACCTACGCTGCGGAAGAACGCGAGCACGCCCGCTTCAATGGAGCCAGCGAAACACTGCGGCAAACCACATTGACTGTGATGAAAGTGTGGGCGCTTTATCAACCCAGCATGAATTTTCTCAATTCGTTTGGGTTGCTGATGGTCGCGGGATTTGGTGCCTCTCAGGTGTTGGATGGCAAGTTGGACTATGGTGTCTTTGTTGCCTTCTTGGTGCTCTCACGGTTTCTATACGAGCCCGTCGGTCGGCTTCACCAATTGAACCAAATCGTTCAATCTGGCCGGGCCGCGGGAGAGCGGGTTTTTGAAATCCTCGATCAAACTCCTGAGGAGGACGCGGGAACCGTTGTGCTGAAGGAGCCGCTGAGTGGTGATGTGCGGTATGACAACGTCTCGTTTTCCTACTCCGGCTCCCAACCCACGCTCAAGGGGATCAGCTTTCATGCCCGGTCGGGGGAAATGATCGCGTTGGTGGGCCCCACAGGCGCTGGCAAAAGCACCATCGTCAACCTACTCATCCGGTTTTATGAGCATGGAGGGGGGCAGATTCTCATGGACGGAAATCCGCTTGCTTCGCTTCGTCGTGAGGACCTCAGGCGCAATATTGCCCTCGTGACGCAGGAAAGTTTTCTTTTTAATGGAACCGTGGCCGAAAACCTCCGGATGGGGCTTCCCGCAGCGACGGACGCTCAGCTTTGGAAGGTCCTCGAAGCCGCAAATGCCGATGCGTTTGTGAAGCGCATGCCGAAGGGTCTCAACACCCAGGTCGGCGAGCGTGGTGTGCGGCTCAGCGTCGGCGAAAAGCAACGCGTGGCCATTGCGCGGGCCCTGCTAAAAAATCCGCCCATCCTTGTGTTGGACGAAGCGACGGCCAGCGTGGATACCGCCACCGAGAAACTCATCCAGGAAGCCCTCGACCGCCTTCTCGCCAACCGAACCAGCTTCGTCATCGCACACCGACTTTCAACCGTCCGTCACGCCGACCAGATTTTGGTCATTGATCGTGGCCAGATCATCGAGCGCGGAAAACATGAGGACCTGCTCCTCGCAGGTGGCCTATACGCAAAGCTCATCCACTTGCTGGAAGACCCCGAGCCAAGTCATGAAATGTTGCAGCCAAGCTAAAGCACGCTGGCTGCCCCTGGGACCGCTGGCATCCTGCCGGCAATCGCTATTTGCCCAACCGTTTTTGATCACCCGGCTTGCGCATCAACCAATAAACTTCGCCAGGCCATGCGGGAAAAAGCCCGCCCCAAAGCAGATTCAACCGCATCCAGGCGGCGGAGTTTTCAAGGGGGCTCCCCTTGCTGCGCATGAGAAAGGCCCCGGACACAAACTCGGCTTTCATCCCACACCCGGCGGCCATGGCCCGCACACGTTGTGGAGAAAAAATGCTGACATGCCCCATCGGAGCAGCCGTCTTGCGCACCTGGGCCTGACGGCTCTTCACAAGAAAATCTGGCAATACCGGAAATCCTCCAATGATTGACCCCCCGGGGCGGATGTTGGCTGCAATCCTTGTCATGGCCGCCTCCGGCTCAAAGAGGTGTTCGAGAATATGCAGGACAACTGCTGAGTCATACTCCCGCCCCAACGAAAACGAAGGATCCTCGATGTTGGCTTCCACCACGTCATCGTAACCCGCCTTTTTCAGCTTCTCCTCCAGAACAACCGCATCATAGGCAGTCCAGCGTGCGAAAGGAGGAGCCCCCGCTGCGGACCGGTAAAACTGGAGCATCTGACCAGTGTGAACACCCACCTCGGCAATCTCCAAGGGACGCCCGGCCTTCAGCGCTTCCTCCCTCAACAAATGAAAACCAAACCAGTACCGCAGCAAGCGGATCGGATAACGAACCCCTTTGGCTTCCGCCGGCATGCCAAAGCGTTTCGTTCGAACCGTTGGGTTCGTGGCCAAAAAAGAAATGTCCCAATGTAGTTGGGGAAAAGGTGTGTTTTTCAAGCAGCGCAAAGTCTGCGTGCTTGAAGCCCCAAGGTCAAGGGGCCACCCATCGAACTCCTGCTTGCGCAGAACAAAAAAATCAGCCATGCTCCAAATTTCCGAGGCTGCTCTCGCA